>CAZZAX010000056.1:0-33608 GCA_964653075.1 uncultured Pirellulales bacterium
ACGCTGTCGGCAAATCCGAAGCAACCTTGACGTTGACTTCCAATCGTGACTGGACGGTGAAAGGCGTAGATACACTGACGATTTGGTACATAGGCAATGCGGCCAATGCTGCCGAGACGATGTATGTTGTCCTAAACGGCAATGCTGCGGTCAGCAGTGATAATCCTGAAGCTGCACAGGCAGGTACATGGACGGCATGGAATATCGACCTGCAGGCGTTTGCTGACCAGGGAGTGAACCTTGCAAATGTTAGCTCGATTACTGTTGGTGTTGGTAACAGAGCTAATCCTGTTGCCGGCGGCTCAGGTATGTTATACTTCGATGATATACGTCTGCATCCGCCGGAGCTGGTAGAATAAGAAGGTTAATGGAACAGTTAAAGTAATGTAGTTAGCATTACAGATTCGTATTAACTCGGGGCTTATACCCAAAAGGTATAAGCCCTTTCTTGTTGGTACCGGGTGAATGGTGATTGGAAAATGGTCAGAGTCAATACTGCCCGAGCGGAGTCGAGGAAAAGTTTTGAGGGCATACTTGAGAGAATATCGAACAAGGCATCAATAATTGTAAACCTGGGACTTGATCGGAGGACTATCGTGTTTTTATTTTGATATCCGGGCGGAGTAAATAGTTCGGGGTTAGTGTTAAAGGATTTTCGAATTTGTTGGCCAGTGCTTTTTTCCAGCCGAGGAGAAGGACCTTCGAAGCCCGCGGACTCCAGTATTTCTCGTCCATAAACCGAACTGCATCGGTTTTGAATTTATCCCTATGGTATAGCAAGCCATCACCGAGCAGCCAGATTGGCTGTTCATCGCGAGTAAACTGGTTGAGGAACCGGGACGGGGTCATTAGGGAATCCGGAAATATTTTTTTCCAGATTCGTTTGTTTTCTGTTTGCAGGCTGCTGCCGGAATTGTGCTGGTAAACGGCGATGAAGAACTGTCCCCGTTTTGCATCAAGGACAGCGGCGATTCTTTCAGGAGATTGCCTCTTTGGTGGTTCTTCGATTTCAGATGGTTCCGGATGACGGCGTGAAGTTTTAAGAAGAGTTGTAGTTTTTTTATCCTTTATATAGTCGTTTGCATTGGCGGCGATTACGTCGAGAGTATCGACGGCGATAATCTTTGCGGCGTTGGCCAGGTGCATTGTCTTAGCGATTGTTACTGCGATGCGCAACCCTGTGAAGCTGCCGGGACCTGCGGAGATGTGTACCTGCTCAATATTGCCGGGCTTTCGGTTAAAGCGGCCCAGAATGTCACTGATAGCGGGAAAAATCTCCGCACTGTGCCTGATTGGCGCAGAAAAAGTTGTTTCTGCGAGAATTTTTTTGTCAGCAGCTATTGCAACGGAGCCTATTCTGCTGGAAGTATCAATAGCTAAAATGAAAGGATTATGGGTCATTTTTTATTTTTTTTGAGTGATTACGTTCTGTTAAAAGCCTAATTATGGCCAGAAAAAAGGCATTTTTTAAGTGACTATTTTTCGCCCAGTTTGTTCAAACATTCCATTTTAACAATGTAAAAACTTGAATATTATCGGCCAAGTTGATATAAATCAAATTTTTCTCTTGCAATATTAGAGATTTTATTATAAACTCGATTATCTAAGGTCTTATCTATTTTAAGAACTGGAGGTCGTAACGAACCATAATTTGATAAAAAATTCCTTTTGAGGGTGTTTTTTTGGCAGGAGGTTAATTTTGAGCAAGCCGAGTTTTTTGACCGATTCATTTGACAGGAGGTCCCTGTCCATTGTTCTGGCACTGATTTTATTGCCGATAATAACTATATCGCGAGTTGCTCCTTCGCAGGAAAATGAAGGTTCTGAGCGGCGTGAAGCAATCCGCCGCATAGTCCAGACCTATCTTCAGACCGGTCAGGAGGAGTACGCCAAAGGTTTCTTTGAGCAGGCGGTAAAAACCTTCCAAATGGCCCAGGGCTACGAAGAACATTTGACTGTGGCTGTTCGTGAGCAGCTCGGAGGGTTACTGGAAAAGAGCCAGATAGCAGTCCTTAAGAGAAAACGTGCCTTAGAGACGTTTCGGGCAGTCAATGACTTGATTAAGCGGGACCAACTAATTCAAGCCAAAACGTATCTTGAAAAGATCAAAGACAATGAGTTTTTGACGAAAGAAGAGCTTACACAAATCGCCGAGGTTTTCAGGCAAATAGATGCCCAGGTTCTCGAGGCACAAGAACGGCTTGAAAAGGCCAAAAGTCAAAAGCTTACGACTGAAAAGAAGCCGGCGGAAGTTCCTGCAGCGGCCAGAGAACCTGTCGCGGCCCTTGATTTGCGGCAAAAGGAGATATCTAATCTCTGGAACCAGAGCATAAAACTTTACCACACAGGTCAGCTTGAAAAGGCCCGTGAAGGTTTTATAAAACTCGCGTCCAGTGACTTGCTCCCGCCTAACATGAAAAAGGAAGCGGAAGGTTATGTGGCTCAAATAAATAAACTCTTACCAAAGCGGAAGCTGATTCAAGAGTCAAAGAAGCCGGTAGTGGCGGCTGTTGTTAGTCCTGAGGCTGCAGAGGCAGAAGCGTCTAAGCCGGAAGCCGCGCCAAAAGTCGCTTCGCCTGTAACAGGTGAAAGCAGTTATATCGACGTAATTAACCGCAGAAGGAATATTATCCGCAGCCATACCAAAGCGGTTGTTAATGATGCTATAGCTAAAGCAGGTGGTTACATAGGCCAGGCCGAGTTCGATAAGGCAAAGAACGTAGTTGCGATGGCCGCTCTTACCGTTAATAAAAACCAGATGCACCTCGGAGAAGAGCTTTTCAAAGAATACAGCAGCACTCTGAAAGTAATGACCGAGGAAATAGCTGTTAAAGAGAATGAAAAGATTCAACAGCAGGAACGAGACAAACGCGCCCAGGCAACAGAGGCAAACCGTCGCTTCAGAGAACAAATGGAGATTGACAGGGAGAACAGAATAGCCGAATTGATGAATAGGGCGTTGACTTACCAAAAACAGCAGCGCTATGAAGCAGCCCTTGATCAATTGAAGACTTTGATTGCTTTGGACCCGGAAAATGAGCAGGCGCAGGTGATGAAAGATACCCTGGAAGATATGATTTTCTTCCGTAAGCAAATAGAGGTCAAAAGAAAATCGGACAAACAAAGAGCAGAAGTTTTACTGAAGACGGATGAGTCCGGAATTCCTTACGCAGAGGAACTCACTTATCCTCCGTATTGGAAAGAGCTGATAGAGAGGCCGACGCGCCAGCCGGACAAGCCTATCGGCCTGGATCCGCTCGATGCGATTGTCTATGAACAATTAGAGAAGATTGTTGACCTTTCTGACTTGTCACCGGGGATGTCTTTCGGTGAAGTAATTGAGAGGTTAAAGACTTCGGTAGATCCAGCTATACAGATACAGCCGAACTGGAAGGATTTACTCGAAAATGCTGAGGTCGAACAAGCCACACCGGCAGGTATGGATCCGCTGACCGGGATTAAGCTTCGTAAAGCGATAGAGATTCTGATAGCCGGTGTTACTTCGGCTCAGCTTGGTGAATTTGGAGAAATCACCTATGTTGTGGATGAGGGCGTTGTACAGATAGGAACGTTAGATATGCTTCCACCCAAAATGGTTCACCGTGTTTATGATGTCTCAGACCTTGTTGCTGAGCCGGCCAATTATGGACAAATAGGCAGGATGATGGGCATGCAGAACATGATGATGGGCGGCATGGGCGGCGGCGGCATGATGGGCGGCGGCATGGGCGGCATGGGCGGCTATGGCGGCGGTATGATGGGCGGCATGGGCGGCGGTATGATGGGCGGCATGGGCGGTTATGGCGGCGGCGGCATGATGGGCGGCATGGGCGGCGGCATGATGGGCGGCGGTATGATGGGCGGCCAAGGCAGCATGATGCAGGCACAGAGCCTATTACAGCTTATTGAGGAGACCATCGAGCCGGATAGCTGGTTTGACCTCAGTGATACGGGACAGGGCACAATAATGGCTTACCCGAGTCAGCAGCCAACTAAACTTGCCGTGATGCAGACCCATGAGGTTCATGTGGAAATCGAAAAGCTGTTGGAAGCGTTGCGTGTATCACTTGGAAATCAGGTTGCCATCGAGGCCGTATTCCTGGTGGTAACTGAGAATTACCTCGAAGATATCGGTCTGGATGTAGATTTTTCGCTTAACCTTGGTAGTAAATGGGGCCAGCTTAGTTTCGAACAAGGCTCTGCAGTCGCTACCACACCGGATGCCTCAACAAAGATCGGCGGCAGTCTGGGAGGTATTCAAGCTGCCGGCACAGTTGGCGGAGGTTATGGTTCGATACTTGACGATTTGCAGGTTTCGTTCCTTCTGCGGGCTGTTCAGGCACATACGGATTCCAAGGCTTTAGTTGCTCCGAAAAATACGGTTTTGAGCGGAGAGTCATCGGCATTCTCTGTTTCAGATATTGTTACGTATGCACTACCACCCAACACTGGAACCACCCAAACGGGATTAGGTGTTGGTACTGGTACTGTACAACAACAAACACAACAACAAATAGGTTATTTATCTGTCGGCAGTATGCTTAGTATTACCCCGACAATTTCTCATGATAAAAAATACGTATTGCTGAATATAGTTACTACTTTGACTGACCTGCTCAGATTGAGAACGCATCGGGTTGAACAGGTCGTAACAACAGGCACGACAGTGGGAACCGAGCAATACGATGTAACTGTTCCCGAGACGGAAACGTCAAGTGTCATGACTCGCGTTAGCGTGCCCGACGGCGGGACATTGCTGTTAGGCGGCCAGAAGATAACAGCAGAAGTTGAACAGGAAGCGGGTATCCCGGTATTGAGCAAGATACCTATCCTTGGCAGACTGTTTAGTAACCGCAGCACAATAAGAGACCAAAAAGTATTGTTGATATTGGTTAAGCCTGTAATCATGCTGCAGCCGGAGCGCGAAGCCCAGGCCATTGCCGGAATGGAAGGCGAATTATAACCTTTGTAGTAATTGCAGGGGTTTTTTCGATAGTTCCCACGTTTTTGCAGGGCCTGATTTATAATAATTTTAGCACGTGGAGTACCTTGCTGATAAAACGTTACATTTAGCTTAAACAGCGGCACTTAACTATTGCCTTGGCTGATTAATTATCCAAAGTACCTACAGTTTAAGGAATGATAAACGAAAGTTTAGAAACGGAATAATGAAGCAGCACATTTTGATTATCGCATTGATTTTGTTGTCCATAGCAGGTTTTACATGGGCAGACAATCCCTCAGGGATAAATTTAACGGATTTAGGATTTAACTATTCATCTGAAAATGATTTCACGGCTTATAAGCAGGGCGAGCTGATTGTTCGTTTTGCGGACGTGGATGCTTTTTCGCAGTTGTCGGAGGGGCCACTATTAATTGGGCCGCTGACAACCAAAGGGGTAAAAGGAGTGATTTCAGATTTTATCCTTGCCGGGGCAGAGATCGAGAAAGAATATAGTGAGGTTGCTCCCGGGCTTGCAGTTGTAAAGCTGCCTGACGGCACGACAGTCACGGAGGCCTCTGTCAAGTTCAACCGGTCGGCTAACGTTTTGTATGCTGAGCCGAACTACAAGTATAAGCTGTTTGCGGTTCCCAACGACCCTATGTTTGCCGATTTGTGGGGATTTGATAACACGGGCCAAACCGGCGGAACGGAAGATGCCGATATTGACGCACCAGAGGCATGGGACTTTGAGACCGGCAGTTCGCAGATGATTGTAGCCGTTACCGATACAGGAATTGACTATACACATCCTGACCTGGCGGATAATATGTGGATTAACAATGCAGAGCTGCGCGGCGCCCCGGATGTTGACGATGATGGTAATGGCTATATAGACGATATTTATGGTTATGATTTTGCCGGTGCCGTCGCAGCAGACCCGAATGATGCCGACAGCGATCCGTTTGATAATCACTTTCACGGTACCCATATAGCGGGAATCATCGGCGCAGTTGGTAATAATGGTGAGGGCGTTGCCGGCGTTTGTTGGAACGTCAAAATGATGGCCCTGAAGGTCTTCGCTGATGATTATCGTGTAGAGCCTGAGGTTTTTGCCAGTGAAGCGGTTGAAGCTATTCAATATGCCATTGATAACGGTGCCAAGGTTATCAACGCTTCCTGGGGTGGTGATTATTTTTCGCAGTCTCTCTATGATGCCATCAAAGATGCCGGAGATGCGGGACTGCTTTTCGTAGTTGCAGCAGGTAACGATTATGGCAGCGATAATGACGTGAATCCCGTCTATCCTGCAAGCTTTGACCTGGATAATATCATTTCTGTAATGTCAACAGATCCCAATGATCAGAGGTCGGATTTCTCCAATTTTGGAGCGACATCGGTTGATATTGCCGAGCCCGGCACGGATATACTGAGTACATCTCCGACGACACAAAATTTTGCGATGCTCGTTTTTGGAGTATCGACGAATTACGCCACTTTAAGCGGGACATCGTTATCAGCCCCTTATGCATCAGGTGCCTGTGCGCTGATTTGGTCCCAGTACCCGACGCTGGCACATAAAACCGTAAAGGGCATTCTCCTGAAGGCGGTTGATCCCATATTCATGTCACCCCGACTTAATCTGTCGGGCGGGCGGATTAATTTGCATAAAGTATTAACATTAATCCCCCAGGGAAAGGCAGGAAAAGTCCTCAACAGTAAAGATGATCCTACCGACTCTTCCAATCTTTACTCCACTATCCAGGGCGCCATAGACGATGCCAATGATGGTGATGTACTGATTGCAGAGTCCAATGCGCTTTTCCTCGAGATTATTGACTTTAAGGGCAAGGCGATAACCCTTCGCAGCGGCGATATCACCAATCCGGATGATCCGAACATCAGTCCGGTAGATACAATGATTTTAGGCATATTGGATGAGGATTCGGTAGTAACGTTCCAGAACAATGAAGGCCCAGATACAATTCTCAAGGGATTTACTATCGGTTGGGGCAGTGCCGATTACGGCGGAGGCATTAGTTGCTTCAGGTCATCGCCGACAATTACCGACTGTATTATAAACAATAATTTCGTGAATTTTTATGGTGCGGGTATCGATTGTGTTGAGAGTTCACCGACAATCAAGAACTGTACCATTATAGGCAATCGAACCGCATCGGACTCCGGGATAGGCGGCGGAGTAAATTGTGAGCAGTCATCGCCGACAATATCCGACTGTATTATAAGCAATAATTTTGCTAATAACGTCGGAGGCGGTATAGCATGCTATAACGCAGACCCGAATATCATAAATTGTGTAATTGCAGACAATTCGGCAATTCATAAGGGTGGCGGAATCGATTTGGAGTACTCATCGCCGACGATTACAAATTGCACTATAGTCGTTGACGACCCCAATGCTCCGAAAGATGGTGGAATCTTTGCCCTTCATGATTCTTCGCCGTTAATTACCAACTGTATCCTGTGGGGTAACGGTGACGATCTGTACAACTGTTCGGCTACATACTCCTGTATTGAGGATAATGACAAGGGTATCGGCAATGTTCATTCAGATCCGCTCTTTACAACCGGCCCGCTCGGTAACTACTATCTCAATCAAACTGCGGCCGGACAGCTCGGTAGTGACAGTCCCTGTGTGGAAGCGGGTGACCCGGATACCGATATTAGTCTTCGGATAGACAGCTATACGACAAGGACGGATGGAGAGACCGATGCAGGTATTATCGATATAGGTGCTCATTTTGCTGCTTTGCCGGCCAGGCTTGTACAGTTGGATGTTACTGTTGTAGATGCGAATGAACCCGTTGAACCGAACATGGCTAAGGGTCGTGTCGAACCGGGCAGCGGTACTTATCGGCAGTACGAAGTAGTGTTGCTCGAAGCACATCCTGATGCCGGCTATAGAGTCAAGGCCTGGACTGGAACCGATGACGATTTATTGACGGGAACCAGTAACAAAGTTACTATTGTTGCCGACGCCAGCATTACTATTGAATTTGAAGAGGTCCCTCTTTATCAATTACGTACCGAAATTATCGGTGGCCGTGGAACAATATCACCCTATCACAAGAGAGGTGAATATTATCCCGATGGCACAGTGATAACGCTTATCGCAGCACCGGACCGTACCTATATTGTAGACCGATGGGCCGGGACGGATGATGATACATTATGGTCTAATACAAATACTATAACGATGGACTCTGACAAGGATGTTACTATACTATTCCGGCAGCCGAAGAGTCTGCTTGTACCCGGACAATATCAGAGCATTGGTTTGGCAATCGGTGCAGCATACAGCCACGGCGACAAAATCGTCGTTTCGGCGGGCACTTATTTCGGCGGCTATGATTTTCAGGGTAAGGCGATTACTATTGCCAGCGAACATCCGGATGATCCCGCCTCTGTTGCTGAGACAATTATACAAACTTTCGGCGGTCCTGCCTTTATCTTTCAAAGTGGTGAGGGCCACGACTCCGTCGTAGATGGTTTCACTATTAAAGGCCCGGGCAGTGAACCTCCGTCACCAATATTTGGTCGTATGCCACTCATCGATGGCGTTGGGACCCCCGGAGAGCCGGCTCTCGGTGGAGCAATAACCTGTCTTAACGGCAGCAGTCCAACTCTGTCTCATCTGGTCATCGAAGACGTTGTCGCCCAAGGTTGGAACGGTGAGAATAACGCTTTTATCTATGATCCTCCTGAAGATCCTCCGGATCCTCTGGATCCGCTGGATCCACTTGATCCATTGCCCCTACCGGCTGTACCGGACCCGAATGATCCGAACCAATGGGCTCCGAACGATCCGAACAGGCCTGAACCACCTACGGATCCGAATGCGCCGGTAGATGGTTTGCCCGGTTTGGATGGCGAACCTGGTGCGCCCGGTGAGCCTGGTGCGGCCGGTCTTGACGGTATGGCCGGTTTGCCCGGTGGCGATGGTGGTCTTGCCCATGGAGGCGCGATGTATTTCGATGCCGATAGTTCTCCAATTATTCTAAATTGCACAATTGTCAACTGCATGGCCATCGGCGGCGATGGCGGTTATGGAGGAGCAGGTCAGGATGGTCAGGATGGTCAGGATGGTCAGCCCGGCCAGGAAGGTCAGGAAGGCCAGGAAGGCGGCGAGGGCTTGAACGACGGGGCGCAGGGAGCAGGCGGTAACGGGGGAGTAGGCGGTGACGGCGGCGTGGGCGGCAACGGTGGTAAAGGCGGCGACGGCGGAAAAGGCGGCGAGGGCGGCGAAGCTTTAGGCGGAGCGATATATTTCGGTCCTAATTGCCGTCCGACGATACGATTTTGTAAAATTTTGAACTGTTTCACCCGACAGGGACTGGGTAACTACGGCGGAGATGGCGGCAACGGCGGTAACGCCGGTGTCGGTGCAGCACTTGCCGACGGCGGCGGCGGCGGCGACGGTGAACCCGCAGGCGCAGCCGGTGAAGCAGGTGTGGATGGCGGCGGCGGAACCGGCGGTGACGGTGGTTTTGGCGGTAACATGGGTGTAAACGGCAGAAGGTCGTGGGCAGGCGCCATATACTACGGGGAAGGCTGCGAGGTTGACATCTCGGATACCATTATTAGTGACAACGCTGCTGAAAATATTGTTCTGTTTTATACTTATGGCGGCGGTGACGGCGGTGACGGCGGCATAGGCGGCGACGGCGAAGGAGATGGCGCAGCCGGTGACGGCGGCATAGGCGGCGACGGTGGTTCAGGCGGTCCGTCTAGAATAATTATCCCTGAAGAAGAGGATGATGCCGCAGAAGAAGAAGACGACCCAAACGCACCAAATTTAGGTCCCGGGGATGGAGGCGTTGGCGGTGAGGGCGGCGACGGCGGCGCAGCCGGCGCGGATGGCTTGATTGGCATGACAATGAACAGTTACACGCCGAGTTACGGAGGCGCCAATTACTATGAGGCCGATTGTATAGTCGAACTTACTAACTGCACGATAAGTAACAACGCTTCAAGGCAAGTTGACGGTACCGGCCATGACGGCGGCGGCGAATATTATCAAAGCGGGTGCGAGACTGTACTCAATCGCTGTGAATTAACAGGCAACCTGGCGGGCTCCTCTGGAAGCGGAGGGGCTCAGTACTTTGAGGATTTCTGCTCGGCGGAGATTATTGATTGTAACTATGTCGATAACTCTTCCGGTGATGACGGTGGTGGTTTGTTCTGTCCGTCCGATTGCTCGCTCGATATAAAGGACAGCGACTTCATCGGCAATTCTACCATTGATACTTTCAGCTCCGGTGGTGCAATATACGGCGGCGGAATATGGGACTGGGATTCAGGACTATGGCACAACGGCAGCGAGATAACAATCGACAGCAGTTACTTTAGTAATAATGACTCAGCCTTCGGAGGCGCCCTGTACTGGCACGGCGAGGGCGCTGAGATGTCGATCTTGGACTCTGTAATCATTAATAATACTGCTGAGCATGGCGGTGGTATGTACTGGAGCAGCGGAGCGCCGGTGATTACAGGCTGCAGCGTCATGGGTAACAGGGCCAGAACACGCTGGTTCACGCCTGATCCTCAAGGATTTGTCAGTGCCTTCGGTTCTGAAAAACCCTTCGGCGGCGGCGGTGGAATGTTCTGCTGGTCTTCTGAGGCTACAATTGAAAATTGCTTCATAACCGGAAATTCATCTGAAGGCTCCGGCGGCGGTGTGTATTTCGGCGGCGACCCAAGCGTGCCGATTCTTAAAAACTGTCTGGTTAAAAGAAACTCGGCTATCCTGGACGGCGGCGGTATTGTCTCTTACTGGCTTACTACCCCAACGATCTCCAATTGTACGATAGTTAATAACAGTGCGAATGACCCGGCTAATAGCAAGCATGGAAGAGGAGGCGGATTGTCCTGCTCTTATCAAAGTCAAACGACTCTTATTAATAGTATCCTCTGGGACAACGTCGGCACTTACGGCAACCAGATATCTGTTGGCAGCGATGATGAACCGTTCTATTTAGACAGACCCGCCGCCCTAACAGTTTCTTATTGTGACATCCAGGGTGGACGGGATTCTGAGGCTATCTATATCGAGCCGGGTCGCATTCTCAACTGGCTCGGAGGTAATATCAATGCCGACCCGCTCTTTGTTGCATCACACCACAGCCTCAGCCAGATAGCGGCAGAGCAGAGCGTTGACAGCCCGTGCGTTGATGCAGGCAGTGACCTGGTATCTGCTCTGGGCCTCGAAGAGTTCACCACTCGCTCCGATGGTGTCCCTGATGTGGGACAGGTCGATATAGGCCTGCACTATGCCATCGGCGAAGGTAGATATCGGTTGATTGTAAATACGGTTGGTGAGAACGGCACAGTTGAACCGAGCGGCGGGACATTTGACAAGTTCACTGTAGTTAGGCTGCATGCGACAGTGAACCCGGGCTATCGGGTAAAATGGGTAGGCACTGATGATGACAGCTCTGTTGCTCTTACCAATACCGTGACGATGGATTCGAACAAGACTATTACCGTTGAGTTCGTGGAGTACCTTGGCAAGACCGTTACCGTACCGGGTAACTACCCGACAATCCAGGAAGCGGTCAATGCTGCCAAAGACGGTGATACAATTGTGGTTGATCCCGGTACATATTTCGGGGGATATCAAAGTATCTCACTTGTGGTGGACAGGGCTGTTACTATCACATCGAGAAATCCCGACGACCCCAACAGCGTCGCGGCAACTATTATTGATGGGTATATAGGTACCAATGATTGGACTAATCTTGGTATCGTATTTACACCTAACGTAGATTCCAGAACAATCCTAAACGGCATTACGATACAGAACTGCGGTGGACATATTGCGGACGGTGACGACGGTGACAGAGATGCAAATCATCCTAACGGTGAGGACGGTGGGAGTTTCGAGGGTGCTGCAATACACATCCAAAATGGGGCCAGCCCCATTATCAAAAACTGCATAATAAGAAACAATTTACTTGAGGGAGGCAATGGCGGAAACGGCGTAAATGCTTCGGGGCCCGACCCGCTTCTCAATGCAGGCCGGGGCGGCTGGGGCGGCTGGGCGCACGGCGGAGCTATATGGTGCGGCCCGGACAGCAGTCCCAAGTTTATCAACTGCGTAATCGAGAACAATACAGCCCGCGGCGGCAACGGCGGCAACGGCGGCGACGGTGGTGGAGCAAATGAAGGCTACGCTAACTACGGAGGAAACTGGAGCGCGTCTAATGCAATTCATTATGACCCCGATAGTTCTAACATCGAGTTTGCCGATCACCTGTGGAAAGTCTGGGATTGGGACTTAGCATTTGTCTACGCGCCTATTTATGATGTGAACCTGGTCTCCTACTTCGGCGACTACCGATGGTACTCCGGATTGGGAGGAGGCACATTTTGTGACATCGGAAGTAATGTTACTTTTGTAAACTGTGAAATCAGGGGGAACCGCACTGAAGGCGGGATGAGTGGAATTGGTGGTGCAGCTGCCGGAGACAGGAATATTGAGCCCCTGGTTTCTTTCCAGTTGCCAAGTTTCGGAGCCGGGGTATATTGTGCTGCTGATTCCGTGATAACTTTCACGGATTGCACATTCGAAGGTAATATTGCCTCGGGGCTTCCGGCGGGAGTAACTGATCCTAATCATCGCCTTGACCCCTATAGTGGATATGGAGGGGGTGTATGTGCCGAGGACAGTGCTTCAGTTGCGTTTGTTGACTGCAACTTTGTTGACAATCAAGCCGATTCCGGCGGTGGAATATACACTGATAATACAGATGTGACAATTGTCGACTGCAATATTACGTCCAATGAAGCACTTCGTGGCGGCGGCTTTATCGGTGTTGACGGTCTGATCAATGTATTGAGCAGTAAGATTACGAGTAACAGGGCGGTTGGCGATGTCAATGACCCCAATGATGATAACATTCTCACCGACGGCGCCGGCTTATACTGCTGGTTGGGCGGAATCAACATCCAGGATTGCAACATCAGCGGCAATATAGCTGATTTTTCAGGTGGTGGTGTGTATCTGCGTGATGTAAATACCGCATCATTGGTCAATAACCTGATTATAAACAACGGAGCCGGGAGAGATGGTGGTGGTGTCTCGGCCAACTGGTACACTAATTCGATTATTTCCAACTGCACATTTGCCGGTAATGCCACTTCAGGCAGCCTCGGTGAACCTAATAATACCGGTTACGGCGGCGGGCTTTACAATTCTTACGAGAGCGACTGTGTAGTTACCAACAGCATCTTCTGGAACAATTTTGCCCTGAAAGGAAGTGGAATTGCATTAGGTTCAGGTTTCGAATTTAACGAAGCGTGTGGAACGCTTTCCATTTCTTACAGCGGTATCAAGGATGGGCGTTCCGGTGTTTGGGTTGATGAAGGTTGTACACTCAACTGGGGCGATGGAAACAAAGACAAGAACCCATTATTTGTCGAAGGCCCACGTGGTAATTACTACCTAAGTCAAATCAGCGCAGGCCAGGGTCAGAACAGTCCCTATGTTGATGCCGGCAGTGATTACTCAAGCTATGTTGGTATGTTGGGACATACAACCCGAACCGACGGAAAATCTGATGCAGGTCTTGTTGATATAGGCTACCATCATCCGGGAGCAGAACCATGCAGATTGTGTGACCTTGTGCTGGATGGTGTGATTAACTTCCGTGATTTTGCGGTTCTTGCCGACAGATGGCTTAATGATACTTGTTCAGAAGGGAATAACTGGTGCAATGGAGCAGATTTGACATCAGATATGTATGTTGATATGAGGGATATAGCTTTCCTGGCTGACTGCTGGCTCGTCGAAGATACGGTCGCTCCAATACCCAACCCAAGCAGGTGGGAAACGGAGCCTTATTTAAGCTCTGCAGGATCAATCACCATGACTGCTGAGACAGCTACCGACGCCTGGGGCTGGGATGTTGAATATTACTTCGAAAGTATCAGTGTCGATGGCGGTCATGACAGCGGTTGGCAGAGTAGCCCGACATACACTGACGGAGGCCTTACACCGGGTGTAGAATATGGCTACAGGGTAAAGACGCGGGATGCAGTGGGCAATGAAACAGAATGGTCTGAAGTCCGCTATGCAGGTTTAGACAGCACACCACCGGCGCCTGCTCCTCACATTGAAACCATTTTTGCCGTTTCGGAGACTTCGGTCTCAATGACATCGTCGGTTTCCGTTGATGACAGTGAAGTGGAGTATTATTTCGAGAGCACATCTGCTGGTGGGCACGACAGCGGCTGGCAGGATGATCCGAATTATACGGATATTGATCTTGATCCCAATACGGAATATTCCTACAGGGTCAAAGCCAGGGATAAATCCGCTTATCAAAACGAAACCGGCTGGTCAGAGACGGTTGTTGTCAGGACTTTGGTTTCTGTGGATCTGATTGCTCCGACGCCCGATCCGATGACGTGGGACCCGACTCAGGACCCGAATGGTTTTGATGGGACACCCCGAGAGGTTGCGATAGATGCTGACGGCGACGGTGTCATCAGTTTCTATGAATATTCGGCTCAGATGACAGCTTCTGTGGCTACCGATGCCGGCGGCGGGCCTGTCGAGTATTTCTTCGAGTGTACAACCGACTCAGGCTTTAGCAGCGGCTGGCAGGCGAGTGAGATTTATATCGTCCAGTTGGGAAGAAGCGGACAAGGCCACCGTTTCCGAGTCAAAGCACGCGACCAGTTCCGGAATGAGACTGCCTGGTCACCTGAGGGAAGGGCTGATCCACCATAACAGATAAAGTATAGAAGTATATAGTAAATAAAAGAATATTCGGCTCGCTGACAAGCCTGTTAGCGAGCCGGATTTATATTGTTCCTTCGAAATACAACAGGTGTAACCCCGAAGTATCCAATGAAGCTGGGTTGGACGGGCTTGTCCGTCCTGCAAAATGCCATGCCCGTAAAGGCTTGGAAATTTACTTGTCCTTCAGCATTTGGTAGCCGTAGTGTGCGAACAGGTGGTCAAGTATTACCATAGCGGTGTAGTTTTCGGCGACCGGCCATATTCGAGCCACAATGGTTGCGTCACGCCTGGTGATAGCAGCCAGGTCCTTGTTCTCGAGTGTATATTTGTCAATTGTCTTCTGTGGTTTGTCAATGGTTGGTGTAGGCTTGACCGTAAGTCTGACAACGATTGATTGGCCTGTAGAAAGGCCGCCTGTAATACCGCCGGCATTATTCGACTCGAAAATAACTTTACCGTCTTCAGCGCGCATCTGGTCGTTGTTCTCGAAGCCGGTCATATCTTTGACCGCAAAGCCGGCGCCGACCTCGACACCTTTTACTGCACCGATACCGAGCATCTTACCCAGTTCCCCATCGAGCTTATAGAAGACCGGCTCACCGAGGCCGATTGGAACACCGGTTACAACCACTTCAACTACGCCGCCGGCTGAATCACCTGTGGCGGCTATGTGGTTACAGGCATCGACCATTGCCTGGGCGACATCGGTGTCAGGACAGTTTACGATTGGATGTACGCCGTATTTGTCCTGAACCGCAGCGGCAGTGAGCTTCGGAGCTTTATCGCGGATAGTTTCAATTTCCTGTTCAATCTCAGCTAATATTCTGGTCTTTTCCAGAAATCTCATATCCATATTGATACGGCCTTTGACGTAAATCTCCTGATAAAAAGGGTCGAGGTCGTGTCGCATTTTTTTGTAATCGTTGGTGTACTTAAAGGCCTTGTCGGCGGCGACTTCAGGGCATCGGACGCCAGCGATTTCTTTCACATAAGAAAACACTTCGATACCACATTTCTTCAGGACTTTTTTGGCGACGTATCCAGCGGCTACGATGGTCGAGGTGTAGCGCCCGCTGAAAATACCGGCGCCAATGGCGTCATCGTTCGGGCCGTACTTTTTGAAAGAAGCATAGGATGCATGACCCGGGCGTGGTGTGCGATTCGTGTCCTGGTATTGCTTGATGTGAATAAAATGGCGGTCGAGGTTTGGAATAAGAATTGCCAAAGGTGTGCCGTTGGTGTGGTTTTTGTTCCCGGCGTTTTCGATGGTATCGGCTGCGTTCAGGCCGGAATAGATAATTGGAAGGTCCGGCTCTTTTCGCGGACTGCTCAATTCGTCGGCGCCGGGCTTCCTAAGAAGCAAATCGCCGTATATTTCCTGTTCAGTTATTAACATACCCGGGGGAACACCATGTACGAGAGAAGTCAGACCTTCCTGGTAAGAACCTCCGGCCACTGTTACCTGAAAACAACGTCCAATGTGACAACCAATCATTTTTGGTTATTCTCCAAATGTTAATCGTTATTAGTTTATATTATTTGATATTTATTCAGATTACGGTGCATTATTCACAGTTTATTACTTCCATATTTGCACCGATAGCCTTCATCAAATCCACATAACCGGGAAACGTAACATCGATTGCCTGCGCGGTATCTATGGTACATTTAGCATCCAGGTTCATGCCCGCCAGGGACAATGCCATTACGATTCGATGGTCAGCCCAGCCATGCAGTTCAGCGGGTTTGGGCTTACTGGGCCCTATTATAAGGCCATCCGGCAATTCTTCAACATCTACGTCCATTTTTTTCAGCTCTTCAGCCATGCATTTGATTCGGTCGGTTTCTTTGCTGCGTGCCTGAGAGACGTTCAGCAGTTTGGTTATCCCTTCTGCAAAAGCAGCGGTAACGGCCATAGCGGGCAGCGCATCGGGTGTTTTATTCATATCAAGCTCTGTTCCTTTGAGTGTTGCTGCTTTAACTGTTACTGAATTCGGGCCAAAACTAATATCAGCCCCCATTGCTTTTAGGTAATCAACCACTGCTTTGTCCGGCTGACTATCTGCATAATCCAGCCCGAGCAGAGTTACCTGCTCTGCTGACATGGCGGCGGCACAAAGAAAGAACGTGGCACTGGAAAAGTCGGCGGGGATTGTATCGTTGAAGGCCTTGTAACTTTGATTGCCTTTGATTTTGAATTTTCGGAACTGCTGATTTTCGTATTCTATATGCTGTTTGTCGAGCCAGTCGAGCGTCATCTGCACATACCCCGGCTCATTAAGCAGAGTAAGGTCTATTTCGGTATCTTTGGAGGCCAAAGGTGCGCATAATAGCAGGCTTGAGAGATATTGACTTGTGGTCGCGGCGATGGTGGTTTTTCCGCCTTTCATTTTTCCCGTTATCTTAACAGGAGCTTTGCCGTTGTTTTTAAGGCTGGTGCATCCTGCACCGAGTTCACTGAGAGCATCCATTAACGGCCCGACAGGGCGGGTTTGAATTTGTTCATCACCGGTTAAAGTAATGGTCTGCCCGGTTGGAGCCAGAGCGGCTGAGCCCATTGCGATACGCAGTGTTGTACCGGAATTGCCCACATCGATAATTTCCTGTGGAACATTAATTTTTCCGCCTGTGCCTGTAACCTTCCAGAGTTTATGGTCAGATGAGTTAATCTCAGCGCCTAAGGCCCGATAGCACGCCACTGCTGCCTGTGTATCGCTTGATTCCAGCGGGTTATTAATAAGACTTTCGCCTGCTGCTAATGAGGCGATTGCTACGGCACGAATAGTGTGCGACTTGGAGCCTGGAATCAGCACCGTTCCTTTTAACCGAGATTTTCTTACAATCAGTTTCATAATATTGTTTTTGTATTGCGTATGACACTTTTTTATCAGAAACGGCTGAGAATTGAAAGAAGATTTTAAGATTGGATTTAATCATTTGAGCCAGTAATCGGCTAATATGGCGAAGTCAAGTATGTCAACATTGCAATCGCCATTCAGGTCGGCTTTGAGTTTAACCCGGCATTTGGATATTGTAAATACCTTATCGCTGGTGTCACTGATGAGTATATTATTTAAATCGCTAATGCGAATCAGGCAGGTATTAGAGTTTATGTGCGGAAGCGAATCCCACTCGTACCAGCCGGTATTCCGCGATTGACCAATCTCCTGCCAGGTTTGCCCGTTGTCGAGAGAATATTCGATAATGACATAGTCTGTTTGGGTACCTTCGATTGTTTTCCAGCTTATCGTATAGTAACCTGCTGCTGAGAGATTTTCACCACCGTTCGGCGAGAGCACAAATGGTTTTGGAGCAGCGGTGTAACTCCATACTTCGTTCGGCTCGTAGATGCCAGGAATGTTCAAATTGCTGGAATGGCGTTCTAACCAGGTGAGTGTAACGTTAAGCCCGTCAATCTCGGCCAGGACATAGCCGTACTCTTTGGCATGGTGCCATTGTTCCACAATATAGATGCTATTATTACCTGTATAAGGCGGCGACCATGTATATGGCGGCGCCCCGGCGGTTCCGATAATAAATTGATGAATGTCGTTATTCGGGTTACCGTCTCCGTCATCAACTCGTGCGTGGTCATAAAAGTGGTCATGTCCACAAAAGTACGTTCGTCCGCCTGCGTTTTTGATTGCGGCCCAAAACGCATCTCGCTGGACAGGGAAATAGTCGAGACAATCGGAATGCAAAGCCCTAAAGGCCTGTTCGTGGCCGGCAAAGAAGATATGCGGTTTGGTATTTGTCGCCAATTGGTTGTCCAGCCATTTCTGGTTGATTTTATGGTGAAAATCATGCCGTGTGCCGGCATAGTTATCAAGCATGGCAATAAAGGTGTTTTTGTGCGTAACCGAATACGTCATAAATTTCTCATTTGCAGGGCCGTTCTCGGGCAGCTTCTGTTTGGGATAAGAGTCATTGCCGAAGACTTTAAGCCATCGCAGCATGTTATTATCATTTGGGTCGGGACTTGTACCGGGATAAGGATAGCTACTCCAGACATCGCCGAGCTCATGATTGCCGCGGCTGACATATACGGGGATATCAGCATTGTAAACAGGTGTCATTATTTCCACCCAGATCCTAAGCTGGGCTTCGAATATCTCCGGATTTTGTACTGTAGAGCCGGTAACAAGGTCGCCGGTAAACAAAACAAAATCGACACCCTGGCTTTTAATCTCAGTGGCAAGCTCCCTGAGGATAATCTGATTGATTCCATTGTTATAACCCCTGCTGTCGCAGGTAACAATAAATTTCCAGGGTTCCTGAGCAAAACCTGTCGAAGAAAATATAGTCAGAAAAAGGACGGCAAAAATAGACTTTACTGGAATTGTTTTTTTGATTCCCCATTCCTCCTTAACAAATACCTTCGTGACAAAGTCGAATGTTATTTTTTATTGTGCGCAAGTTATTCGGACTTATCTTCTTTTTGTATGTACCAGCCGACCTGTCGATCATTGTGTTCTATCAGGACGTTGAAATCTTTGATGTCGATTGCTCCATCGGCATTAATGTCGCCGAGTATATAACTTTCCGGTGATTTTGTGCTGTTCAGGATGTTATTGATCAGAATAGTATAGTCAGGTTGGTTGACGATACCGTCGGCATTCAGGTCATACCAAAAGATGCTTTCGCTGTCTTTTTTATCGCTGATGTTCCAGGCCAGGCCGTAGCGTTGTGCTACGGCTATTTCTCCTGGGTCTTCATTTTCGTTCATGTACAGGACAATTTCATAGTTTGAATAGTTGGGGTCCGCGGGAATATAAATATGCTCGATATTGTCAACATTACTGTCACTATAGTCGAGCAGGTAGTCGTTACCGGGATTGTTTGGGTCAACTGCCCAGAGTTCGAGGCGAAGGTCGCTGTCTTTTTCAGGGGCCGGCTCGAAAGGATAGGTTCTGTCGAAGTGTTTGTTCCAGACGACTGTGGCGGTGATAAATTTGTCGGCAGGTTCGGCCAAGGTGATTTTGTAAACATTTTCCAGCCCTGGGCTGCTATATAGCTGGTTTGAGTCCCAGCCGGTTGTTGAAACATCACCGGGTTCATTTGGCCCGGTGATTAAATGGTTATAGGCACCAACCGCATCTAACATACCGGCCCCTTGAATGTAGTCAAGAGGGGCGGAGTGGTCATCGTCGGTTTGGAGCAGGCCCTTGTGCCAGAAGGGCAGTTTGACTGCTGAGTTTAGCAGAATCGCTTTGAAGACACTGTTTCCGGCTTCCGGTGAAATCGCCGGACTTAAGTTCGGGTCATTTTTGGCCTTTTGAACGAGCAGGCCGATTGTTCCTGCAACTATTTGTGTCGAGAAGCTTGACCAATTACCGGTTGGTTCATAGACATTGGGTTTGTTATCAACTGCAGCCAAGCAATTACCCGGAGCGACGATGTCAGGTTTGCATCGCTCATCTCCGGTCGGACCGAAAGTCGAATGCTCCGGATAGGCCAAGGCAAAATGTTCCAGGTTGGTTGCGAGGTCTTTGGTATCTACAGAGTCGATGACGCCGACACCGATTATATTTGCCCCGGCACCCGGATAAAGGACGGGGTCATGGGCATCGGTACCGTTACCTATCGCGGCCACGATAGTGAGACCATAATGCTCGGCCAATGATTCGATACCATTTGTCCACCAATCTTCGAATTGAATGCCGTTGTCGATTGTAATAATATCCGCGTCCGGCGGTAAGTGCTCGAAGATATTATTGGTTAAAAAATGCCAGAATTCGTAGATATCAGCCTGGGCCTGGGGTGCTATACCCTGGTAGTAAAATTGTCCTATCTGTGGGTAAAATGCGTTGGGGTCCTCACCGAGCAGTATAGAGCAGATGGCCGTCGAATGTGGAGAAATGCCTGCGGGCGGTTGGCCCTGGTCGTGAAGAAAGAGCCGGCTGGAATTAAAGCAGTTATGTTCGACGTCAGGGCGGTAATCGTTCTGTGGTTCATCATCGATGTATGTAATGCTTCGACAGATAACGGCGAATTTAACACCCTCGCCGGTCAGATTGTTTTCTATTCGTTTTAAGGGGTAAATACCGGCATGTTCCAGTCCCTGCGGTTGGAGGATTTTGGTATTCTGCGGTTCCTGGGCCCGGGCTGTAGAGCCGGTGGCACTGTACAGCGCTGCTATACAGGTCATAAGACTTAACAAAAGCGTTTTTTTAAGTGTATAAGTCACTTCTTAACTCCAGAGGCGGCGCTAATAAACCAACAGGAACATAAATGCTCCCCCGATTGCCAACCTCCATAGCTGCTATTTATCTGTCTGCAAACTTTTTCTCATAATACCATAAAACGCTTTCGTTTTCAAGCAAATTATCCGGTATGTTCCTGTAATATTGTGGTTTTTAGCATTAAAAGGACGGTTCAGGAAAACTTATTGAGAAATCTTGCCTTTATCTGTCGCAATTGCTATACTCGATGCGATATTGAAGATTGGTCTTTCATTAATGGTTTGCTTTAATTATGAAGGTAATTTTAGATTCGGGACAAATCGAGCAGGTTCTCAATGAGCTGACAGGTCGTATTCTTTCTGAGACACCGGTTGATCTGGATATCGCAGTAATCGGTATCCGCAGCAGGGGAGAGGTCCTTGCACAGAGGTTATCGGGCCAACTGTCCCAAAAGCTCGGCAAGGATATACCGTGTGGAACCCTGGATATAACTCTTTATCGTGATGACCTGAACTCGCCTCATGCTACCCCTCAGCCGCTGGTTCGTACCACGGAAATCGGATTCAATATCGATGATAAAATCATTATTCTGGTAGATGATGTTTTATATACCGGCCGCTCGGCACGGGCGGCGATGGATGCCCTTATAGATTTGGGCAGGCCAAAGGCGATAAAGCTGGCTGTCCTTGTTGAAAGGGCCGGCAGGGAGTTACCGATACAGGCTGATTACACCGGCTACAAGGCCAATACCCCACCGGGTAAATTAGTTCAGGTCAACCTTGTTGAATCGGACGGAAAGGACGAAGTAGTCATTGAGTAAATGAGTATATGCGTGACTGAGAGAATTAGCAGATAAGTATCGCATTAATTCATTACTCATATGTCAATTTATATAATATGGCATTGAAAAGAAAAAGCAAACAAATCAAGTGGCATCGCAAACACTTACTTGGCCTGCGGGAGCTTAGTGCCGAGGAGATTACATATATTCTTGACACGGCCGAGGGTTTTGAGCAGATAAGTACCCGGTCGGTCAAAAAGGCCCCGCCTTTGCGCGGTAAGGTAGTTGTGAACCTTTTTTTTGAAGACAGTACACGGACGCGAAACAGCTTTTCCCTGGCCGCAAACCGCTTAAGCGCAGATATTATAGAATTTACAAAGAAGACCAGCTCCGTCAGTAAAGGCGAGTCTCTTCTGGATACGGCCAGAAACCTGGAAGCTCTGGGGATTGACATTGTTGTGGTTCGGCATAATGCCGGCGGCGCGCCGAAATTTTTGAGCAGGAACATCAATGCCTGCGTTGTAAATGCCGGCGACGGATTCTGCGAGCATCCGACACAAGGTCTTTTGGATGTCTATACTATTCGCAAGGAAAAAGGCACCCTCGAAGGTTTGAAGATAGCGATTGTCGGTGACATAGCGCATTCGCGGGTTGCCCGCAGTGATATGTGGGCGATGACAAAACTCGGTGCCGAGGTAATATTTGTAGGTCCGCCGACACTTATGCCCACACAGGTAAGCCAGTTACCGGTTAAAATAAGCTATAGCCTTGATGAGGTCATCGAAAAGGTTGATGTAATAAATATGCTGCGGATTCAGTTTGAACGGCTCGGAGGAAATCCTTTTCCTTCGATACGGGAATATTCGCATTATTTCGGGCTGACTGTCGAGCGTATGAAAAAGGCAAAATCCGACATTTTAGTTATGCACCCCGGTCCGATTAACAGAGGACTGGAAATGGAAAGCGAAGTAGCTGACGGTCGCAATAGTGTTATCTTAGAGCAGGTAACCAACGGCCTTGCAGTTAGAATGGCGGTATTGTTCCTGGTCAACCAGGCGGCAGCACAAAAACTTAAGGCATAAAAGGAAAAATGCAAAAGCGGATATTATTATCAGCACTTTTAATTCTCATCTTTGTCCAGATTTGTGCAGCCCAATCAGGAAATTCCGAGAAAGAAAACACGAACAGGGAAGCGGTGCGGAGGAAGAGACGCGTTGAGCAGCTTATCAAAGAGCGTGATCAGCTTAAAATATTCCTGGCTGAGTATGAACGTATTCGGGGTCTGCATGATATTGATAAGAAACACGATGAGTATGTTAAAAAATTGGAGCAGGTAAGGAAAATGCAGGTTGTCGGTATTCCCAGAGAGGTTTCTCAAAAGTATGGTGATGACTGGAGACGTTTGTATTCGCGGATTAGGGGTATTGTTTCGGGGATGATTATGGTTGGAATGTTGAATAGCGAGATGGAACTATTTCCGCGGATGCTCTACATAGGGACAGATGAAAAAAGAGCTCAAATGTCACGCCTATTCGGCGTATCTACACCCATTACAGAAGCAGATAAATTCTGGGATTGGTACAAAGATATTTTGAAAATGAATGTAAGCGAAGAACAACGACGCTTGTGGCAGTTACAGGCCAAGTATGATATTCCGGACATTGTGGTGCGGCATGCTGAAGAAGATTCAAAGCAGGAATTGCATAAGTATGCATATAAGTATCTTATTGGGCTTTTCTCAAAGGAAAAGGCTCAGGAAGGGAAACGAAGACTTGAAAATATTGAATCGGAGTTATCTAAATATCCCGACTGGAAGGAGATTAAGCAGGAATTGTTGCAGTCATTTAGTTCTGACTTAAGCAGCTCAGAGGCAGCGACTGTTGTCAATAAGGCCAAGCGTGTGGGACTTGGGCAGGTAATTGAGAAAAAAGTGCACCATAATGCTCCTAACATGGAAAACTGCCTTGATGTTGAGACAGCCAGTTTGTTTAAGCCACCGTCAGGTGAGGACATGCTGAGCTTCAGATGGCTCTGGGCTAATGGCATTGATTTTGGTGGTATAGTTTTACCTGATTATCGAAGTTTGCATTGTTATGGAGCTCAGATGGTGCCTGTGACTAATGAGCTTTGGGATATTGCTACGGTAGATTTATTGAAGCAGAGCTTGAAAAACGCATCATTTGAATCTCCACTTTTTATCGAAACGGAGCGTCGTTTGATTAAAGATGAACTGCCCGTTACTTATGTGTTTCATACACGTGAAGGTAGTATCGGCATCCTACAAATACTGAAAGTAGAAGTGCGTCAAGCGATTGATGTAAGATACAAGATACTTGCTTTTGATGTTGAACCAGAGAAGGTTAGGTTTGAAGGTAATTAAATAAAGACGACATGGATTTTCGCTTATGCGGGAATGACGGTACTATGGATTCTGAATTATTGATAAAAAATGGACGGGTAATAGATCCTGCAAACGGTATCGATAAAAAATGCGATGTGCTTATAGTCGATGAAAAGATTGCAGAGGTCGGTACAGTCGAAAAACCTGTACAGACGATTATCGATGCGGCCGGCAAATTAGTTGTGCCGGGTCTGATTGATATCCACGTTCATTTTCGTGAGCCGGGTGATGAAGAGGAAGAAACTATAGCGAGCGGCTCGGCAGCGGCTGTTGCAGCAGGTTTCACTTCGGTTGTCTGTATGCCGAACACCAATCCTGTCATCGAAAATGAAACCGATGTCGAATACATCCATCGAAAGGGCAGACAGACCAGGAAAACTCATGTCTATACAATGGGGGCTATCACAAAAGGACTGCAAGGTATTGAACTTGCGGAGATGGGATTTATGGCTGAGGCCGGAGCGGTTGGATTTACCGATGACGGCAGGGGGGTGCAGGACCCAGCTGTTATGCTGAGGGCTTTGAAATATGCTGCTATGTTCGATGTATTTGTGGCTCAGCATTGTCAGGATGAAAGTTTTACCAGTAATGGTGTGATGAATGCTGGTTACTATTCCACTATACTAGGCTTGCCGGGTATAGACCCGTTAGCGGAAGAGGCGATACTCTGGCGCGATATTCAGCTTATTAAGAAGGCGGAAGTTTGTTACCACGCCCAGCACATATCGACAGCCGGGTCGGTCGAGCTGATAAGGGCTGCCAAAAAAGATTCTCTGCCGATTACCTGTGAAGTAGCACCGCATCATTTGCTTTTAACCGAGCAATGTTGTGCCGAGTATGATACCAACTATAAGGTCAACCCGCCTCTACGGGCAGAGAAAGATGTTGATGCCCTGAAGCAGGCTATAGCCGAAGGGCTTATAGATGCACTGGCAACCGACCATGCTCCGCACCTGCAAAGTGAAAAGGAGCTGGAATTTTTAACTGCTCCTTTCGGTATAACGTCTCTGGAATGTGCATTAGGTCTTTATGTTAAAGCGCTAATTGAGCCGGGAGTTCTGGACTGGCCCGGATTGGTTCGTTTGATGGCTGAAAGGCCGGCTAAGATAATCGGTGTAGATAAGGGTACGCTCGGTAAAGGCAAACAGGCGGATATAACTATTATCGACCCGAATGCCGAGTATGAAATTGACGTAAACACATTCCGTTCCAAGAGCAGGAACTGCCCGTATCACGGCTGGAAAGTCAAAGGCAAGGTTGAGAAAACAATAGTCGGCGGCGAAATAAGATTTGAAGCGGAGAGCGGATAGTTCATAGTCGAGAATTCATAAACTGCACACTTTAAATCATGATTTTTATTGATGGTCATAATCTGTTGCACTCAATTAATAAAGCGGATGAAGGCTCCGGTTCAATCAGCGATGTTCAATTATGCCATATTATCGGCAGTTATTTGAAACTTACAGGCCAAAGCGGTGAAATTATTTTTGACGGTACCGGCCCCCCGGATAAAAGCGGATTCGATGGTATAAGCAATCTGGAGGTCTTTTTTGCTGGCTTAGGTACCGATACTGATACTGTAATCGAGGACAAAATAATCGCAAACTCTGCACCAAGAAGGTTAAAAATTGTCAGCAGCGACCGAAGATTGCGAAAAGCGGCCCGGGCCAGAAAAGCAATATCTGTAAAGTCGGAGGTTTTCTGGAGTAATATGCAGAAACAGTTGAGTCGGAAAAAAGCGGCAAAAGAGCCGACAGCAAAACGCCGAGGATTAAGCGAGAGCGAAACCAGACAATGGCTTGAAATTTTTGGTATTGAGCAATAACGTTTTTACCGATATATGCCGATAAACATTGTGATAGTGTATTATTAGCCTTTTTGGGAGGATAAATGATTATGAACTGTCCTGCGTGCGGAAATATATTACAGGAGAAGACCGTAGGGGATGTGGTGGTCGATGTATGCCAGGGCGGCTGTGGCGGCATCTGGTTTGATAATTTCGAGATCCAGAAATTCGATGAACCACACGAGTCCGCGGGCGAGGCTCTATTAGACATAGAGCGGGATGAAAGTATTGTTATCGACCATACAAAGAGATTGAAGTGTCCGACCTGTGACGATATTGTAATGATGAGGCACTTCTTTAGTGTTAAAAAGGAAGTAGAGTTGGATGAATGTCCTGGTTGTGGAGGTTTTTGGCTGGATGCAGGTGAGCTAAGCAAAATTCGCAGTCTTTTCAATACGGAAGAGGAAAGACACAAAGCGGCAGAAGAGTATTTCTCGGAAGTCTTTGGTGGTGAATTGGCCGCGATGGAAGCAGAAGACCAAGCTAAACTTAATAAAGTGCTGAAGATTTCAAATATGTTCCGCTTTATTTGTCCGAGCTATTACGTTCCGGGAAAGCAGGATTGGGGAGCTTTTTAGTTTTTTGTCTCTAAAATAATCTGTTTGTTCTATACTTATTGCGAAAGCGGGAATCCGGATTAGATATGTGATTGGATTCCATATTTAGTTCGAAATGCAGATATTCGCCACAGGCGTAGTGCCGACAGGTGTAAAGGTTCTTGAGAGTACACCTGACAGCACCGTATAAAATAAAATCCCTCGATAAACCGGCGTTTTCTTGCCGGTATCGAGGGATTTTGTTATCAAGGTCTTGTGTCTTTCTAAATTCCTATTGAAGGACTTGTTGTTCCGGCAAAGTCGTACTCTTTACTGCCAATAATCACTTTATTGACTGTGAATGTAACCGTACTGCCTCCACCTACCCACTCCGTGCCGAAGCTGATTCCGCCGCTTGCATTTGTCACACCGGAGACAGTTCCACCATAACCTCCGCTCCAGGTTCCCTCTACGGTCGCTCCGGCTATATGCAGTCCTGTCGGGTCATTCTGTGTAACTGCAAGACTTGCGGTTACTGTGTACCATGTCCGGAAGACCGCTCTCTTGGACAGGCTGACATTGACCCGTATGGGCGGGGTATTCAGGTGGATATAATTCGTCTTGGTTTCAGTGTCCGTACCACCCATGCCTGTTACTCTTAAGCTGACTGTGAAATCACCGGTATTATTAAATTTGTACGTGTGAATCGGATTTTGCTCCGTTGATGTTTTTCCATCGCCGAAGTTCCACCGCCGGCTGGAGACATGCCCTGTTGAAGTGTCGGTGAATTGTACGACCAGAGGGCCGTTGCCGCTTCTTGGTTTTGCGGTAAAGTTTGCAACGGGAACTGAGGGCATCGTTAGTTGAATATAGCCTTTCTTTGTTTCGGTATCTGAACCTTTTGGTCCAACTACAGTTAAACTCACTGTATAAGAACCGGTTTCCTGGTACGTATGAGCCGGGTTTCGCTTGTTTGATGTTGTTCCGTCACCGAAGTCCCA
Organism: uncultured Pirellulales bacterium; assembly: GCA_964653075.1. GTDB lineage: Bacteria > Planctomycetota > Phycisphaerae > Sedimentisphaerales > Anaerobacaceae > NIOZ-UU13. Next base: position 27,456 of record CAZZAX010000056.1, read on the forward strand.
CGTCCAGGTTGTAATACCTCCATAAGATGCGGATTCTATAGAAGTGGTGTAAATGGTTCCGTTTACATGATTAACAAGAGTAGCCGTGCAAGTGGATGTATCGGTAAATTGCACGGTCATAGGTGAATTAATGCTTATCGGCTCTCTCGTAAAGTCCGCTACAGGAAATGAAGGTTCGAACAGCTTGACAAACCTGTTTTTAGTTATGGTATCCGAACCGTCCGGGCCAGTTACCGTCAAGCTGACTGTGTAAGTACGTGCGTCTTTATATGTATGGGACGGATTCGGATCGATTGATGTTGCTCCATCACCGAAATCCCATAGCCAACTATTAATACTTCCTGTGGATTGACTTATGAATTGTACTGTCGTGTTCTTGGGGGCAATTGTTGGTTCGCCTGCAAACTCTGCTTTAAGGGGTTGAGGTCCTGGCGCCGGCCCAGGTCCTGGCGCCGGCCCAGGTCCTGGTTTCGGTCCCGGTCCCGGTCCTGGTACAGAAGATGTCCATTGAAGGGCGGCAAAAGCATCTACTATCCCCCAGCCGTATCTTATATCCCAGCCTGCTGTCCCCTTATCTTCCGCGGTAAACTCTAAAGCCTCTCTGACTTCTGCAGGCGAAGTGGCATTTCCGTTGGCTATGAGCAGGGCAGCGACACCGGAGACGTGCGCAGCAGCCATCGAAGTGCCTTCCATAAAGCTGTAGCCCCACGATATTGTTCCGTATCCACTTGTCTTATACGTCTGCTGTAAAATTCCGTCCCCGTAGTCATCTCCATTCTGGTCAACATTAAGGTCACCGCCGGGAGCCACCAAATCCAGACTGAGTCCGAAGTTGGAGTAATAAGCCAAACTTTCATTGTAACGAGTGGCCCCGACAGCAATAACATAATCATCGTAAGCAGCCGGATAGCACACACCACCTGTGCCGTCATTACCGGCGGCGGCTATCAGTGTTACCCCACGGTTATAAGAGTAAGCTATCGCCTGCTCTAAAGCTATTGAAGGCTCACTTCCCCCAAATCCCAGGTTAATCACATGAGCCCCGTTCTCCGCTGCCCAGATAATACCTTCGGCTATATCGGCATAAGTTCCGGCCCCGCAACTGTCCAACACCTTCACAGGCATCAGATAGGTATTGAAGGCCACTCCGGCCGTTCCGATACCGTTATGAGTATTTTGAGCGACGGTTCCGGCTATGTGGGTTCCGTGTGCGGAGACCGAATCATCATTGGGGTGTTCATCGCGATTAACAAAGTCATAACCGGCTACAAAGAAAGTGCCGGCCAAATCCGGGGCCTGCTGATAGCTGGTGTTGGAGCCTGCGGGATTTTTTTCGCTGTAATCTTCGTAGGCGATACCCGTATCAAGAATTGCAACAACCGCCCCTGAGCCGGTGGAAATAGCCCAGGCCGATTCTACGTTAATGCCGCCATAGCTGGTATTGTATAGATGCCATTGACGGAAATACAATTCATCGTTTGGCGCCTTCATGGCATAAGCGATATAGTTCGCCTCGGCATACTCGACATTTAGATTTGCCTGATAAATTTCGACCATGTCGGCCACTGTCTTGCCCTCCGGTGTTCTGAGCCTCCTGAAGCCGGTGTATGGGCTCGTGTAGATAGTGGAGACACCATGGCTCGAATTTAAGGTCTCTATTGTTTGTTCCGAAACGGTGGGCTTGAATTTAACAAGAAACTCACCCGGAACGTACAATTGGCCCACACGAGGCAGACCCTGCTCGAAGATTTGGTTCCCGGATATACTCCCCTGGATTAGGACTGAACCAAGTACAAAAAAGACCAGCGCACCTGAATACAGTTTTTTCATGACCCGCTCCTCCCAAAAGCATTTTAAATTAATAGAGTATTAGAATTTCATAAAATTTCTTATACTACATTATATAAAAATATACCGGTTAAATCAAGAGAAATCTGCAAAAAACCGGCGGTTTGAGTAGTTTTCGAAGGTGTTTATGAATCCTCCTTTTTCAATAAATTGCAAAACGGACCTTCTGTATGCGATTAAGAAAACAGTTTAATCCTGACATAATTTTATATTGCTTAATTCGCTGAAAAAGTGTATAAAGGCGATTTTCCGGCGTACCGGGTAGAGACCGATATTAATTGTTTTCTTTACCTTTGCATGGCAGTTAATGGGCTTTGTGGGAAGTTCCATAGAGTTCTGGATGGCTGACTGATAGTATGAATTTGGGCAAGCTTGTTGATAGATATAATTTTACAGAAATGGAGAAAATATGAAGAAACGCAAAATGGTTACGATTGACGGTAATACAGCGGCAGCATATGTAGCCCACGCTACGAATGAAGTTATTGCAATATATCCAATTACTCCAAGCTCATCTATGGGCGAAATGGCTGATGCCAAGACGGCCAAAGGTCAGGCTAATATATGGGGAACAATTCCGTCGGTTACTGAGATGCAGTCGGAAGCAGGTGCGGCTGGGGCTGTGCATGGGGCATTGGCAACCGGTGCTTTGACCACGACTTTCACAGCCTCACAGGGGCTTTTACTGATGATTCCCAATATGTACAAGATTGCAGGCGAGCTGCTTCCTACCGTTTTTCACATCTCAGCCCGTTCATTGGCCTGTCAGGCGCTTTCGATATTCGGCGACCATTCTGATGTGATGACCTGTCGGGAGACCGGCTTTGCAATGCTCTGTTCAGGCAGTATTCAGGAGATAATGGATTTAGCGCTTATTGCTCAACAGGCTTCGCTGGCCTCTCAGATACCTTTCCTGCATTTCTTTGATGGTTTTAGGAACAGCCATGAGGTTCAGAAGGTTGAGGAATTGACATTTGATGATATGCGAGCGATGATTGATGATGAATTAGTTGCTTGGCATAAGGCGAGGGCGCTGTCACCAGACCGTCCCATGATTTCCGGCACAGCGCAAAATCCGGATGTGTACTTCCAGGGCAGAGAGACGGTGAACAAATATTATTTTGCTGCGCCGAAGATTATTCAGGATACGATGGATAAGTTCGCTAAGCTGATAGGAAGGCAATATAATTTGTTCGATTATGTCGGAGCGGCTGATGCTGAAAAGGTTATTATTATAATGGGCTCAGGTGCCGAAACCGCTCATGAGACGGCTGACTTCCTGGCCTCAAAAGGAGAAAAAGTAGGGATTTTAAAGGTACGACTCTACAGGCCGTTCAGCACCGAGCATTTTATAGCAGCCTTGCCGAAAACCATCAAAAAAATAGCAGTATTGGACAGAACGAAAGAGCCTGGTTCTTTGGGTGAGCCGTTGTATCTGGACGTTCGCACAGCTCTTGGCGAGGCCATGTATGCTGGTAAGACGGCTTTCAAGAAATATCCACTTGTTGTAGGCGGACGATATGGACTTGGCTCAAAGGACTTCACGCCTGCTATGGTGAAGGCCGTTTTTGATAATCTCGATGCAACAAAACCCAAAAATGGTTTTACGGTAGGCATCATTGATGATGTAACGAATACCAGCCTGGATGTTGATGAATCTTTTGAGATTGCCGGTAAAAAACTTTTATCCGGCATGTTTTTTGGGCTTGGCGCAGATGGTACTGTGGGTGCGAATAAAAACTCTATAAAGATTATCGGCGAGCTAACGGATAATTACGCCCAGGCCTACTTTGTGTACGATTCCAGGAAGGCTGGTGCAATGACCACATCACATCTGCGGTTTGGCGAGCAGCTTATCCAAAGGCCTTACCTTGTAAGCAAAGCTGATTTTGTTGCGTGTCATAATCCAAGTTTCCTGGAAAAATATGATATGCTTTCCGCTGCGCGTCAAGGGGGTACCTTCCTTCTGACCAGCAGCCACGATAAGGATGAGGTGTGGGACACTTTACCGCAGGAGGTGCAGAAGCAAATAATCGATAAGAAGCTGAAGTTCTACGTTATTGATGCGATCGCGCTTGCCGCCGAGCTTGGTTTAGGTGCGCGAATCAACGTAATTATGCAAACCGCCTTTTTCAAAATAAGCAATATTATTCCAATTGATACGGCTGTCGAAGCTATCAAAGATGCTATCCAAAAGACTTACGGGAAGAAGGGCCAGAAGGTTGTTGAAATGAACTATGCAGCCGTGGATGGCGCACTTGATAAAATCTATGAGGTTACCGTTCCGGGCAAGGTAACCAGCAAGATACGGATGCGGCCGCCTATTCCGGAGAGTGCTCCTGATTTTGTCAGGGATGTTACCGGGGAGCTTATAGCACTTCGTGGTGATAAGCTGCCTGTGAGCAAGATGCCGGCGGACGGCAAATTCCCAACTGGCACGACAAAATTTGAAAAACGCAACATCGCCGTCAATATTCCGCAGTGGGAGCCTGATGTTTGCATTCAGTGCGGTACGTGTTCTTTTGTTTGTCCACACGCGGCTATAAGAATAAAGGCTTATGACCAGAAGTATCTAAAAGATGCCCCGACATCATTCAAAAGTGCTGATGCCAAAGGTAAAGACTTTAAAGGTATGAAATTCACCGTTCAAACTGCTCCTGAAGACTGTACCGGCTGTGGTGCCTGTGTCCTGGCCTGTCCTGCGCAGGAAAAGGATGATAATAAGCAGCCAACAGGTCGAAAGGCAATCAATATGGTACCGCAGGAGCCTGTTCGCGATACTGAACGGGAGAATTATTCGTATTTCCTGGCGATTCCAAATACCGATCGGAAGCTCTTCAAAACGGGTAGTGTAAAAGGCAGTCAATTGATTGAGCCGTTGTTTGAATATTCCGGTGCCTGTGCCGGCTGCGGAGAGACGGCTTACATAAAACTAATGACACAGTTGTTCGGAGACAGGGCGTTGATTGGAAACGCGACCGGCTGTTCATCGATTTACGGCGGGAATCTGCCCACGACGCCTTATACGAAAAGGTCGGACGGCAGGGGGCCGGCATGGAGTAATAGTCTGTTCGAGGACACTGCTGAGTTTGCGATGGGTATGCGATTGACTGTTGACAAATTTAAAGAACGTGCCCTTCTGCTGTTGGATAAAGTGGCGGATAAAGGCTGTGTCGATGTAAAACTGGCGGGAGAAATACGAACGGTCACATTGGCGGATGACCCGGCCCAGGATGCTATTGAACAGCAGCGAGTTCGGGTGGATAAACTTAAAGAGCAATGCAAAAAGAGCGACTGCGCAGATTGTAAGCAGATAGTGGACATTGCCGATTACCTTGTGCGCAAATCCGTTTGGGGTCTTGGAGGTGATGGATGGGCTTATGACATTGGATATGGCGGACTGGACCACGTGCTGGCCAGCGGGGCCAATGTTAATCTGCTTGTTTTGGATACGGAAGTATATTCAAATACCGGTGGTCAAATGTCCAAATCTACACCAAGGGCGGCAGTGGCCAAATTTGCCGCAGGGGGAAAGCCTACGCCCAAGAAAGACCTCGGACTTCTGGCTATGACCTATGGAAACATTTATGTTGCCAAGGTGGCGATGGGTGCGAATACGAACCAGACGGTAAAGGCCTTTGTCGAGGCTGAAGCCTATCCGGGACCTTCACTTATAATTGCGTATTCTCACTGTATCGCCCACGGCATCAATATGACAGCGGGCTACCAGGAGCAGAAGAAGGCCGTTGCCTGTGGTCATTGGCCGTTGTATAGATTCGACCCACAGCTTAAAGAGCAGGGCAAAAATCCGCTGCAGCTCGATTCGAAGGCTCCTACGGTTGACTTTGAAGAGTATGCTTACGGCGAAAATCGTTATCGAACATTAAAGCAATCCAAGCCGGAAGTGGCAGCGGCGTTAATCAAACTTGCCGGCAATGATGCAGCCCAAAGGTATGCTCTGATGGAACAGCTTGCAAGTTTGGAGTGCGATGTGAAAAGTGAGGTGTAAAGTATGAATACAAAATATGAAATTGGAGGCTAAGGGAAATCAAATGGGCAATAGATTCTCAAAGACATTTTGGTTGGTTCTTGCGACAGCTTTAATCTTTGCAGGGTGTCAGCGGAAATATAAAGAAGAGGTATTAGAGGTGTTGGCTCGTGGGCCGGATATTGAAACGATTTCTGTTCCGCCTGATTATGTGGTTCGAGCAATTGAAGCAGCCGGCGGATGGAACGCCTGGGCCCAAACGAAAGAGCTGCAGCTTGATTGTGTAGTTACTTTTTATCAGCCGGATGGCAGTTTCT
>CAZZAX010000057.1:0-33310 GCA_964653075.1 uncultured Pirellulales bacterium
CTGTGCTGAGCAAGTCATCCTCAGTGCCCTCTTCACCATCGGGACCCATACTCCTGATTGCAAACTGCTTGCCGCTCTCCGGAAAAAGCTCGTAAATAAATTCGTTTCCCCAGCCGTCCGGAGGCAGCTCGGTGGTTTCAAGATAACCACCCGGCTCCCAGATTTCAACGTCACTAGGCTGCTCAATAAGAGCTAAGAGGCCCTCGTCTTCGGCCGGGAATCGGTTGGTATCCATTTTGAATTGATTAACCGCCGCCGCAAGGGACTTAAGATTGGCCTTGGTGGTTGTAATACGAGCCTGGTCTATTTTACTCGCCACCTTTGTAACTACTAAAGTAGCAAGCAGGCCGATGATAATCAGCATCGCCATAAGCTCAACCATCGTAAAACCGTATCTGACGCGTCTTTTTCTTTCTTTCCTTGTCATTTTGACCTCCGAAAGATTTCGTTACAATTTACCTGATGAAACTTCCAAAATCGGCAAAATCGTCGCATAAGCGATTACGCCTACTATCGCAGCCATAATAATTATAATAACCGGCTCAACAGCCGCACTTAATCTTTCAATAACTATATCAGTAGATGACTCGAGGTTGTCACTGATATTCTTAAGCATTAATTCCAGCTCGCCGCTTTTTTCACCGACGGCAACCATATGAGCAATTGCAGGGTCGATAACTCCGCTGTCCCTAAGCGGCGTCGCAATATCAGCGCCTGCGAGAATCCGTTCACGGGACTGCTTAATGGCTTTTCTCATGAGGCTGTTGCCGGTAACCTCGGCCACAACCCTAAGAGACTCGGCCATCGCAAGGCCTGAGTTAAGAAGCGTCGATAGAGTAGATGCAAAACGCGCCACTACTCGCTGCTTTATAAGAGGACCGAACAACGGCAAAGACAATAGAAACTTATCTCGCAAATAGGCGCCCCGGCTGGTTTTCAAAAACTGCTTAAGACCCCATACAATACCGACAATCGCAGCTATAACAACCAGCAGCCACCAACTCGTCAATACATAACCGACGCCCATTAATAGCTTGGTAATCCCCGGCAGCTCCTGACCGGACCTGGCAATTTGCTCACCTATCTTCGGGATGACGGTGGTCGTCAGAACTACAATCGCAGCAATGCAAAACACAATCAAAACCATCGGATATACCATCGCCGTCATTACCTTCGACTCGACCCGCTGGCGTTTTTCCATAAAGCCTGCAATAGTCGAAAGGCTCAAACCCAATGAGCCGGTAACCTCACCTACACGAACCATACTTACATATATGATATCAAAATAATCACTGTAATCTTTCAGGGCATCGGTAAATGACTCCCCGGTAATCACACGGTCGCGAATATCGATAATCGCATTTTTAAAACGCAAATCCGAAACCTGAAGCGTGAGCACCGAAAGGGCCTCGGTCAGTTTAATCCCTGAATTAAGCAGTGTGGACATTTGCTTGGTAAAGTCGATTATCTGCGTCTTGCTGCGCCTGGCGAAAATTGAAAACAACGCCGCTTTACTTTCAGACCTGGAGCTGACCTGGGTAATTGAAGAAGGGTGAATACTGCGCACCCTGAGCTGTTTTCGTGCGGCATAAGGGCTTTCTGCGGTAATCGAGCCTTTGACTCTTTTGCCGCTTGTTGCTATCGCTGTATAATGGTATCTGGGCATTTCTAATTTATTATTGAATATCGGTTATTGTATCGCTGTTTTTCGAGAAAACACGAAAAATGTCACATCACGTCGGCTTGCGTTACTCTCAAAACTTCCGAGATAGTTGTTATCCCGGCCAGAACCTTCCTCGCTCCGTCCATTCGAAGAGTCTGAAGACCTGAGTCAAGGGCAAACTTCTTTATTGTACCGGCACTTTCCCTTTTGTATATCAGGTTGCGCACCTCTTCGTTAATTAACATCATTTCGTAGATACCGGTCCGGCCGCGATAACCGGTCTGAAAACATTTTTCACAGCCTTCGCCAACATAAAATTTCGAGCCGTTCGATACCGCTCCGGACCCAAGCCCAAGCTCTCTCAATTCATGCAGTGAAGGCTCGGCAACCTTTCTGCAGTCCGGGCAGACCTTTCGCACTAATCTTTGTGCTATTATGGCAATCAGCGACGAGCTTACCAGATACGGCTCGACCCCCAAATCCAAAAGCCGGCTCACTGCGCCCGCCGAGTCGTTTGTGTGCAGTGTGCTAAAAACCAAGTGGCCGGTAAGTGAAGATTGTATCGCCATACGGGCCGTCTCAATGTCACGAACCTCGCCGACCATTATAACATCGGGGTCCTGACGAAGAACATGACGTAGCGAGGTCGCAAAAGTCATACCTTTTTTACTGGCAACCTGAATCTGACTGATGCCTGCGAGCTGATACTCTATCGGGTCTTCTATGGTTATAACATTTTTCTCTGCCGAGTTAATTCTGTTAAGACATGCGTAGAGGGTTGTGCTTTTTCCGCTTCCGGTAGGACCGGTCACGAAAATCACACCGTGAGAGCGGTTGAGCAAAGAATCAAATTTCTTCAGGTCACCCTCCCAAAGGCCCAGCTCGTCCAATCCGAACAGCCCTGTGCTCTTGTCGAGCAATCGCATTACACTGCGCTCGCCGTAGCTCGTCGGAACGGTGCTGATACGCAAATCGACTTCACGCTGGCCGAGACGAACACTGCACCTGCCGTCCTGAGGAAGCCGGCGCTCCGCAATGTCCATTCCCGCCATAACCTTGATACGGGAAATAACCAACGGCAGAACATTTTTATTCAGACTCAGAGTATCATACAAAATGCCGTCAATACGATAGCGAATCTGAATTTTTGCTTCATAAGGATGAACGTGAATGTCACTGGCTCTTAGCTGCAAGGCACGAAAAAGAATGTCATTAACCAGCCTGATAACAGGCGGCCGGTTCACCACATCCAGCAGGTCGTCAGAGCCTGCAACCTCATCCACGAGCTGGTCGAGATTTTGAGAATCAAGCTCCTCGGCCACCTCTTCTATGACGGTCGTCCTCTGCTCGTAGGCGATATCTATCACCGAAGTAATTGCCGCACGGGTCGATACCGCCGCCTTCACGGGCAAGCCCGTCATCTTCGAAACGTTATCCAGTGCATTCGTATCCAGCGGCTTGGACAAAACGACGGTCAGCTCACCATTATCAGCCTGGGGTTTTATACCGATGAGAAAATGGTGCTGGGCATACGTGGCCGGAACTGCTTCCACGAATTCCGGTGGAACAGATTTTGCCGATATCTCCGGGATATATTCCCAGCCTAATAATTCGGCAAACAGCTTCAAAACAACATCTTCCGTAAAGTACGGACAGTTGAGCAGGGCCTCATCAAGGCGAACCGGGCCCTTATGCTCTTCGAGAAATTTGGCCAATTGATCCGTGTCAACAAGACCGGTCCGCTTAGCAGTTTGTATAAGCAGGTTTTTCATCGCTATTGTGCTTCAAGTACTTTCAGCGGAGTCATCTTTCTGGGTTTTACGCCGGGCCAGTTACGATAGTCCTGAAATTCTATTTCATGCCCTTCGAACGCTTCCCTGTTTCTGTCAGATATACGCTGCAATTCACCACCCGCAAACCCTTCTTTATCGGGTCTTATAATCTCGGCCTTAACAAACACATACAGATTTCTTTGTAAGTCACTGTTGCTGCTACTCCTGAACAATCCGCCGAGAAGAGGAATATCGCCAAGAATCGGAACTTTTGTTCCGCCCTTGCTCTGGTTAAGTTTCAGCATCCCACCCAATATTATTGTGCTGCCGTCAGGGACGGTAACGGTCGTGTTAATATTACTTCCCGTAGTATCAGGTGGCCTATCACCCGTTATAGTTCCAAAATCTTCTCTGTCCAACATAATTTCAAGGCGAAGCAAATCACCCCGGCTGATATGCGGGACTATCTCAAGAGTTATACCCGCATCATACTCTTGAAAATCGAAACCGGTCTGCACAACACCCATTGAACCCTCAACAACTGCTCCGGTCTCTTTTCTAACATAAGTAATATCAGTTGTACTAATCGTTCCCGCCTCATTGTCGTTAACAAGGATTTTTGGTTTTGCCAGGACCCTACCGTAATCCTTTTGCTCCATAGCGGTTAGTAAAGCATTAATGTGCTTATCGCCATAAAATCCGATCCCGTTACCACCATTGGATTGATAATCTATAAAGCGGTCTCTGCCGCTTTCTAAAAGGCTCGAAACTAAATTAGAAGCCCCTGCTGCAACACCAGGCATAATCGGCCCGGTCAGGCCCGAGGTGGCGACCAAATCCGGAAAGCTCTGAAGTAGATTAAGGTCATAATTAAAGTCATCGTTCTTCGATACCTGTACCAGCGTTACATCGATAAGAACCTGAGGCCTTCTCTGGTCTAATTTCTCTATCAGGTCACCTATCCATATCTGGTTCTTTTTGCTCGCATAGACAACCAATGAAAAAGTGTTCGGGTCGGCAACTATAGTTATTTGTTCTTCCTGCTTTTTTATAACGCTTTCAATCTTGCCCTCTTTGTCCAAAACGGTTTCCTGAACAAGAGGCTCCAGAATCGTATATAAATGTTCCGGCGATTGATTTTCCAGAGGATAAATCTGATAAGGTATCTCCTCCTCGTCCATCTCACTGTCCACGTAAGCGATTATCTTGCCTATACGGGTGTGATCTTCGGCAGTGGCATTAACTAAAAGCGAATTCGTCTGCTCAACTACAACTACCTGCGGCTGGCCAGCAATGTCCTCGGGCCTGCTCGTCAATTGCGACCTTGTTGTCGTAGGCCTTGTTGCTGCCGTTGGAGTCCTGGTTGCCGCAGCCGTCTGCTGAACCCCGCCGGTAATTCGCGAAGAAGAATAAGGATAAGCCGACCTCAGAACAGGCGTAATTATCCGAAGCTCTTCCAGCTTCCTTCTTACCTCCTCGGCATCAACATGCTCGATTTTATATAACTTCGGAGATCGCAGGCCCCATTGTGCAACGTCAAGAGTATCTATTAACTCCTCGACCTCGTCCAATTGCTCCCGGGTGCCTATCATCAAAATGCGGTTTGTTCTCTTGTCCGAATCGAGATATACACTGGCCTTATCCTGCTGGGCCGTTGTTGTTGTGGTCGTTCTTCGGGCAGCAGCTTCCCGTTCCCGGCGAATTCGGGTCGTATATGCAGCCGTTGTCTCTCCGGGCTTTCGAGTGGTGCTGACTCTCGGTGCTGTTCTCGGTGCTTCGGCAATAGTAATGGTTATAGTGCCCAACTTCTCGGCAAGTGCCTGAATTTTCGGAGACAGCGTTTCCGCCACCGTGTACTGCAACTGCCTGAACCTGAACTTTCTCGGCTCTCCCGGCTTGTCAACCAAATCCAGAAGCGCCTCTATACGCGGCATACGGTAGGTGAAGCCGGTAACAATAAGTGTTTTCGTTTCGGGTATCTCCCTGACATCAACGGCAAGCTTCATCGCATCAAGAAGATTCTTTGCGTTGGTTGTATCTATATGTAACAGCCTAAAAACACGGGTTATCACAGCGTCACCAATCTCGATGCCTTTCGAGTCCGGGTATATTTCAGGGTCAATAGTCTGCGCTTCCGCGGCGGGAACCACAGTCACAAGATTACCCCTGCGAGTCATTACAAAACCATGCAACTGCATGACCTGTTCAAGCAGAGGATACAGCTCCTTTAGTTTTATGGGCCCTCGATCCCTGCCGTGAACCTTGAATGTAATATCGCCTTTGACCTTGGTCTCGTCATACAAATAGTTCAGATTCAAATGCTCACCCACAAAGCCCAAAAAATCCACTATGGAGAGTTTTTCCGGCAAAGCTAATTGATAAGTCTCCTCCCCATTAGAAATCGATGCCGACTCATACGGCTTGGCAGGAGCAGGCAGTTCGGCCATCTCTTTCTCAAGCATCGTCGCAACGGTGCTTGGCCGGGCCGTTACGCTATCCTGAGCTGTAAAAGGAAGACCCGACATGTCCGGCCTCGATAATTCAGGTGCCGTCCAATTACCGTCAGTTCCGGAATTGCCCTGTGCAAAAAGATTCTCCCGTTTCGACAATTCCTCGATTGCCGAAAGAACCGTTTCCAGCTTCCTCACCGGGGTAATTACAATTACCGCGCCATTGTGGACATCTATCATCGCCCTGTATTTGGCACTCACCGCCGGAGGATTTGAGAAGCTGCCGACGGCTATATTACCAAGTTGCGCAGCGACCTGCTCGTTCGAAGGAAAATTCCTGCCCACCGAATCGCCTGATAACCTGCCCACCTCGAATCGACCCTGGCTGTCAACAAGATTCAAAATAGCCATTGCCTTGATAAGCTCATCAGGACCGGCAGTAACCAGCAGCGCGGGCGAACCGGGAAAAGAAGAAACCGTCTCTATCCCGACATCGGTAAGATACTTCTTACCCTGCTCGACAGGGATGTACTTCAAGGGAAAAATCTTGTACTGCATCGATTCCGACGCACCCTCCTGAGCCGCTAAAAGACAATTGCTGAACATTAACAGAGCTGTCGATAAAACAAGCAACCTGCTGAAGACCCCGCGAGAAAATTCTTTGTTCACCATTCTTTATCACCCCTTAACCCGGTAAATTAGAAATATTTAACAATATTTTTTATACTTATTTCTGGCCGGAGCTTGTCGGCTCCTCCATCATCTTTTTTAACTCTTTACCTAAAATATTAAGCCTTTCCGTCTCCTCGGCACTTAAACGCGAAGCTCTCGAAGCTTTAAACTCGGATATAATCCTTTCCATTATCTCGGCCTTTTCCTGGGCAGTCGGCCCTGTACCGGTCTTGTCGGATTTAAAACTTTTTTGCAACTGCGTCAGCTTTTCAGTGAGTTCCGCCATAGCTGACTCTTCTTCATTGGCTTTACGCGGCAGCGGAGGTCTCGGCAGCCTTGTAGTACGAGAACCGGCTCCCCCTGAATACACCGAAGACTTTACAGAAGCTCCTGCAGAAGGCTGCAAACCCGTCCTTCCCGCTGTGCTGGAAATACCCCCTCCTTTTGAATCAACCGCAGGTGCCCCCTCAAGAAGACTCACGTGCGGCTTCTGCTCGACCGCAAGCTCGAAAGTTCCGCTATTGTCTTTAACAACAACAATACCGTCCTTTATCTCCTCGATAAGTAAATGGCCGACCATACTGGACTGCCTGACCCAGTTTGGTCCTTTGCCCGGCTCATCAATCAGAGCTATAGACGACTCCGGGCGGTCCTTGGAATAACATGTAACCATAACCTTAAATTTTGGCGTAGCAGAGGGCGGACGTTTAACACTGGCAGTACGACCTGCTACGGGCCTTGGCGCTTTAGGCTTTGGAGGATTCAAAAACAAAGCAAATGCCCCGGCCTGCTTGACAAGAGGAGAAACCTGGTTCGTACCACTCGTTGCTTTATTGCCGGCACTTTTGTTGAACTTCTCGATTACATCCGGCTCACCAAGCAGTTTCTCGATGTCTTCATCGCCGCGGACTCCAAAAACCACAGAAAAAACCACCAAAACGGCCGCTAAAGCCACCGCCAGAATACTCGTTATTCGCAATGTTCTTATCATATTGGTCTCTTAAGTATGTAAATCGTTCGTATCAGGGTTATTGTGCCCTTTTTTATTTGACACTTCCGCCGGAGCTTGGTTCCCGCCAATGAACGATTTTTTCCAGAAAAAAAACCTCGCTTCCCGCGTATTCCCCGCTATGGTCAGGTGTATGGCAATCAATACACCCTGATTTCGGCCCTGTTAAGTCGGTATTACCCCCTGTTCTGATATGTTCCGAGCCAGGCCCATGGCAATTTTCACAGCCGACGTTTTTCAAATGCCCGGTCTTCTGCTCAGAAACAAATCCGCTCTCATATTCCATACCGACAACATGACAACTAACACATTCAGGGTCAACCTGAGAGCCGACTCGCTCGAGTATCGCATATGCATTTGCATGAGCTTTTTGACTCCACTTATCATATTCGTATTCATGACAACTCTTACACGATCCTGAGCCGGTATATTCCAGATTATCAGGTAAAGAAAATTTCTGATATCTTTCTAAAAGATTCCTCTCTCCTACAATTTGCTGATAAACTTTGTACAACTGCACAAGAGAGACATCCTCCTTCAATTCTTCCTTGACCGGTATGGTAAGAAAACTCAATCTCGGTTTACTTTTGTAAGCGGGAGATTCTGTTATTTGCAAGCTGCATACATATCTTCCAAACCGGCCCACCGAAAAAACAAAAGGCCTTCTGTTAGGATTACCCGCCACTATCGGCTCATCAGATTCGGAAGGACGCACAATACAATCCACCGAAGGCACCTTACTGGTAATAAAATCGATAATGGCATCGTTGCAATAATTCAATATAAGTATATTGACCTGGTCCGGATTAACGGCTGAGCCAGAGGCGAAAAGCGGTCCAATTTGCTCTATCGGTGTTGATTTCGCATCAAAAGCCGCAACAGTTACTACTACAGGCTTACCTCTAAGTAACAGGCTCCTGGTAAACTTCGCAGGAACATCCACATCAGACGATTGTTGATAGCTCATGATATTAAAAAGAGAGTCGGTATCATCCAAAAGTCCCACGTTTTTGCCTGTTTCGATGTCTTCTTCACTTAGACTGACTAAATCGTATTCGAGATACCGAAAAGCCTGGAGTGTTATGTTAAACTTGATTATGTCCTGATCGCTCCGGCCTTCCACAATAGAACCGGTATCGATAATCAATCTTTTATCTTCAGAAACACGATTGAAAATTGTAGCGCGTCTGCTGAGCCCGCCAAGCTGTCCACCGGAACAACCACAGGGCTTCAATTCACCAAGCACATTACCGGTAAAAAAGACAGTCAGTGATTCGACCTTCGAAGGTGTCTTCGCCGATGGCCCGGTTGCTACGTCCGATCCGCACGACACACAAAGCACCGCCACGAAAATGCAGCTTATCAATCGAATTATATACAGGTTAGTTTTCAATCCACCCCCAAAAGCACTTGTTTATGTTCCCTCTTAGTGCAGGAAGACTTATATTTAATTAGTACACGATAATATTACTGTTTGTAAAAACCGCGACAGACAACTTGCAGCTCGTCACTGTCTTTTATCTTTACGACAAGCACATCCGTGAAAAATGTTTTTCCTTCGGATGCCGGCGGCGTCATTTCCACAAGGAGCTGATAACCGCTGCGAATCTTCTCCTGACTGAGAACCTTAATCGAGTTATTCGGCGACGAAACCGATTCGATCTCAAAAGTACCGCCATAGTTGTTGAGAACGGATACCTTCCTGACTATCGGCTTTTCCGGTATAGCGTTAAAGGCGATAATTAAAGGCGGGCTCGTCGAAAATTTCGGCAGCATGTCAAAGGTAATTTGAGCCGTTTTCTCCTCAGGATGATTCAGACTAATGCTGATTCGTCCTTTGGGATTGTCATTTAGCTTCTCTATATCAACAACGGGTGAAAGTACGAATTTAGTCGCTTCCACCGAGCTGTCAATATCGGCGGTTATGCTTTTACCGGTCGATGTAAATCCCATTATCGAAAATGGCTGATTATCGAGACTGTTAAGTACAATCTTCGGACAGCCGGCATTTTCCTCCTCAAGGAAAAGCCTCAGTCTCTTCGGTGAGTAACTGACTTTAGATACGACCATTGCTTTGATAGTCAGTGCAAGTCTGGGTTTTGTCTTATCGTTGGAGTTGACATAGATATTTTTCATGAACAGCCCGGGTTTTTGAAAAGCCTGAAATTCAGCCTTCACAACACCGCTTTCACCCGGAGCAAATTCAGTCTTATCCACTTTAGGAACAACACCGCAGCATTTCTCGACTTCCTTGATTTTCAATAAGCCGTCTCCGGTGTTTGTAAACTTAAACTCGGCAACTTTCTTGCTCGATGTTACCCCGACTTGTCCAAAATCGTCAACTGTCTTTTCAAACGTAATTATTGGTGCGCCTTCATCACTCTTGATTGCGGCCTCAGCTTTCTCTTCCGAAGTGACCAACCCTGCCTCAGACTTTTCGGCCGGCATATTCTGCTCCTGACAACCGAGCTGCAAAAGCAATACACAACCAACAAACAATAAAACCATGTAATTTCGTGCCATATATCACTCCCCATTTAAGTTATGATGTAACACTGCCACTTGATTAATGACGCTTATATTGTAACAAAATCAGCACCCTAAATCAAGAAAATTCTGTGACAATTTCAACCGTACCACCCTCAGAATATTTCCCTTTTTCCCGTTCTAAACAGCAAAATTCTGCTAAGAAAGATTCTGTTCCCTTAAAGGCCCGAACCATTCGCTGAGGTTTCGAGGTCCGAAAATAAACCCAAACAACCTCGCATACCGCAGGAATCGTCCCAAAAATGCTCTTGCATAGTACTTTACAGTTATTCTAGTTCTTTTCGCCTCCTTGACGCCGATTTTTAACTACTGGCCTTCGGCTTTACAGCCGATATTCTATCTATTATGATAGGGTGCATTATTATAGGAAGTTAAGCATGCAAAGTCAAGGCCCTGATCTCTCTGTAGTTGTACCTTTACTAAATGAGCAGGATAATATCGGTCCACTTTACGAGCAAATCACCCAGACATTAAAGGACAAATACAACTACGAAATAATATTCGTCGATGACGGCAGCAGCGACGGGAGTTTCGATATTTTGGCCGATTTGCAGAAAGAAGACAACCGAATGCGCGTCATCTCCTTTCGTAAAAACTTCGGCCAGACCGCGGCCCTCAGTGCCGGCTTCGCACATGCAAAAGGCAAAATCATAATTGCCATAGACGCCGACCTCCAAAACGACCCCGCGGACATGCCTGATATGATTGACAAACTAAACGAAGGATTCGACGTGGTAAGCGGCTGGAGAAAAAAAAGACACGATAACGCCATAACAAGACTGCTGCCCTCGAAAATAGCAAACTGGGTGATTTCAAGGATTACCGGCGTAAAACTCCACGATTACGGCTGCACCCTTAAAGTTTACCGAAGGGAGGTACTCGAAGAGACAAAACTATACGGTGAAATGCACCGCTTTATCCCCGCACTGGCAAGCTGGAGCGGTGCCAGAATCGCTGAAATGACCGTCAACCACAGGCCAAGAACAGCCGGCAAAACAAAATACGGCATCGGGCGAACATTGAAAGTAATATTGGACCTTATCACCGTCAAGTTCCTCGGCTCATTTTCCACAAAACCAATCTATATATTCGGCGGCCTGGGTTTGCTTGGCGCGTTCGGTGCAATCCTATTCGGTCTGATAGTGCTCTATCAGAAACTATGTTTAGGAACCGATATGAGTGGTAATCCGCTCCTGATTCTAACGGCTGTTTGCATCCTTGCCACCATTCAATTCATTCTGATGGGCCTGCTCGCTGAGCTTATGGTTCGTACGTATCACGAATCACAGAACCGGCCGACCTACGTTATCAAACAGATACTCGAATCTACAACCGCAGCTTGTCCGCCCGAAAGCGGACAACGGAGCCAGGCATGAGTAAGCACGTCCAAAAGCACAAACGCTCAAGAAGCCCGATAGACCCGCATAAGCATAAAGTAAGCCCGCCTGCTCAGCATGGCGGCCGGCAGGATACAGCCAAACTGCTCAGCAAAAAACCTGTTGTTATCTTAATCATAATAGCCATCCTGGCGGCAATTCCATTTTGCATGGGCAAATATTTCGAGTTCAATTCGCCAGGCGCCTTCGACAGCGGGGCTTATGTTTACTCTGCCAAACGAATACTCGACGGCGCAAAAATCGGCATCGATGAAAAACCCAGCGCCCAGATGGGAACCCTGCTGGTAAATATGCTGGGTGTCCGGCTGTTCGGCTTTGGTGAAACCGGGCCGAAACTTATCCAGGCAATCCTCCAGGCGGCGGCCCTGGTGCTGATGTTTATCGCGATGCGAAAGCTCTTCGGAACCTCCGCAGGACACCTTACGGTGCTGCCTGCCGCTATAGGCGTCATTATCGCCTCAATTTACCTTTCTGCGCCCTTAATCGCCAAGTATGGCAACGTAAAAGAACAACATATGATTGCCTTTATGGTGTTAGGCGTAAGCTGTTTTGTTTTATATCAGCTCGGCGGTAAATGGTGGATTGCGTGCTTGGCCGGCGCTTTTCTAAGCTGGGCCCCGCTCTTTAAAGAAACCGGCATCTCGGCAATCTCAGCCGTCGGCTTGTTCATAATTGCACAACCACTGCTTAAGCACAGAAGCTGGAAAAAAACCGGTACCGATATCTTGCTCCTGTCGGCGGGCGCGGTCGTTGTCATCAGCCCCATATGTCTATGGCTGTCCGTACAAAAAACTCCTCTTAACTATTTCCCGTATTACTCCTTTATAGGCAGGCCCCTTGCAAAATCACTTCAAAGCCCTCAAGATTCAAACCAGCCAAACACAGCAGAACCAAACACCGCTGGCAGCACAGTTCAGAGCACCCCTGTCAAGCAGGGTCTTTTAATGAAATTTATGCCGGGTTATGTCCGGGAAAGCTGGCAAATACTAAAACCCGAACAACTCAAGCAAGCAAAGCTGAGAGTCTTCCGCTGGTATCGGCACTTAATACTGCCCATAGCTCTGGCTCTCGGGTCAATTATCATAAGGATCTTCAGGATAATCTCAGCCAAACTCAACAAATCAAAAAGCTCCACAACAACCGGCTATGACCGGTTTATCCTGCTTTTCGCCGTCTGGTGGCTGCTGGATATGGTATTCGTGTGGATAAGCCCGCGCTCCTACGAGCAGTATTACCTGCCGTTAAATGCCTCGGCCGCAATGCTAAGCGGATACCTGATTGCAATCTATCATAACAAACTAAAGAGCACCGCGTACAAACCCGCCTGGATGATAACAGGAATCATCGGTTTTATTTTAATGATAATTGCCTCACAGCATATATTTTTCGGTGTAAAAACAAGCGCACACTCCGGAACAATCTACCGCGACCGTGCCGGCAATCCGAGAAAAGATAAAGGCTACTCCCAGAAGTTTGACGAAATTTCCCGCAACACACAATATTCCTGGAGGGTCGTCGGACAATACATAAAAAACAACTCAACCCCGAACGATAAAATCTACGTCTGGGGCTGGGTCCCGGGAATATATATCGAAGCTCAGAGACTGAGCCCGACATCGAAAGCTTTCGAAGGAACGATGCATACTCTCTCACCACAGGTCCTTTCCGAAAGAGTTGCTGAAATCCTGGACGAGTTTAAAAAAGAGCCCCCGAAGTTCATAGTTGACAGCCGCAAGAGACACTTCCCCTGGGACAGGCCGCCGCTTGAATTATGGCCGCTGACAAGAAAGGGACCTTTATCGAATGATCAAAAGGTTATGGCCTGGTTCGATGGCATGTATATGAAGATGCTCAGCGAGAAAATCAGCCTCGCAGAGGCCCATCTTTATGAATCGCTAACAGTGTGGGATGCGAAGCGGCTTATGCAAATGGCTGAGCCCGAGGAGGCGCTTCGATATCAGGTGATGAAACCATTCAGAGAGTATGTTATGAATAATTATCAAATTGTTCAGCAGCCGTTCGGAACCCATATTCTCTTCCAGCGCAAATAAACACTCAAAACATCACCCGATAGAAAAACAAAACCAATGGATGAAGAACTCAAAAAGCAACAGGAATTCTATGACCGAGGCTGGCGCACGGAACTCGAAGCAGGCAAAGAACAACGCGGAAACCTTCGCACCAATCTGGACTTCCTCAGCCAAACCAATCTGCTCAAGCCGAATGACAGAATCCTGGAAATCGGCTGCGGCATCGGCAGTATAGTCTCCGAGCTGAGCGGACAGGGACACGATATCACAGGCACGGACATATCGAGCCGCGCAATAGAATACGGACGGAAAAAATACAGCGATATCAACCTCCAGGTCCAGTCGGCCGAAGAATTGCAGTTCGAAGACCAGATGTTCGATGTCGTGCTGAGCTTCGATTTATTCGAGCATATCGCCCGGGTGGACAGACACATAAGCGAAGTCTATCGTGTCCTTAAAGAGGACGGTCTCTATCTTCTCCAGACACCAAACAAATACAGTAATGTAATTTTCGAGACTTTGTATCATAAATCCCTTAAATGGCGGCGGGTGCATCCTTCCCTGCATACGCCCGCCCAATTGAAACGGCGATTGGCAAGGCACGGATTCCAAACACAATTCGTTAAAATGAATCCCATTAACGAATTCACCCTGAATAAGTTAAGGAAAAAATTCGGCCCGATAAGCGGCATCTTCAAACATATAAACTTTTGCCGCCTGCCTCTTGCGCTGCAAACAAATTTGTACGTTATCGCCCGCAAAATGCCGAAAACATAAAATGAAAATACTAATGTTAAATTATGAGTTTCCGCCGATCGGAGGTGGAGCAGCAAACGCACACAAGTGCCTTCTGCAACAATACGCTGGCAACAGCAGCTTAAAAATAGATGTCTTAACGTCCGCCCCAAGTGGCACGGGCTTCCAGCCCGTGAAACACGGCCAAGATGGCCGTGCCACTCTGATTAAAGAAAAGTTTGCAGACAATATCACTATCTACAAAGTCGGCCTCCATAAAAAACAACTGCACTACTGGCGCAAGACCGAGGTGCTCGAATGGCTCTTAAAAGCCGGATTCCATTACCGCAGACTTCTGCGGGAAAATGACTACGATCTGGCCCACGCGTTCTTCGGCTTCCCTACCGGCTGGCTCTGTTATCGCCGTAGCCATAAGCTGCCTTACATTATCTCGCTGCGTGGTTCCGATGTCCCGGGTGAACATGCAAGGCTGAAGCTTGATTATAAAATTCTCGGCCCGGCCTTCCGCGCTATCTGGAAAAAAGCCTCCGCACTGGTGGCTAACAGTGAAGGCTTAAAGAATCGCGCCCTGAAATTTATGCCGTCGGCGGAAATTGACGTTATTCCAAACGGTGTCGAACTGGAACGCTTCAATCCTGCCCAAACCACATCGGAATCACAAACCATCAGGCTGCTTACTGTCGGCCGGCTGTCTGTTACAAAGCGCATGGATATCCTCATAAATGCCGTCGATATTCTGAAAAACAAAGGCTGCAAAATCCTTCTCAAGATAGTCGGCGGAGGACAAACACAGCAGAAGCTAAAACAGATTGTAAACGAAAAAAAGCTCGATAACATTATCGAGATAGCAGGCAGAATCGACGCCGAAGACATGCCCCGCGTTTATCGGCAGAATAACATCTTTATAAGTGCCAGTAAGCTGGAAGGTATGAGCAATGCAATGCTCGAAGCGATGGCATCAGGCCTGCCGATAATTGCCGCTCGCTGCGAGGGCACCGAAGAGTTAATTGCCGAAAACGGCCTTGTGATAGAAAATGCGAATGCCGAAGAAATCGCCAAAGCAATAAAAAAATTAATCGACGACCGCCAGCTCCGCAATCAAATGTCCATCGCGGCAAGACAACGGGCACAACAGTTTACCTGGGGCCGGATTGCCGAACAATATCTAAATCTCTATGAAAGAGTAAAATGAAAATCAGGGTCTTACATGTAATAGACCATCTTGGATATGGCGGAGCACCGGTTATTGTCAAAAATATAACCGAAAAGCTCGACAGCGAACACATCGAAACGCTCGTCTGCACCCTTCGGACAAATCCCCAAGCTATGCCAATTAAAACCACGCTCATAAGTTTAACATACCACAAGTATAATCCCTTTGCCTTCCTGACAATCGCGAAACTCTGCAAACAACATAATATAGATATTATCCACGCTCACCTGCAGAAATCGATAATATGCTGCCTGCTTGCAGGTTTCCTCTGTGACGCCAAAATAATAATCCACGAGCATGGCCCTATCTTTCGCCACGGCACCGGTTGTATCTACCGCCTTCTTCTGAAGCTGCTGGCCAAAAAGGCATCTGCTGCAATCGCAAATTCACAGGCAACAATGGAAGCCTTAAAGCAAACTGCCGGATTCACCGAACAGTCCGCCCATATAGTCACTAATTTCGTTGACTTCGCCCGCTTCGACCATACGCTTTATGACCGCCAAAAAACAAGGGACGCCCTCAGAATCGCCGAAGATAAAAAAGTTGTCGGATTCGTGGGCAGGCTCGACAACTGCAAAGGAGTGGATTTACTCATCAAAGCCGCGGCGATTCTGTGCAACAAAGACCCGCAGTATCACTTTATCGTCATAGGCCACGGAGCACAAAGAAACCATCTTGAGCAGCTCGTCCTTCGACTGGGCCTAAAAGAAAATGTCACCTTCACCGGATTGTGCAAAAACCCACCCGAAATTATAAGCGCTTTTGATATCGCGGTCGTCCCCAGCAGGCGTGAGGCCTTCGGTATAGCCGCCATCGAGTTTATGCGAATGAAAATACCTGTCATCGCTTCCCCGATCGGTGGCCTGGTCGAAGTAGTACAGCATAATAAAACCGGAATCCTGCTGGATAACCTCAGCGCCGATAATATTGCTCTGGCCGTCAGCTCGCTCATGCAGGACAACTCATTACGCGAACACTTAGTTGAAAATGCCGAGCTTTTCTCCCGTAAATTCGACGGCGCCGAACAACTGAAACAAATAACCGAAATATACAAAAAACTATGCTCGAAAACCTAATCATGTGCGACGAAGAACAGATAAAATTCAATAAAGAAGTCAATGACGGAATCAGCGGCAAATACGATTGCCTGCACAACGAAATATTTAACCCCATCGAACAGCAGCGACTGGGAAGAACCTTAACAACGGCAATAGAAGCTGTAAAAACAAATGCTTCCGCCTCCAGCGAACTCAACGCCCTCGATTATGGAAGCGGCTCCGGAAATCTCACCCGCCACCTGATAGAGGCCGGCATTAACACAGTATCAGCAGACGTCTCAGACGGTTTTCTGAATTTGATTGAACGAAATTTCTCACATACCGGCCTGTCGAAGACCATGAAGGTCAACGGAAAAGATTTATCCGGCATCGAAACCGGCCGGTTCGATTTGGTTGCAACTTATTCGGTACTGCATCACGTACCCGATTACATGCAGATAGTAAAGGAAATGTGCAGAGTATTAAAGCCGGGCGGTGTGCTTTATATCGACCACGAAGTCATCGAATCATACTACCAAAGACCGGAACAATACCTCGAATTTCTAAAAAAAGCCCGTCCGACAATAAATCTAAAACGCTACCTCCGCCTGCTGTTTGACGTAAAAGGTTATAAACACATAGTCAGACGCCTCATAAATCCCCGATATAAAAGAGAAGGCGATATTCATGTCTGGCCCGACGACCACATAGAATGGGACAAAATCGAGCGGCTTGTAATCGAAGAAGGTCTCGAAGTAGTCCTGAAAGAAGATTATCTGCTTTACAAAAGCGACTACGACGTCGATGTATATAACGAATATAAAGATAAATGCGCAGATGAGCGGCTGTTGATAGCAAGAAAACAATGATTGTTTTGCCGGATGCGTTTTATACCGAATAAAGGAATCGTAATATGACAAATCAGAATAAAGAGCCGGACGCCTTTTTTGACCATTTCAGCCGGGGCGACAAACCTACAAAAACCGGTATGAAGCTGGTCAAAGCCCTGGCCCGAAGAATCTTCCGATATATACAGATCGCTTCCGGCGACAGTATTTTGGAGATAGGTCCCGGCCGGGGGGATTTCGCCGACATCTGTCTTGAAAAAGGTCTCGAATATTATGCAGTCGAGCCCAACGAACAAATGGCCGCTGCTCTCGAAAAAAGAGGCGCCAATATTATTCGCGCAATGGTCCCGCCCCTGCCCGCTATAGATAAAAAATTCGACGCCGTAGTCATGCTCGCTGTTATGGAGCATATGAACAGTATGCAGGACGCCTTGCAGATAAGCCAACAGATAAAAGAAATTCTAAAACCACAAGGAAAGTTCGTAATATGCTCGCCGGACTATTTGAACTGGCGACAAAATTTCTTCAACTGCGATTTCTCCCATAACTACGTTACTACCCGCCGCAGACTAAAACAGCTCCTCGTTAACGCCGGGTTCGAGAATATTAAAAGCTGCCATCTGAGCGGCCCTTTCTCAGGGTTCGTTTGTTTTTTGGTTACTGCTATAGTTTCCCGGCTGCCCTTCGGATTGCTCAACGCGATGTTCGCAGACAGTAAACTTTGTTACAAACTCTATAAAATACAGCTAACTTTCTTAAGAAAGGTGCTGATTGTGGCACGGCCTTCCAGGCCGTGAACACGGGCAGGATGCCCGTGCCACAACCCGGCTAATCCAAAAACAATATATGACTGCCATCGCCAAACAACTAATCAAACTTCTTATCAGAATTCTCATCACTACAGCCCTGTTGATATGGGTCTTCAGCCAGGTTGACTTTGAGCAGTTCCTGATAACCATCAAGTCGGCAAGGTGGCAGTTCCTGCTGACCGTCTGGGTTTTTACCGTAATACTTTTCTGGATTCGATCAATGAAGATGCGTCTCATCCTGAAAAAGCAAAGCTGCCTCATTTCCACAAACACAATATTCGGAGCAACCGCGGCTACCTCCCTTTACAGTCTGATTTTACCGGGGATACTGAGCACGGGCATAAAGTGGTATATCCTCAAAAAAGGTGCAGGAAAATCAAGCAATGTTCTCTGCAGTATGATATACAACCAGTGGACAATAATGACCATAATGATGATATTCGGACTTGCCGCCTTAATGTTTACAAATCCCGCGTCACTGTCAATATCCAATAAAACAAATCGGTGGCTTTTCACTCTTGTCTGCGGAATATTACTTCTCGCAATAATAGCTGTTTCCTTGCTGCTGTTGAACAGCCGAACCGGCGGCAAAATCACGAAAGGTATCGCAGCCCTGCTCAGACCCTTCCCTGCAAAAATACGGCAGAAAGGCCTTCGGATGCTCGACCAAATCGCAACCTTCCAGACCGCCGGCGCCGGATTTCACCTGAAGATTGCATCGATTTCAATAATCGACACCCTTATCGGCGGGGTCATCGTATATATTCTTTCCGCCCGGGCCGCAAACGTAACCGCGCCGGTGGGAACATTCGTCTGGCTGTGTGCGATGATATATATTTTAGGAAGAGTCCCCGTATCGGTGGCTAATCTCGGCGTCAGAGAAGTAATGCTGGTCGTACTGCTGGCGCCATATGGCGTGGAAAAACCACAGGCGCTGCTGATGTCGATGATTTTGTTCTCCGCTCTAATAGTGATGGCTGTTATCGGCGCAGGATATCAAATCTTATGGACTGTAACTGCAAAAAAATCCGATACGACACTCAATAACGCATAGGAAACCTGCCGCACAGTTGTTTCACTTTGTCTCTGACCTCGTCCCGCAGGCCCTTGTCTATCTCATAATCGCTGTCCGATTTCACCTTCACTTCTCTCAGCACTACATCTATCAACTCGGATATACTGTCAATTTCTTTGCCCCCCATCCCATTCTTTGTTACAATAGGTGTGCCCAATCTGATACCGCTGGTAATTGAAGCCGGCTTCTTATCGTAAGGCAGCTTCATCGCATCGACTATTATACTGCAATCTTCGAGGCATCTTTGTGCTATAGCGCCCGTCAAAGCCTCCCGGAAACTCTCCACATTTATCAGAACCATATGGTTGTCTGTTCCCCCCGTCAGCAAGTCATATCCCAAATCCGACAAATCACTTGCCAATCTTTTCGCATTTTCTATGATTCTGAATTGCCTTGCCTTGTATTCACCGAAAAGTGTTTCTTTGAAGAAAACTGCTTTTGCCGCCATATTATTAAAATAAGGCGTCCCCTGTACCCCCGGAAACGTCGCGGCCTGAATATGTTTCCATAACGGCATCTCCCTGCCTGAAACCTTTATTTGCAAATCATAGTCCTTGCCCATCAATATCAGGCCGCCCCTCGGACCGCCAGCCTTGTAAGTACTTGTCGTTGTAAAGTGGGCATAATCCACACAAGACGGATGTGCACCGGCTATAACCAGTCCGGCTATATGTGAGATGTCCGCCAAAAGATATGCCCCAACTTCATCCGCAATCTCTCTAAATCTCTTAAAATCTATTTCTCTGGCGTAAGCACTGGCACCACACATAATCAGCCTGGGCCTGACTTTGACTGCTTGCTCTCTGATAGCATCATAATCCAGAAGAAAACTTTTTTTATCCACAAAATAGCTTTCTATCTTGAAGAATTTCTCGCTAAGTGACCCCGATCCACCATGTGATGGATGTCCCCCCTGCCCTAAACCATGACTCAATACCTTATCTCCTGCCTCCAATATCGCGGCCATGCAAATTTGGTTGGCCTGGCTGCCCGAATGGGGCTGGACATTTGCGTATTGAGCGCCGAAGGCCTCTTTGGCCCTTGCCAACCCCAGCCTTTCCACCTCGTTAACAATCTCGCATCCCCCATGATATCTGGCCCCCGGAAATCCCTCCGTTGTCTTGTTCTGAATGACCGAGCCAAGGGCCGCCAAAACCGCTCTCGAGCACTGGCTCTCCGCTGCGATAAGCTGCAGTGTGTTTTGCAGCCTTTCGTACTCTTTAGTTATCAAATCATAAACCCCGCTGTCACTTTCTTTAAGAGCACTGAATATATCTTCGTGAAAGGCCTGCGAAGATACTTTTTCCGGCAACAATTCCAAAATCTTCGTGTCCTTTCTTACTCCGGCCTCGCTCAGCTAAAAAAACTTCTGATGATATCGTTAAAAGTTACGTATAGAATAAGCGTCCCTATAAGCGCCCAGCCCACATAAGCTATAATTCCCTGAACACGTTCACTCAACGCCGAACCCTTGATTTTCTCAACCAGCAAAAGAACAACCAGCCCTCCGTCGAGGGGCGGCAAAGGCAGAAAGTTAAACACCGCGATTACGGCGCTTATTAGACCAAGAAAATAGACATAGTAAATCAGCGGCTGCTCGGCAACTATGCGATAGCTCAGCGTGATAAGGCCGACAGGCCCCATAAGGTTCTTGGGACTGACAAGACCGCCAATCAGACGCCTTAATATCACGTAGGTCTGGGCAACAAACATTACGGTCTTTCTATAACCCATCACGACCGCATCGATGGGACCATCAGCCTTGTAAAGCCTTTCCAATTTCTCAAACGGAATCGATTCAATTTCAGTAAAAGTTGATTTAACAGTGATACCCTCTCCGCCGGTGCCCACACGTAAGGCAACATTACCCGCTACCTCCTCATTGACACGCCAGTCAATCGTGATGCGCTCTCCGCTGTATCGCCTGATTTCTCTTATTATTTCGTAAAAGTTTGAGATGGGCGTCCCGTCAACCGCCGTTATCGCTGCACCGCGCGGAATGTTCAATCTATCCGGCCCGCCTTCAGTGTCGATAGTCCTGGCTACAACCGGATGCTTGGCATCAAGTGCAACAAGGATTCCAATCTCAACCCTGTCACTACGGCCTGATTTCCGGGGCTTAGCTGCAATGGTAAGTGTCTCTTCGGCGCCGCTGGCACTGCTGCGCAAAACCTTAACCGGCAGCTCCTTGTCTTCGTACTCTTTAACAACGCTGCGCATCTCACTAAAAGTGGGATTCTCGACTTCACCAATCGCAAGAATAATATCGTCAGCCTGCAAGGAAACCGAACCTTTAAACTGTGCAGCCAGTTTGTCCGTAATAAAAGTTATTCGCAAACGCGGAACCATGGAATAAATATGGTAAAGCTCGTCTTCAGACTCAATTCCATGACTGCTGGCAAAACGCAAATCCAGGCCAATTTGCGATGTAACCACCTCTGATTCTCCCATGTCTCCGATTCGCTCAGCATCTAATGTTACTACCGGGGTAAGGGCATTGTGAATCAATTCATTAAGCTCCCAGGAGCTATTAACATCCTTGCCGTTAGCAGACTTAATTTGGTCGCCGGCAAGCAAGCCGGTTCTCGAATACAAGTCATTGGCGTCATCTTCAGCAAGCCTTCCAACAGTCAGATTCGTTGGTATATCAATGCCAAAAAGTCTCATTTTCCCCGTGACCGTTTGCATTTCCTCGGCTACAAGTGCGAAATCTTCTATGGAGCCATCCTCGTGCCTTACTTTCAGCCAAACCTTTTCATTTTTGCCCGACAAAGCCGCCGATATCCCGATATGGCTAAAATCAAGGTCCTCGCTTTTGCCTGCTACTTCAATTACTTCATCGCCCGCCTTGATGCCCGCACGCGCCGCCGGTGAATCCGGCGAAACCCCGCCGACGACGGCCGGAGGCAGGTTTATGCCGATGAGAAAAACTATCATAAAGATAATAACGGCGCTGATAACGTTACAAACAACACCCGCCGCTAAAACCGCCGCACGGGTACTTGCCGGTTTATTCGCAAACGAACGGGGGTCACTGCTGGTCTTAACCGGCCCGGTGTCCTCCTGGCCTAACAGCTTAACAAAACCACCAAACGGAATAAGACCGAGCTGATATTCCGTTTCGCTGGCCTTGCCCTTGCCACCGACTGTAAAACTCAACCCACCTTCGCCGGACTCATCGTCTTCTTTGGAGAATATCCTCGGCAGTATCCGAAACTTAAAACCATTTTCGGTTTTCCGAACACCAAACACAGTCGGAGGCATGAAGATTGAAAATGCTTCAACCTTTATATCGGACAATTTGGCAACTATGAAATGGCCGAACTCGTGAACCAGAACAACCGAACCAAAACCGAGCATAGTCAGCAGTATGTTGCCGAAAGTATTGATATTTTGGGTAATTAAATAAACAACCCCAACAAAAGCAGCAACAACAAACAAAATCACACGAAAACGCTTATTAAAAAAATCTTTCTTTTCCGACATTCAACAATCTCCATATTTAGCAGATAATCTTATGCACCTGCATCCTTATGCCCTTATGCTCTTATGCTCTTGTGCACTTTAACCTTAACCTCTTTTCTGGCCCACGCATCCGCCTCAAGCAGCTCTTCGATAGATGCGCCGGTTTTAACATCATGCTTATTCAGACAATGCTCGATAAGCTCCACTATATTAACAAATTCTATCCCACCCGCCAAGAACTCCTCTACAGCCGCCTCGTTTGCCGCGTTGAAAACCGCCGCAGCCGTACCGCCCGCACGAGCAACCTCATAAGACAAACGAATCGCACGGAACGTTCCTAAATCCGGCTTCTCAAACGTTAGCTTGCTTATGTTCTCCAGCCGAAGCCGCTTGGCAATACCTGCAACCCTCTGAGGATAAGTCAATGCATATTGAATCGGAAGGCACATATCAGGCTCGCCGAGCTGCGCTACCACCGAGCCGTCCACAAATTCGACAAGCGAGTGAATTATCGACTCCGGATGAATCAACACCTCTATCTTATCCACCGGCATATCAAAAAGCCAGCGCGCCTCGATAATTTCAAAAGCCTTGTTCATCAACGTCGCCGAATCCACTGTGATTTTCGGCCCCATGTTCCAAACAGGATGAGCAAGCGCCTGCTCCAGCGTTACATTCCGGATATCCTCAGCGGTAGCACCCCTAAACGGCCCGCCCGAAGCCGTAAGTATGATTTTATTTACCTCTTCACGCGCGCCCGACTGCATCGCCTGAAATATAGCCGAATGCTCACTGTCCACCGGCAAAATTACACCGCCGTTTTTCTTTGTCTCGCTCATAAGCAGCTCGCCGGCAATAACAAGCGGCTCCTTGTTCGCAACAGCAAGCTGCCTGCCGCACCTGGCCGCCGCAAAAACAGCAGGCAAACCCGCCGCACCGACAACCCCCATAAGGACAATATCTACATCCTCAAGCTCCGCAGTCTCTATAAGACCACCCGGACCTTCCAAAACTTCAACATCCGAATCACCCAAAAATCCGCGAAACTGACCGGCATAGTCTGAATTTGTAACAGCAACGAATCGGGGCTTATAGCGCCTGGTCTGTTCAGCCAACAGCTCAACATTGCTGTGAGCACTTAACGCGATAATCGCATACTCCGGCCCAAGCGCATCGATTACTCGCAGCGCATTTCTGCCTATCGAACCCGTCGAACCCAAAATAGCAATCTGCTTTGTCATAAATCCCGTTCCGGCTGCCTGTCATTCCCGGTGTTACTATATCATGCCGTTGCTCACAAACACTAATAGTACGCTAAGCACTGCCGGACTGTCAAGGTAAGAGTTCCTCACCTGACAAAAAACAATTACCGTTACAGCGACAACAGATTAGCACTCTGCCCCAATACGCTATGCGCAATACGTCTATAAGGGTGCAGAAATCTTTTCTTTTCGTTGGTTCTTTGTCCTGAATTCCCGCGGCGTCATCCCGACAAAACCCTTAAAAGACCGCGTAAAATAACTCTGATTATTATAACCTACCTCGAAGCAAATCTCCGTACAGTTCTGGTCCGTCGCCAATAATAATTGTTTTGCCCGCTCTATCCTGACACTGGTCAGGTAATCTATGATGGTAATACCCATCTGCTCCTTGAATATATGTGCAAGCCGCGAAACGCTCAGGTGCGAAGCCCTGGCAACGTCTGCAAGCGTTATAGGCTTATTATAATTGGCGTCGATATAATTTATTGCCGGCCGGATTTGACTCACTTTCCGGGCGTCCTGTGAAGAATAAACCAGCTCGATAAATTCGTTCAGCGCTGTGCTTATCCACGCACACAAATCCTCCTGATTGTTAATCCTCATTACCTTGTTCACATAGTTGAGATTCTTCTCTAACATAACGTCAATACTCACTCCCCCCTCCACCGCCGACCGGTTGAGAATACTCAGCAGCTCTAACATCCGCGCCTTAAGGATTCCCAAATCCCCGATTGTCTTGAACAGTATCGTCCCTAATATCGAATTAAGAATCTCCTTGGCGCCCGTTCTGTCGCCGATTTTGACCTTGCCCATCAGCTCCCGCTCACTCTCAAGAGGATACTGCCACTCGGTGCCGAGCCTTTTTTTCTCCTGAATAAACTCGCCTATCTGCGACTGCTGCTCCGAACGCTCCTGGCGCCATCTGATAACACGCGGATCGAACGCGGCCACCTCATACAGCAGGTCAAACAAAAACTGCGCCGCCTTGTCGATTTTCCGCCCCGTTATAAACGGCAGCTCGCGCATCGCTGCCGTCAGTTTCTTCCTGCTCACTCGAATAACATTTAAACGCTTTTCGACATCCCTGATTAGGATTGGTGTCACAGGCTCCCATAGGCATTTGCCGAAAAATATACCCCCAAGCGCCTTGTCCTTATCCATTACCGGCACACAAACCAATACTATACCGGCATGGCAAAGCGAAATATAAGATTGACCGGTCTCTATCGCTGTCTCAAGGCTCCGACGACGCTCTCGGTTACATCTGCGAAGGCCCACCTTGCTGCTCTTGACAATCCTGCAAAACGCCGGATGACAATCGCCGCTGCACATCTGTCTGATTTCTTTGCCCTGGATATTCCTCGTCTCCAACCCTAATTGGAAATGCCTGCAAAAAACACTTTCGATCCTCTCGAACTTTTCTTTGCCAAGCAGCTTTACTAACGAAACTTTATCAGCCATTTACTCTATCCACTACCCACAATACGCAATATGAAACATTATTAACACAATACACGATACGCACGACACAATACGAACATAGCAAGATTGTGCTATTATACTAAAATAGCAGGATAAGAACAAAACCTATTTCCCCATCCACACCCCCAAGTCATTGCGATGAGCGTAGCGACGAAGCAATCTCTAAAAATAATCAATCATCAATTATCACTAATCATTTTTACGCCCGCCCGGAAGTCTCAATTAAGCTGCATTGGATTGTTGCCGATAACATCAATATTAACAATATAAGAACTTTAAGGAGCAAATCAAATGATACAGGAAACACAAAATACAATGAGCAGCTCAAGCAGGCAGGACCTGCTCAACCTTTCCGTTAATACCGACGTCATGTTTACAAATCACAAGAACATTTACAGGCCGGCTATAGAAAAACGTCAGCGAAAGCTGCTGCAAAAAATATCTTTTATAAGGCCGTTTCTGCATGAGGGCGAAACAATCCTCTGCATTACTACCGGATGCTCACCGGCGCCTCTTATCGAACAGTTCCTGACAGGCTGGATTATCTACTATCTTAAGCGCTCCTCATTTATCTTCACTAATGAACGCATTTTCCATATACCAGCCAAAAACGACTTCTCATATCGAAACTCGATAGCTCAGATACTATATGCCGACTGCCGGAGCATCGCCGTCAAAGGCCGCAACCTCGTGGTTGAATATAAAAGTGGAAAAAAGGAGAAATTTCTCTATATCCCTAAAAGTGAAAGCAAAAAAATCAAGACCCTGCTCCGGCAAATGTCCCTTGAAGGCCGGACAAGCCCAACGTTGGAAAGGACACACCTTTGTCCGCGCTGTACGAATACACTCATTAAAGACAAATATACCTGCCCGACCTGCACACTCGAGTTCAAGAACAAAGAACAAACCAGAAGGATTTCAATAATCTATCCCGGAGGGGGCTATTTTTATACCGGCCATCCGTTCCTCGGATTCGCTGACGCCTTAACGGAAATGTACCTGACATTTCTTGTAATCGTCTCAGCATTGGCCGCTATATCCGGCGCTGCCGGAAGTATCTCTACACTGGTATTGTTTGGTGTCATACTGGCTCTCGAAAAAGTTATGACCGTGTACCACTCTAACCACTTTATAAAAGAATATATCCCAAAGGACAGCTTGGTCAAAATAATCACGACAATACCACAGGACCAATACCCTGCGGAATTTACTCCAGAGCCAAAACCGGAAGAAATCTTGTCCGCCGCCTGGCGCAGTAACTAAAATAACACAAATATTCAAGCCCTTCATCCCGCTTGTCCACCGTAGCTTCAACAAGGGTGGGACCGCAGCGCAGGGATCTATTGAAAACTGTTATTCCGCACTTGATGTGGAATTCGTTCTGGTGTCATTCATGCGAAACTTGTCCCTTAGCGAAAGCGGGGAGCAGGAATCCATTCCGTTGTTATTTCGACCGGATTGAGTTATTGGACAGTTATTATTCACTTCGTATAGTTATTTCTTTAGCAAGATAAATTATCCGTCCATCCGGATAAGTTAGAGTTGCAAGACCTCCGGGACGAACCATCCATTTTATTTCGGTCCCATCTTTGAGTATAATAATCCCTGTCACATCATTCAAAGCAATATGATGATAGCCGTGTAGCCAGTGTTCCTCAGAAACTTGATGATATGTATTTATAATGCGCTCGAGGTCCCTTCTTTCAACATTGAAATTCTTAAAATGCGCATGTGGAGAAATTGGATTGGCCTTAAATTCAACAATGTCTTTAACTTTGGGAAGCGATGATTTTTCAGCGCAACCGATATGAAATGATAGGCAACAAATCAAAAATGAAATTATTTTCATTTTCATTTCTATATATCTAACAATATGCATCAGCCTCGCAGCTTGTTGCATACGCTGGATGCCTTCGTTAGAAATTCATTCTCTTTCTTTATTCAAGCGCTCGAGGGGCTTTGGAAAACCAAAGAATTTTGCCGCAGTTTTCGCATTCCAGTGTTACAGGCTTGAATATGGCGACGGCGAAGACCATGCTAAAGGGGCGAGTTCTTGTAAACCGTGTATGGCCGCAGTGGTTGCATTCGATGACTTTTCCAGCCAGCTCATACTCTGCAGGAGTTCCGTAGATAGACGCCTTTGCTTCTTTCGCAAATCTGCCAAATAAAGTCATTCTTTCCTTTCCAAATACATTTATTTAATTTAAGGCTGTGATGTGCTCAACCGTCCAAAAATCCATCAAAACCAAACATCGAAAATCTCAATATAATTCATGTGTTTGTTTTGTCTTTGGTTTATACCAGATAACACTCAATAAAGAAGTAAAAAGATGTGTCGTCCTGTACTCGAAAATCTCATCACCTTCCTCGCAAAACCCATCGATACTTTTTGATACCCTGAAACGGCCCGAGAAGTATATATCTCCGGTCGAAGACAGTCCATGTCGGGTGATAATCATTGAGACAGCTTCGCGATGAACGGCATCATGACCAGATGAATCGTTAAAGTCCAAGCGCTTACCAAAATCTTCCGTGTCTTTCAGGGCAATCCCCTGTTGCTTGGTGGCAATAGAAGGGCAGACACGTTTGCTGCACGATGTGAGCAGTGCCAAAGTGGCAATACAGAAAAAAGCAACATTAGGTTTCATGATTTATGACAAACAATTATATGGTTGTCCGCATAACATCCCGAATATCGCGTCATTCAGATAAATCCCGGCCGCTGTTGTACCATCATAAAATACAGACAAATTTTGACCTGTCCAGAACAAAATGACAAACAAATCGGTAATTTTTTTGCTTAATACTGTAATATGACTTAGGCAACGACGGGTAGCAACCCCTGAGTGAATACAGTTAGCGAAGTAGATGGTGAAAACGCATTTCTACCTTCGGTTCGCACCAGTTTAATCACTCCAACACTTCGTGTTTACGTGACTGTACGATGCTCATGCTGGCCTCCGGTAGAAATTCTATATAACTCATCATTGCGAGCAAAGCGCGGTAATCCTTGTCCCCGCTCGTTGTTGCTGGAGATACAGACTCATTCCGTTAGATAATTCTTCACTATCTAATTATCACAGAACACTATTACCGCTCAAGAATAGATGCAAGTTTCCTGTTCTTGTCTTGCAACGATTTACCTTCGGAATCTCCCTCGAATATTTCTAAAATCAGTTGCTGGATCTCGTGGTTATTGATATCGCCGGTAGTGACATCGATGCCCTTTTCAGACTTGGCGACTACTACATTTTCCGCATCCCCGGAGAGCAAAATGTGTTCATCCTTGGTCACACAAATTATCTGCTGTTCCGTCTTCAACAGGCGCATCCGGGGTACTAATGTTCCCGTTATTGCACTGACATCCAAGTATCGCTCCGGCTCGTCGATAATAAGCGGCCCGAATAACTCCTGATTCATTAGGAACGCCATTATGGCCGCATTCTTATGACCTGTACTCAATCTCCCAAAAGACTTGTAATCCTTTCCGTCCAAAATATACAGACTTGCCTGATCAACGTAGTCCTGCCGCCTGCTTCCTGTGTATTTTGCCTGCTTCACCTTGACCTTAAACAAAGGTTCGTCGCCTTTCTTACCATATTGGGGAAGTAGAATCTCCACCCCGGTCACCCGCCCACTCGATTTCAATTCCTTCACAGACAATTTCTTGATACTCTTTCTCTTCTCAAAAAGGACCTGGCAGGCTTTTTGGAGCTCCTTCAGCTCCGAAGAGTTTTTCACAAAACCCTTTTCCTCCGCTTCCTTCAAACACTTATCCCATTCTTCCAGGCATTTTTTCATCCCCCTCTCACCGTTCAGAACGTCCCAATCGATAAACTCCATCAATCTTGTCTTGTCCGAGAACCGTTCGGTTATCCCTTTATGGTGATACTTCCGGGGCAGAGCAAGTTGCGGCGGCTTTTCATTTAGCTGCTCGAATACACTATCAGCCAGCGAAAGCTTGAACCACCTCGGCGGGGTACCTTGTTTGCTTCGGCTGCAGCAGAAAACCTCATCATCCTTCTTGATGAAAATATTGACCGAATATCCTTCCTTAATCAGCCTCTCTGACAGGTGTTCTTCGTCCTCGTGGAATCGGTCCGCTCCATACAGGATGAGATCAACGATAGTCGATTTGTGTGTGGCTTTTTTGCCCACGACACAATTCAGGTTCGGATTGAATGAGATATAACTCCACCGGCCCGAACCCTTCCGAAACGCAATGCCTTGTATCGTCGTCTTGCTGCTCTTGTCGGTATATTCGTTCATCATGCGCACCCTCGTGTCCGGATCTTCCAGGGCATTCTTGAGAGATGTGAAACTTGGTTTGCCCATTCTGATATAGGTGAAACGCTTTCCCAGCCCTTTTTTATCGATTGAGTGCCCGTCTGAGTTCTGGATCCATGCGATGCGAGAGCGGTGAGAATCTCTTTTCCTGGCGAAGTAATCGCAGACTCTTACGGCCTTTTTGCCGGAGCCGATCTTTTTGTTCGTAGGCGTCGTGTGTTTGGTGACTTCTACTGCATTGAGATAAGGGTGGTTCAGCAGCTTGGGGTATACATTCGTCGGCTTGTCATACACCTCGAGCATAGCCTTTTTACCACCATCAATATGAGCGGGTATCGCTATGCACCGAATACCTAAGTCTTGAATATGCTCAAGTACGTCGAAAAGACTCGATGTCCCGGTGGCTTTGTAGTCGCCATATTCGTGCAACTTAAATCCGCATCTCCGCAATAAAAAATTAATCTTGTGAACAATGTACGCTGGTGGTTGAACCTGAGGCTCTCCATCCTTTTCCTGCGGCCCTTCCATGGGGTCCAGGATCACCAGAATATGAAGGTCGTCCGTGCTGATTTCAACACCCGGAAGAACACAAACGCTGTCCTCTTTCATCTCATTCAAGGCCTCTTGCAATAATTCGTACCACGTGTGCCCCAGCTCTAAAGGCTTGACGTTGCTCGGGGTATTGTGGTCGGTAATTGCTATCAACTTTATCTCCAGTTCTTTACACCTTTGCACTATCTTCTTTGCAAGGTCCTCCGCGTCTTCCATTCTCTGATCGAAATCGTCTCCGTCGAACTTAAAGTTATACTTATTTTTCGCTTGAGCATCAAACGAAGCCGGGGTGTGAACATGCAGATCGACTTTTACGAACTTCGCGCCGTTACCATGGTCAAGAACTTCTTTGTAATGTTTATAGATACTCATTTTTTCCCCCTTTCTTGTAACTATTGTCTTGTCCTCTCGAAAATAATTCGAAATCCCCGTCTAAACATGCCAAGCTGCGTCGATTAACTTCATTCTCGTTAACATAACAGTTGATAAGCTCCAAAAAGCCCAATTACCTCCCAGATAATTCGTCTCTCCTGAATTATAACCCACCCTCATATCTTTTTCCACTTCCGGCCGCTCATTTACTCACAAAAACATTCTCGCTTCACCAACGCTTATTCACCATTCACAATAAATCCGCAGATTGTAAATTCACCTCGCAGCACCCATAGAATAGCGAAAACCGGAAGAAATGTCAAAAAATATTTATTGTTTATACTTCCGGCCACGCCGGCTCACGCACAAGACCAGTCAGCCGGTTGTTTGTCAAAACAACTGGACTTACCAGGGCAGTTCAGATATTATAATTCCCGATCTGTAAACATACAACAATATCGATATAGAGGAACGATATAAATGAACTGCCTTCGAGCAAAATTGACAATAATATCTCTGCTGACCCTATTTTACGTTCCGGCCATTTGTTCCGCCGCCGAGAGGTTCTCATCACAACAGCAAAAAGACGCCTTCCTCAAGGCCCTCAGCCGGCAGGATGACCGCTACGACCCCGCCGAACAAATGATACGCCGCCCATTTTCCTCCCCGGGTTACCACACAACCCTCAAAGGCGGATATGTCCACCCGACACGGGATTCCCTCAACTACGCCGTCGCCCTGCTCGACAGCCAAGAGGCCGACCGCCTAAAACGCGCACAGGAAATACTACGCAAAGTCATCTCACTCCAGGATCAGGACCCGAACAGCCGCACCTACGGAATATGGTCATGGTTTGCCGAAGAACCGCTCGAAAAAATGTCGCCGCCAGACTGGAACTGGGCGGATTTTTTGGGAACGCAATTGCTCCAGGTGGCTCACGACCACATGCACCGCCTGCCCGACGACCTGCAGCAGCTTCTCAAAAACTCCGTCATCCACGCCGCACACTCCATCAAGCGCAGAAACGTCGGCCCGGGCTATACAAACATCGCCATCATGGGCACATATGTCACGCTCTCCGCTGGCGAGCTCTTCGGCGACGCCGAGCTGGCCGACTACGGAAAAAAACGCCTCAAAACATTTTACGAATACACCTTTACACAGGGCTCATTCCGCGAGTACAACAGCCCTACCTATACGGTCGTCGCTATAAAGGAGCTCTCCCGCATGCTCCACCACGTTAAAGACCCGACCTCGCAAAGACTCCTGCGCGAGCTTAACCGTTTCGCCTGGTATCACCTCGCCCGCCGCTTCCACCCCCCGACCCGCCAGTGGTCCGGCCCGCACAGCCGCTGCTACGCCACACTCCTGCGCGACGGAACTCAGGCCTTCATCCAAAGAGCAACCGGCAACAAAATAAATTTCCCCAACGTAAGCAACGCCTACGAATCCCTCGACGCCCACCGAATCGGCGCCGAATGCCCGCAGGTCTTCTTCCGCTACTTCACCGACTTGCCCCAACCACGCCTGGAAATCGAAACCTTCACCCGCAACGCTCCCGACAAACACGACATCATCGGCACGACATACCTCCATCCCGACTACACCCTTGGCTCGGTAAATATCGGCGACCTCTGGAACCAGAGACGCCCCCTGCTGGTCTATTGGAACACCGGCTCCGCACCCGTAGCCCTGCGCCTGCAATGCCTGCACGATGGCTATGACTACTCCTCTGCATCCACCTTCGCCGTTCAGGATAAATCCGACATCCTCGGCGCCGTCGTCTTCGCAACCGACCGAGGCGATACCCATATCTCACTCGACCGCCTGAAAAACGCCACCATAAAAGCAAAAGACCTCCGCCTCCGCCTGCTGTTCGAAGGCAATATCACAGACTTGAAACTACCGGACAACCCGGCACTCAACAGCCCCATGCGCATTACATCGGGGCAGGTAACCTGTTATTTCAATATCGCCCACGCCATCTTCGGTGATTACCCAATCAAAATCCAGACCGGCCGGGACGACAGCTCCGCCTGGCTGGACGTGATTCTATACGCTGACGACCGGAAAGATATCAACTTCGCCGAAATATCCGAAGCCGCCATCATTTTTACCTTATCCATCAATACACAAGACAAAGCTTCGGCCTCAATTAATCAATCGGCCCCAGGCCGAATCTCCGCCTCATGGCACAATATGTCCTTTACCATCCCCGCCAAACCGATGAAAACTTCCGACCAAAACGCCGCGGCCTCGGCCAAACAAAACGGAAAAAATCCATGGAAATCTCCTTCCTTCAATAATCCTTAATCAATCACAATAATATTGTCATCCCCGCATGTCCTTAGCGGGGACCAAGCTTAAATAATCATTCATCAATTTATTCCCAAGGGATAATCAATCGAAAGGGTGGCACGCTCAAACTTGTTTTGGGGTGGTTTCAGCATCCAGAATCGGGCAAATTTCGACAAAAAACGCTGGTAATTTTTGACAAATTTCAAAATTTCTAAAAAAAATTTTACCTCTTTATACATAAGCACTTAGCAAAATTTAACCTTTAAAAAACTCCCCCTATTTCGTATCAAACGTGCAGGTAGCTCTAATTATAG
>CAZZAX010000058.1:0-33291 GCA_964653075.1 uncultured Pirellulales bacterium
AATTCTAACCACTTTATTCAGGCTTGT
The DNA here is from genome assembly GCA_964653075.1 of uncultured Pirellulales bacterium. Taxonomy (GTDB): domain Bacteria; phylum Planctomycetota; class Phycisphaerae; order Sedimentisphaerales; family Anaerobacaceae; genus NIOZ-UU13. The sequence continues at coordinate 28 of CAZZAX010000058.1, forward strand.
CCAGAAAATTTTCCAGATTTGTTGAAATTGACCGGAGCGGGTTTAATCCACCTGGATACCCTTCTGCTGGAGCCATTGTTTCAAATCGCCCATTTCATTATTGAAAATCTCGTTGTCGTAGTCTTCTTCCAGTTTTTGGATATTGCTTTCCAGCTCCGGCTGCTCCTGCACAATATCGCTTAATTTCTTTTCGAATTCATCGCTGACAAGCCGAAGGTCGTCGAACTTTACCTGAAGATCCAACATACCCACCAGACGTCTTGTTACTGCCTCTATGCACTTCGGATTACTGCCCTGAACATAAGCTGGGATAGTGGCCACGAAAGACACCATCCTCAGGCCCCGGTTCCTGCAATTGGCCGTCAGATAAGTAACGATACTGGCGGGTCCTTCGTAGTTAGTGAATTTAACACCGTAATGCTGAAAGGTTTCTTTAAGTTCGGTATCCGAAACGGAACAGAAAAGTCTCGGCTCGCGAGTGTGGGGCACAAGACCGGCAACACTGCCTATGAAATATATCATTTCGACGCCGAACTGCTCGCATAACGAGAAGATGCATTCAGCAAATTCTTTCCACTGTAAATTGGGCTCTTTGCCTGAAAAGAGTATAAGGTCATTTTCCTCGCTGCAATAAAAGGCGTCCGCAGGAATCTCGAAGGATTTAATCAGGCCGTCTTTTACCTGCGTGTGCGGCCGAAATAATGCCGTCATTTCCATTGGGCCCGGGAAACTATATAGATAGAACCCTTCCGGCTCGACCTCGGCAAACTTCTGCGCTCCAAGCTTGTCGATAAGGCACTTTATAGTTCCCGTCGATACATCCCCGCCGTCCATCCAGCCGGAGAAGCCTAATAATAACCGAGGGCTTTTGAAATTCGGCCTTTTGTAGATTTTGAGTTTTGCGGACGACATTATTCACCATTGAAGTCTAACGATAAAGCTCTTTTCTATCATTAATCGGCAAGTTAATCCAGCCAAATTTATTAAATAGCGAAAGTTCCACAAAAAACGGTTGTTTTGGTGGAAAGAACAACAGCAATAGGATATAAAAAAGCAAAAGTAAATAAAGGATAAAATAGATAATACGAAATTAGGATGACAATTTATGACGGCTTCAGTGACAGAAATAACAGGTTTGGCTGATTGGTTGACAAAAACCATTAACTACGAAATTATCAAGGGAAATGCAATTTGGCGATTCGGACTTGTTTTACTGGTTGTGCTTGTGGCAATGACAACAGGGCGAATAATCCAGTTTGTCATAAACAGTTATGCCGGGCGACGAGCACAAAAGAAGGGCGAAGGTCCTCTGACACTGCTGCTCAAAGCGCTGGCCAATCCCATCTATGTAGGGGTATTTGCAGCCGGCGTATTTTTCGCCAAGGTCCCTTTGTTTTTCCATGACGAAACAGGCATACGAATTACTATCAGCGAAGGATGGACAACACTCGCACGAGTGATATTGGCCATTGCAGCAGCTTACGGGCTTTATCGGCTGGTGGATGTCATCGAATACTATCTGAATCGACTGGTCAGCAAATCAGAGACAACGCTTGATGATATGCTGGTGCCCATAGTACGCAAGGCCTTACGGCTGACAATTGCAATTATCGCGGTTCTACTAATCAGCGAGAATATCTTAGGGACGAACGTCAAGTCTCTTCTGCTTAGCGCCGGTGTCGGCGGTATTGCTGTCGCTCTTGCAGCCAAGGATACGATAGCCAATTTCTTCGGCTCTATTACTATTTTTGCGGACAGGCCATTTCAAATGGGAGAGCTTGTAAAGATCGGCGAGCACCTTGGCCCGGTCGAGGAAGTCGGCTTTAGAAGCACACGCATACGAACACTACAGGGCCATCTTGTAACTATACCTAACAGCGTAATTACAACATCGAGCGTTGAAAATATCGGCAGGCGTCCCTTTATTCGCAGGACCTCTAATATCACCATTACTTACGATTCGGGCCATTCCAAAGCCAAAAGGGCAGTGGAAATTATACAAGAAGTTCTTGCCGGGGTACCGGAGGTCAATACAGATCCAGAGAAACCACCGAGAGTATATTTCAGTGATTTTAATGACTGGTCTTTGAATATTTATATGAGTTACTGGGTCAAACCTGCCGATTACTGGCTGTACCACAAGGTCAATGAGCAGGTAAACCTTGAGATTATGAAGCGATTCGAAGGCGAGCAAATCGAGTTTGCTTTCCCAAGCCAGACGCTTTATGTAAAGAAAGACTAATTCGTTATAATATGTCTGGTATGCTAATTTTAAAACAATACGAGGCCTGCACAGCAGGCCTCGCAACCACATTCGTTCTATTTTAAGATTGTTTCGTCCGCCAAAGGCGATCTTACAATAAAGGCTCGAACCACAAGCCACGAGCTACAAAATATGGAGCAAAGCTCTTTATTCCATAGCAGATTCTTCAGCAATCTTTTTCTCTGCTCTTGTAGAAGTTGACTCCGGCACGCTAAAATTAGTTTCATCAAAAACCATTTGCTCATCTAATGACAAAACCGGCTGTGTTATAATCCGTGGGGTTATAAAAACGACAAGCTCAGTAATAGCCGTATCTTCACCTTCGAATCTGAACAATCCGCCTACAAGAGGTAAATCACCGAGCAATGGAATTTTGTTATTCTCTTTGCTTACACCCTTTTTGCGCATGCCGCCCAAAACCACGGTCTGGCCGTCCTGTACTAATGCTATCGTGTCAACTTTTCGGGTATCAACAACTGGCACATCACTCGAAGAAATTGTAACACGCTCGACAAGAACTCCGAATTCCGGCAGGATATGCAGTCTAAGCATACCATCACGCGTAACATGCGGCGTGACCGTAAGTTTAACACCGACAGGTTTGAATTTAACCGTCTCTGTGACGGTACCGGCGGAGACCGTTCGTTCCACGTAGGGTTCTTCGGTCACAATATCAAAGGAGGCAGTCTCATTATCGAGCACCATTATTCTCGGATTGGCAAGAAGCTTGGCTTCGGTAACCTCCTCTTCAGCATTTATTTGCGCATCTATGTCAACGTTGGGAGTAAGCCAGCCAAAACGTAAAAAGCCGTATGACGTAGCAGAGGTTTTGCTTGTTGGAGCGTCAAAGACACCTGCCATGAAGGGGTTGGTTGAACTGCCAACATATGTATCGGCGCCCGACCTCTCAACTATTATGTCGTCCTTTACTGGAAATCCACCGACGTAGTTGGTTCGTCTACCTGCCGACCATTTAACGCCAAGGTCGAGCTTGTCCCGGCTGGTTATATCGTATATTCTTGCTTCCACAAGTACTTGGGGCGTGATTCGGTCAATTTTCTCCAGCAGGCTGGTTATCTCCGTGATTTTGCTCTCGGTATCGGTAACAATTATATGACTGGTGCCCTTAATGGAAGATACCGAGCCCTGAGGTGACTTGAATTTATCCAAAGCGGTTACAACTTCCGTAGCATCAACATAGACAATTTCAAAAGTCCTTGTCAGAATCGGCTCGGCTTTTGCAACCATTTCCGCAGAGGTTATTATTCTTATCACATTATCGGTCGGCACGTAGAGGCAGTCATTAACAGCAAGAATATTTGCCAGTGCTTCTTCGAGCGGCACATCATGAAATGTAACGGAAACATTGCCGATAACATTGGGGCTTTTGATATAGTTGAGGCCCGCCTGCTCGACCAATTGTTTTATCACCAAATCGATGGGCTGGTCACTAACATCAATAGATATATTTTTCTTCATCCGCTGCTCAACAGCCGTTAAACCTTCGTTTTCTTCCGAATCCACATTACCGGCCCGGGCCATTGTGACAGTGCAACTTAGACAAATAACCGCAATGGCCGTTAAAAGCCCGAATGCCCTATTTTTTTTCAAAATGCTTCTCATAACAGATCCTTTCTTAAATTAACTGTTTACGCAATCTTTTATACATCCCAACACACTGTGATTACTTTTTATCGTTGAACCTTTTGGGTCCATTTTTTTCCATTCATTTCGAATTCGACACTATCTTTATTTATTTTGATAACGCTCGCATCCTGTATTCGATCACCTTCGTGCACTATGCGGTTGCCAATAATCGCCGAAGGGTTGTCCTCGCTATAAAGAATGCCTTTGACGATTAATTGTATTAATTCTCCGGATTCGGCCTGATTAGCTCCCGTTACAACCGGACCTAATTTCACAGGGTCGCGAAGCGTTTTCGGATACGGTTCCGGAATTTCCCAGTCGATTTGAGTATTCGAACCCGCAGAGACAACGCCGGAATTATTATTTTCTTCACCCGCCTGGGCATTATGAACGCTCGTGCCAAAAACACCTCCTCTGAGCACAAATATTAATAAGGCGATAAAGAGAACCGGTATCATTACTACCATTGCTTTTTGCTTTGTAGTACTGGCACCTGGTTTTGCCGAAAACAATTTACTTGTTATTTGTTTCCATGAACTTTCGCTGCCGACTTTAGGACGTTTTTCAGAAACCCTTTTTGAAATCTTGTCAATACCAGTTTTTTTAGATTTCTGAACAGGTATAACTTTTGATTTCTCAGCCTTTTTAAATTTGCTTTTATGAGCCGGCTCATTCTTTGGTCGTTTAACCGGCTCAGCTTCAGACTCTTGAGCTGGCTCAACATCGGATTCCCGGACTGGTACAACTTTTGATTCCTGAGCCGTCATAAATTTTGGAGTATGAGCTGGCTCAGCCGTTGGTTCCTGAGCCGGCCCAGTTTTGGGATCTTTAACTAACTCTACTTCGGATTCCTGGATTGGAACAACCTTGGATCCTTGGGCCGTTATAAATTTAGGGGAGGAAACCGGCTTATCTTTGGTTTTCTGAGCCGGCTCAACTTTGGACTCCTCAACTGGTTCAGCCTTAGGTTCCTGAACTGGTTCAGCCTTGGATTCGTGAATTGTCTCAACCTTGGATTCCTGAGCCGTTATAAATTTAGGGGAGGAAACCGGCTTATCTTTGGTTTCCTGAGCCAGCTCAACTTTGAGTTCCTCAACTGGCTCAGCCTTAGGTTCCTGAACTGGCTCAGCCTTGGGTTGCTCAACTGGCTCAACCCTGGATTCCTGAATTGGCTCAGCTTTGGATTCCTGGGCCGGTTCAGCTTCGGGTAATGTTTGCGCTGCCTGATAAGACTTTAGCACCTCGTTCTTTTGTGACTCCGTATCCATCTGTTTGGGCACGGCATAGTCTGTGTGCTCCGGTATAGATGCACTAGATGATTCCCTGCCACCTTCTTTTTGCGGAATCACTACCCCCTTGAAAATCGATGAGATTTCCTTATGTAGTCCTGCTTTTTTCCTCTCGTTCTTTGACATTGATTATCTCCCTACCAAAGCCTGGCTTTCTTCTGCCTGCTCAGCCGAGGGCTCGCCATTTAATATCTCTGAGGCTAAAGCCATGTATTCAGCCGCCGACCTGCTTTCCGGAGCATAGGTGAAAATCGGCTCGCCTGTACTGGGTGCCTCAGCCAACCGTATGCATTTGTGAATGACCGTATCAAAAACCAAATCACCGAAATATTTCCGCATTTGCTTTTCTGTCTGCCTGCTGAGCAGGGTCTTTTTTTCCACAAAAGTCAACAATAATCCCAGGATTTTTACATTACATGGGTGCAAATGCTCTTTGATATTGTTCGCCGTCTCAAATAGCTGTTTCAGACCTTCCATTGCATAGTAATGCACCTGAACAGGCACGACAATATCAGTGCTGGCAACGAATGCGTTGAGTGTCAACAGGCTCAGCGACGGCGGGCAGTCGATAATACACACATCATATTCGTCCTTCACTGCTTCGAGTTTCTTAGTCAGTACAAATTCTCTGCCGACAACGCTGGCCAGCTCAATCTCGGCACCTGAAAGCAGAACGTTACTCGGCACCAGACCAAGCCGCTCGAATTTTGTGCTCACTATAACTTCGGAGATTGGAATTTGAGATTTCGTAAGAGTATCATAAATGGTCTTACTAATCTCGTCGGGGTCATAGCCAAAACCTATCGTGCTGTGACCTTGTGGGTCAAGATCAATCAACAGCGTCCTCTGGCCCTTCTCGGCAAGGGCAACTGAGAGGTTCACCGACGTAGTTGTTTTGCCGCAACCACCTTTCTGATTTGCTATTGCTATTGTTCTCATATTTTCATCCCGTAAACTTGATTCAACCGCTTATCGGTGATTTTATTTTCATGTTGTTTTCTGACAAAAGCCGCAACATTAAGGCTCACTCTAAAAGCCGAATCGTCCTGCCCCGAGCGAGTTATTGCAAACTTGTCCACCAGGAGAACAGGCCTGTGTCTCTCCAGGGCATTTAGAAATGACGCAAACTGATTAAATCCCCCAATAAAACTGATAACAATTTGGTTCTCGCTAATATACTTACTATCTGGCTGCCCAGAGAGTACAAGATTATCTTTACCTTTGATGCTGAACGAAGCAACCTTCTTTTCGCTGGCAATTTGACTTATTTCAAAAGTCAAATTAGCTGAATCCTCGAAATCAACAACGAAATCCTTCAGCCTGTCTTGTAAATGCCCGATTTGCTCATTCAACCGGATTTTGGTTTCCTTCTGTGCAGCTCTTAGCGCAGATTCATAAACCTGTTTTTTTTCTGTGAGCCTGCTTTCGAAGAGTTTTCTGGAGTCCTTCTGTGGTCTTAATATACATACAAAGGCAAGCAGAAACATCACAAAGCAAGCCGCCCACACTACACCTGCTGTCTTCAGGTATTGAATGCACACAGTTTTTTGTCTGGCCGGTATAGCTTTGTGTCGTTTAGCAGGTGCAACTTTTTGATGTTTAGCTGATACAACCTCGGGTGGGGATTGAACCGGTTCAGCTTTGGGGCGTTTAACCGGTTCAGCTTTGGGGCGTTCAACCGGTTCAACTTTGGGGCATTTAACCGGTTCAGCTTTGGGCAATGACTGTGGAGGTTTATAAACTTTTGAGACCTGGTGTTTCTGCTCTGGAGCCGAGCTTTTCGACTTGGTATAAACAGTGCGCTCTGGTGCAGGAGTACCGGAAGGCCTTTGACCTTCATCGGATTGAGGAGCCTGTATCCCTTTGAAAATCGATGAGATTTCCTTGCGGGATTTTTTGCTATGTCTTTGACGCTCTGACATTAACTATTATCCTCTGACCAAAGCCTGAGCATCATTCGCCTGCTCAGCCGAAACCTTACCATTTATTATCTCTTCAGCTAAAGACCTGTACTCAGCAGCCGAGCGGCTTTCGGGAGCATAGGTGAAAATCGGCTCACCTGAACTGGGGGCCTCGGCCAACCTTACGGATTCGTGAATGACCGTATCAAAAACCAAATCTCCGAAATATTCACGCATTTGATTTTCTGTCTGCCTGCTGAGCAGGGTCTTTTTGTCCACAAAAGTCAACAATAAGCCCAGGATATTTATATTGCAGGGATTCAAATGCTCATTGACAATACTCGCTGTCTCGAATAGCTGTTTCAAGCCTTCCATTGCATAGTAATGCGCCTGAACAGGCACGACAACATCTGTGCTTGCTACAAGTCCATTGAGGGTCAACAGGCTAAGCGACGGCGGGCAGTCAATAACACACATGTCATATTTGTCCTTTACTGTTTTTAGCACTTCAGTCAGGACAAATTCTCTACCGACCTCGCTGGCCAGCTCAATTTCGGCACCTGAAAGCAGAACATTGCTCGGCGCCAGATCAAGCTTCTCGAATTTTGTTTCTAATACAACTTCAGAGATCGACATTTGAGACTTCGTAAGAGTATCATAAATGGTCTTACTAATCTCGTCGGGGTCATAGCCGAATCCTAACGTGCTGTGACCTTGCGAGTCAAGATCAATCAACAGCGTCCTCTGGCCTTTCTCGGCAAGGGCAACTGAGAGATTCACTGACGTAGTTGTTTTGCCGCAACCACCTTTCTGATTTGCTATTGCTATCGTTCTCATATTTTCGCACCGTAAACTTGAGTAGAATTTTTATCGGAAGTTTTAATTTCCTGCTGTTTTCTGACAAAAGCCGCAACATTAAGGCTCACTCTAAAAGCCGAATCGTCCTGCCCCGAGCGAGTTATTGCAAACTTGTCCACCAGGAGAACAGGCCTGTGTCTCTCCAGGGCATTTAGAAATGACGCAAACTGATTAAATCCCCCAATAAAACTGATAACAATTTGGTTCTCGCTAATATACTTACTATCTGGCTGCCCAGAGAGTACAAGATTATCTTTACCTTTGATGCTGAACGAAGCAACCTTCTTTTCGCTGGCAATTTGACTTATTTCAAAAGTCAAATTAGCTGAATCCTCGTAATCAACAACGAAATCCTTGAGCCTGCTTTGTAAATGCTCTATTTGCTCATTCAACTGGTTTTTGGTTTCCTTCTGTGCCGCTCTTAGCGCAGATTTATAAACCTGTTTTTTCTCAGCAAGTTCGCTTTCAATGCGTTTTTTGCTGTTCTTTTGGGGTCCCAAAACAAGTACATAGGCAAGCAGAAAAACAACAAAGCAAGCTGCCCATATCAACCCCGCAGTCATAAGGTATTTTTTATACGTCTTCATAAAAAACATTTTACAGACTCTCTTTAAAGACACATTTTATCTCATACGAGGCCACATCCTGACCTTCAAGCTTCTCTGATTCCTGTGAATATCCAATACTCTCAAGCTTGGGTCCGAGGAAGGCCGAAGAGCGAAGACTATCCTGAAAATCCATGACTGCTTTGCCGCAGTTGTATTTCGGATTACCACTAACACTCATTAGTAACACTCTTATAGGAATATTCTTTTCAACCATTTCCTGTGGATTTTCCGGTTTTGGAACCTTTTTTCTCACAGAATCCTGCCTTACCTCAAGCTCGATTAACATCACCGAGTCCGGCATATTTTCTACCATCGTCACCAGGACAGGCGACCACTGGATATATCTGCTGATAGAAGACTTAACTTCCGAGAGGCAATCACCGTAAAGGATTTTCTCTTTCTCTAATGATTCGTACAGCTCCACAGCACCCGACAGTTTCTCAATCTCTGTTTGACATCTGGCTATTTCCTGTTTTGATATTGATGCATGTGCTTTATCTTCCAGATAGAAGCTAAACAATATTATTGCACCGATAATGGGAACAGCAACGGTTAGCGCAATAATAGCTATGCCTCCGGGGCTGCTTTTCAGTGGGACGCCCTGTCCTTTCAACAAATCTATCGTGAACATAATTATCTATCTCGCTGCATGTATAACCTTTAGTTTTTTCCAATAATCAATTAGACCGACCTCATAGCAAGACCGGCTGCTACTGCCATTGCCGGGCCTGTCTTGTCGCAAATATCTTTGAACTGCGGACTCGTATCACAGGGTATCTTCTCAAAAGGATTCCACAAAACCGCTTCGACTCCGAGCCCGCTGTTCAATAATTCGACAAAACCATCGGTGAGTGCAAAACCTCCACAAACACATATCTTCTCAACTCGTGTCGATTGCTCCTGGGTCGCATAATAGCGCAACGTATTGGAAACATCGACTATAAGTTTCTGACAGGCTTTTCCAAGGTTGGCATTAAGCTCCGTCTGAGCAGTCGTAGACTCGCCTGACAAAATACTCTTGACGTCTTCTGCTGAGATACTTTTATCTGCCGCAATCTGTTTTATAATATCATTACCTGCAAAGGTCATATCGCGAACGAAAGGCCGGCCATTCCCACCCATAATTGCCACCGTTGTACCGGAACCGCCGACATTCAGTATAGCGATCGTGGAGTTATCAGAATTGCCGGCCAGACCAGTGAAGCAGTTCAAAAGAGCAAGCCCTTCAACATCCATCAGGACGCACTTGAGAGCGGCTTCTTTGGCGAGATTCACTTTGCCTGTTATCAGTTTATTCGTCGCCGCTACCAGGATGCCTCTTGTCTTATCATCGCCATTAGGTATCAAGTGATAATCAACAGCACTATCTGCGGCATTGAACGGACAAACCTGCGAGGCTTCAAATAAGACCGCCCCATCTATTTCAGAAGTCGATAATGAGGGAAACTCAAAGTCCCTCACTGCAACTTCCGGACCGCTGAGGCCGCAAACGGCAAGTTTAGTCCTGCTGCCAACCAATCCACAGCATTCACGAATTGCGTTGACGGTATTTAGATGATTATTGTCTTCTTCGCTTACTGCAACCTCGGTAATTCCTGCTGCAGCAATTGCATACCCGGATTCATCTTTGCGTAATCGGACTGCCTTGACTGAAGATGATCCTATATCCAATCCCAGAATTTCAGTCTTGGTAAAATTAAGCATTCGTGTCCACTCCAAGCCTATCAATCCATATAAAAGGTTCTAATTCCAAAATCAAAAGCCCTGTTTTCCGTTTGTTTTCATCGGCTTAACAAGTAAGGTGTTTCACTAAAAAATACATTTCGATTGTATAGACTGATGTGTTTGATTTAAAAATGTCCGGTCCGATAAATAATGGAATACTGATTATTTTCTGTTGATTATTTTGATAGTTTTGACAACAGCGGGTAATCGATTATCGATAATCAATTTTGGAAGCACTCCATATGATGTTTTCAGCAATTATCGGCCCTGCGAACAAACGCAAAAAGCTAAAGCGATTCAGGTGTTCTTTTCCGATTAACAACTGAAGGTTTTGCCGTGTTATTAAACCACAAGAAGACGATGAAAGACTTGTTTAGCTGCCGGCTCGATAATAGTGTGGCGGCAGGAGATTCCGGTATAGTATTAGTCCTTGAGCTAAAAATTTCTCAGCAAAATCCCCGTCAAAGAGCCTTATTTTTCAACTTGACCATCCATCTGAAACTCAAGCCACTGCCAATCTAATCAAATTAGCTTTTTCCTTCTTCCCTTCTTCTTTTTATCGACTTTTTGTTTAGCTTTAACCACAGCTTTGGATAACTTTTCCTCTGCTTTGGTTAATAATATGACCATTTCTGCAGGAGATACGCCTTGTTTTTTTCTTTTCTTGCCTTTATCACTGTTTCTGCTGCCTGAAGTTTTACGATTACCAGCACTCTTATCTGCTTTTCTATTATCCAGATTGGCACGTCCACGTCTTCCTTTCGACTTACCGGGAGTACCTCCACCACTCTTATTAATCATATCTATGCAATTTTTTATCTCTACTGCGCAGGATCGGATTCTTTCCTCTGTTTCTGCCTCGGTTCCCGGCTTGAGCTTTTCTTTTAAGTTGGTTTTCGACCTGGCATTAGCTGTTTTTGCTTTTTTGTTCCCGGCTTTGTCGCTGTTCGCAGCCCGGTCCTTTGCCCGGCTTACAGCATTGTTCTCTTTTTTCCTGATAAACAAAGCATTTAAGAGTCGCCGAATGAATGCACTTCCCATTTTTTGCCCTTCTCATATACACTTTCTGCGAAAGTATAAACTAACTATGGAGTATTACGCGCATTTGTTTCGTCTATATGTTCCTCCAACTTTAGTTTCCGGGCTGAATGTATCTTCTAACTTAAAGCCTTAACCTGTGCCATTTCTGCCGACGGGAAACACAAAACAGCGGCTGCTCTGCTTCACTTAAATCCAAGACAAGACACCAGGATGCAAAAGCTCTCTGTGTTTGCGGAGTAGTTTATGAACAAGGTCAAATATGCCATCAACAATGATAGAAGTAAAAAAATGCCATCAGATATTGTGTCCCTGTATCTTTTTGGCAAATGGGGACCCAAACAGTGAACTATGATGGAAAACAACTAAGTGCCAGGGACACTTTTTAAGGTTAAAGGTGGCTATGGCCGCAATAGTCATAGCCACCATTAGCTCAATTGAACCAACTGCCCCCACTTCTACTCCCGGCCGTTTTACTTCACAAATGCGAAGTAGTGGGAGCAAAACGGCCGTCGCAAACACGGCTCGCACAAATGTCAAACCAGCCTGCGTATGCCGGCGGCTTTATTTAAAACGCCGGCATCAAAGAATTCACAAAACTCTTACGGCGTATAGACCCAACCGGTACCACCTGCTGTACCATCAAGTCTACCAGAGCCAATCAGGCCGCCAGGAGGCGCTACGTCGATAATGGCGTTTCCCATGCCATCTATAGAAAAAATTGTGAAATCGGCAGAGGTAAAGTACTTGCCGGAAAGGTCGCCTGCCTGGAAACCTAAAGTCGTTTCGCAAGCGCTAACAAGACTGCCCGTCAAGCCAGCACATAAGATGGGGTCCTCTGCATAATAAGCTCGTATGGCGGTTTTGATAGCTCCAGCCGTCGCACCACCTTCCGACCACTTCGCCTGCTCGATCCGGCCTCGAAGAATCGGAACCGCCACCGCAGCCAGGATGCCGACAATCAGAATAACGACCATCAGCTCAATCAGCGTGAAGCCCCTTCTCTCTCTTTTCTTGTTCATCTTTGATCTCCTAAAAAATGTTTTGAATATTTCCTCGCTTATGATATTTTCGTGCTGCGTTTTTGTTTTTCCCGATTCATATCTCGCAACACACGCTATCAGTCCATCCCATTTATCGACCAAAATCACCAACAACTATATGGGTTTATCGAATTTTTTCCTTTTAACTCAAAGCACAGCATGCCTGAAGCTCGGCCCCAAATTGAACTATCATTTCACGTCCGACATTGAGAAAATCGGCAGGTACAGAGCAATAATTACAACCGATACAACGGCACCAACCGATACAATCATTATTGGCTCAAGCAAGCTCGTCAAAGTAGTTACCGTAGCATCGACTTTTCGTTCATAATGCTCACTGGTCTTTTCAAGAACTCTGGGCAAAGACCCGCTTTCTTCCCCAACCTGTATCATCTTGACAACCATATTGGGGAAAAAACCCGTTGTTGACATACTTACAGAGATGTTCGATCCTTCGACAAGATTATCTCTGGTTCGTGTTATCGCCGACTTTATAATATCGTTACCGGTCATCCCGGAAAGAACATCAAACACCTCAAGAACTGAAACACCCGCACACAATAATGTTGACATTGTATTGCAAAACGTTGCAACGAAAGCCTGGACGAACACCTTTCCAAGCAAAGGCAGGTGCAGAACCACTTTGCTGAAAAAATAATGTCCTTTTTTGGTTTTGGACAATAAAACAGCGGAAGTTATAAGGACAAAGATAAATCCGATGATGTAGATAATGTTGTAGCGGAGAATATCGTAAAACCCCATAAATGCACGTGTAAAAGTCGGCAGCTGCCCCCCAAGTGAGTCGAATATCGTTTTGAACCGAGGTACAATAAAAGCCATTATAAATATAATTATCAGGGTAATAAAACACATTACAAAGATGGGATAAGCCATGGCCCCTTTGATCTTTTTGGCTAATCTATCGCGGCTGTCAAAATATTGTGCCAGCCGAGTCAGCGCATCTCCAAGATTACCGCCCGTTTCACCGGCCAAGATCAATGCACGAGATAATTGGTTGAAAATCCTGGGAAATTCCGCAATACCATCCGAGAAAGACTCACCTTTCTTAACCTTTTCCGAGACAGTCCTCAGAACCGGATCAAGACTTGTGTTTTCCGAATCTTCGGCAATCGTGTCTAAAGCTACTGTAATAGGAATTCCCCCCTCGACCATGGTTGACAACTGCCAGCAGAGTGCTGCAAGGTCCGCCGATTTAATTCTTTTGCGGCGAATTACACGCTTCTTTTTTGGTGCATCTGTGGACATTTCATCGACGGAAATCGGTGTAAAACCCTGCTCCTGAAGATAGCTAAGCACATCATTCGACGAAGCTGCCTGCACAAGACCTTTCTTCTGTTTCCCTGATGAATCCCGAGCAACATATTTGTAGCTTTTCATTTATCGAACCTTCACAAAACGACATCCACCTGTCCGGCTGTCTCCGAATTCTGAATATAAGTCGGGGAAGTCACTTACGCAGCACGGTTTTGCCAACCTTTACAGCAAATGCGCAATTTTCTTACACTCACACGGTAATATTTTATCGGTGTCTGAAAACATCGAGTTTAACTAAAATCATTTCGTATTTTCACAAACTCCGGCTCAGGAACTATGTACAAAGCCGGACTGTTTTATTTTATACGAGAAAAAAATGGCTTGCCCACCTCTGAAAAAAAATCCTGCCGCCGATAACAAGCCTCGGATACTAATCTCATCCTGTGTAAGCTACACTAATAACCTCTTCGGCGGTTGTTAAACCAGCCAATGCTTTATTTACACCGCTTTCAAGTAAACCTCCGTATCCTTTTTTACGTGATGCCTCTCTTATCTGCTGCTCGCTGCTATTGGCAACTATCAGCTCTCTTATTTCATCATCTATAACCAAAAACTCGAATATTGGTAACCTGCCCAAACAACCTGTCCCGCCACAGGCCGAACAGCCTTTGCCATGATAGAAGACAGGATTCCTGGTCTTCTTGGGATCAATTTTCAAACGTTTAAGGACTTCATTGCTTAAGGTTACAGGTTCTTTGCAGTGTTCACAGATTTTTCTGACCAATCGCTGGGCAACAACTAAATTAAGAGACGAAGCCAACAGATACCGTTCAATACCCATATATAGCAATCTGCTTATAGCACTCGGAGCATCATTGGTATGAAATGTGCTCAAAACAAGATGGCCCGTCAAAGATGCTTTTATTGCAATTTCGACTGTTTCCTTGTCCCTAATCTCACCAATTAGAATTATATCCGGGTCCTGTCTTAAAATTGCCCGGAGGCACTTTGCGAAATCGAGCTCAATTTCCGGTTTAATCTGAATCTGGTTAATTCCCGCAAGACGATATTCGACGGGGTCCTCAACCGTAGTAATATTTTTCGACGGGTCCTTGACGTAATTCAAAGCAGAATACAGGGTGGTACTTTTACCACTGCCGGTCGGCCCTGTTACAATCATTATTCCATGCGGCCTTGCCAACATTCCCTTAAACTCTTCGAGAAGTCCAGGCTCAAGTCCAAGCTGCTCCAGCTCGTGCTTGACAGCCGAGGCATCCAGTATTCTCATAACAACTTTTTCGCCATATATAGTCGGAATTACCGATACTCGAACGTCTATATGCCGGCCGGATGTCTTCATTTTGAATCGACCATCCTGGGGAAGCCTTCGCTCGGCAATATCCATTCGTGCGATAATCTTTATTCGGGCAATGACCGCCGCCTGCATCTTTTTCGCCGGAGGTACCATATCACGGAGCACACCATCAATTCGCATGCGAACCATCATTGTTTTTTCCTGAGGCTCTATATGTACGTCACTTGCTCTGCTTTTGACCGCCTGGCTCATGAGCAGGTCAACAAATCGAATCACAGGTGCTTTGTTTGCTTCCTCCTCGCCGCTGGTATCCTGTTCCTCGGTTTCTTCAGTAAGTATTCCTTCCTCGTCACCTTCACCCTCTACAAGGTTGCGAAGCTGTTGTTCTTCAACATCCGAACCGTGATAAATCATCTCTATGGCCCGCTGAATTTCACGAGGAGAACTAATGGTCGTCTTTATCTGGCGCTTCATTTTCAGCGTAACCGTATCTAAAGCGACAACGTTAAGCGGATCAGCCATAGCAACGACAACTTTATCATCAACCTCACTTATAGCCACAAGACAAAATCGCTTGGCGAGACTCTCGGGTAACATTCGAGCGACATCCATATCTATGTTGTCCATCTTATTGTTATCACCCAGGCGGACGTATTCCATAGAAAGGTGCTCAGCCAAAGCCAGAGTAACATCTTCGTGATTTAGTTTCTCAAGTCGGAGCAGTATCTCACCCAGACGCCCCCCTCGCTTGCTTTGCTCTTCCAGAACTTTCTCTAATTCTTTACGGGTCAACAGACCTTTGGAAACAAGCAACTCGCCAAAAGGAAGAGTGGCTTGCATTTCAGGAACCTTGGAGATGGTTTTTACCGAGGCCATTCGATTACTATTACCTCCACTTCAAATTCGGCTTCTATAAGTAAAAAGCAGTTTTTTATTTAAATACAAAACAACCGCCTTTATTCTGCTTTCAAGGTGATAGTAAATACCTTCACAGATAGAGTAGTTTTCGGACAATCCGCAGAGCTAATTTACCCCTATCTTGTAACTCAATGATATAAGACGTAGAACTTTCCTGTATTCACACCGGATTTGCATAGCCCTGGAACATAATATAAGCCCTTGTTATTAAGGGTATTAAGGTAATAACTAACCATAAGAAACCCGGTTTCCACGGACTACAGGGGTGAAAAAAGTTTGCTGCTTTATAAAATCCGCTTATCGCTTATAGGACAATCCAGCACCCTTGCTTTATCAGGGACATAACTCCTGTTTCAATTCTGATACAACTAATACGACCCTCACAATTATAATTAAAAGTATAATTTCCTGTGCTGTTTAACCCTTCAGGGGACCTCTAAAAATTCATTTTTACTGCGAACGGCCGTAATGTTGAGCCGCGGCGTTGTCAGGCCAAAGAAGCGTCCTCGGCATAGCTTTGGCTATTCCAGCGGCGATTTTGACCTTCCGCCTTGCCGGAGAAAATTTCGCACGTTCTCGTGACAAAAGCAATTCTTAGAGGCCCCTTCCATTTCTAATGAAATAGTTTAACGTCCTTAGACAATCGCCGGTCATATTTCCTACCGGTTATATAAATTCTGACTGGCTTTAGCCTAAAATCCTTGACGAAACGGCAGAAACCATTAATATTTGTACCAATTGGAATATTGTTCTTTAGGTAAGTGTTAAAATAGTAATCCCGCGGATGTGGCGGAATTGGCAGACGCGCAGGCTTCAGGTGCCTGTGGGCTTCGGCTCGTGGAGGTTCGACTCCTCTCATCCGCATTGGCTTTATAGCCAACAACCGGCGATTTTAAGCCTTTTACTGAGTTTCTTTACAGACTTCCCTTCTTGTTTAAAGCTAAAGAACACCCGGCAAGAACATATAACGTGTTTTCGAGACATATTCCTTATAGGCTCTGTCCCGGATGAGAATGTTTTCTTCACGCCTGGCTCTCAGAAATGAAAACAGAGCGTGCAGAATACATATATAGCAGTTGTGTAATGAGAAAGCCAACAAGATGACCGCCAGATCATAAATCGTATATAGTGAATAAAGTGGATGACGAACAATTCCGTACAACAACTCTGTTTTGACACCCCGGTTTGCCGGCACAATACCGAAAGAACGTCCAAGGTTAATGATGCAAATTGTTGATAGAAAGGCCATTACGATCATTACTACGTACGCAGTTGGCACAACAAAGGGACAAATCGGTTTTGCCCGGCTTGTATACAGGTAGGTGATAAAGGTGCCGCCTATGGCCGCAATCCAGTCCCCAACATTTCTGGAAGTTAGTTTCGAGGGGCGCCTTAATAAAAAGACCAATGTAATACTCGTATTTCTAAACAGCAGGGCAACTAATAGTGTTATACACGTCCCGGTAGTCAGACGAATTATGGTGTCGTAAATGTAGTAGGAGAAGAATGATGCAACTGCAATGTTTACCAGCCAGTGCATCAAACCGGGGCGTTTGCTCCAAATCTTAAAATCAGAAAAATTCAGCATTGGATTATTGAATTAACAGACATTTCTTATACAGATTGCTTACCGGGCTGCCAAGAGCCTCCACAATACACTACTTGATTCACTTCGTCAGATTCGCATTGAGACTTTTGGGGGATTCTAACTCTGCGCATTTGTCCGTCTCTTGGCCCGTAGTGGTTCGATTCCTCTGATCTGCATTAAAATCCGATATAATCTCAAAAAACAGCCTTTTTAGGCTCATATCAGACCTGCATTACTCGATTTAACGAAATTTGAGTAAATAGGTCGATAAATAAGAAATAAACGAATCCCCGTTTTCACGGGGACAGGCGGTAAGTTCGCTTAGCTTGCCTGTAAGAGCGCTATGCTTGAAATTTTACAAGATTTCGAATCCGCCTTTGGCGGAACAGTGCGGCTCAGCCCAGTAGTTTTGGTCGGGCCGGGATTGGTCAGTGTTATAGCCGGGCTATTTATTTGGCTCGGCGGACTGGGCTTTAGAAAACTTTTAGTAGCAGTCGCAGGAGCAATTACCGGAGGTATTTGTGGCTTTTTTGCAATCGGCCAAAATATCATCTCGGCCGCGTTCACGGCGGCTCTTGCTGCAGCACTGGCAATGCTGTTTGAAAGGATATTTATCACAATACTAACAGGCGCACTGGCGGCTGTGTTTGCCTTTATCGTTTTAGCAGGGCCGTATATTGAAAATTTACAACAGGAAACTGTGATAAGTCCTGGAGAAATACCAGCTCAGGACTCTGCTCTCGGGATTCGCGAAAGTGCGGAAAAAATGAAAACCCATATAATTGATGCCAGCCAAAAGATTAAAAACGCCTGTTTACAGATGCCGCTGTATAACTGGGCGATGATAATGGTGCTGATACTAATTTGTATAGTGGTGGGATTTTCGCTTTGGCAATTAGCCTCGGCTTTGTGCTGTTCGGCGCTGGGAACAATGCTGGTCTTCGCCGGGATGATTCTGCTGTTGTTGAATAAAGGTTCCATGCCCGTCAGCATTATCAGCAGCAGGCCATCATTTTATGTCGCCGTATTTGCAGCGATGATGGTTTTCGGAACAATCGAGCAATTATTACTGTGCAAACAACCAAAAGCATCCCCCGCAGCAAGAAGTCAAACGGGGGGAAATAAACAAAAACCCAAACAGGCAATAAAAAGATGGAGAGGGACATAACCAGACAATGTTTCGGAAAAAGTCCGACTTAAAAGAAGGTTTAAGGAGAAATAAATAATGGATTACGTTACTATCCTTGCACAGGCGGTCGAAACTGCTTCCTCAGGCGCCGCAGAAGAAGCTGTTGTTCCAATGGAATCCTTTTGGAATTATATAACCACTCTCAATCAAGTCGAAGCCGTAACTTTTATATCTTTCGGTGTGGTCTGTCTTTTATACGGCTGGCGCGTCTTCAAGATATTAGTCGTTATCAGCTTTGCCCTTCTCGGCCTTTTTCTGGGCATGTCAGTAACCGACAAAATCGTCGGCCTGAACAATCAGCTCGCAGGCGGACTGGTAGGCATGTGCCTGCTTGGAATTCTTTCGGTGCCTTTGATGCGATGGGCGGTTAGTTTATTAGGGGCCATTGCCGGGGGAATAATCTCCTCGGGTATATGGTACGCTTCCGGGTTGACCGAAAGATACATCTGGGCCGGGGCGCTTATCGGGATGGTTGCAGGCGGCATGATTTCATTCATCGTTTTCAAGGTCGCCGTGATTCTCTTTTCAAGCCTCAGCGGCGCAAGCTTAATCGTGGTGGGATCCCTGGCTCTTTTATATATTTATCCCGACACATCAGCCCGATTAGAAGAAATAATATTTACAAAAAAATGGTTTCTGCCCACTCTCATTATGGCCCCGACATTAATAGGTCTCGTCCTGCAAAACAAATTCGTAAAAGACTCTAAAGACTGGGACATGTAACGCAACGATTGATTTTGTTCGGACCGAACCTGTACGTGTATAAAGTCGAGAAGTGGGATAAGGAGATTTGCTTGTATAAAAAATCAGTATTTTCCGGATAAACCAAACACCCCCGATTTACAGGACCTGCCTTTGAAAATGAGGCAATTCAATAATGTCTGAAACTTCTAAATATCTCGATTTTGCTTTCCCACTTATGGGAGTCAATTCCGGCCTCTGAAGTCTCATTTGAGCGCCACAATTTACGCAATCGCTTCCAAAGAAGCCCAAACATTATTTTCATACCACACCTCCATCCGAATTATTACATTTATTATACTATAAATGCAGTTTTACCGCTAGTAGAAAACGGCAGAATGGCGTTTTATAATCACTTACAGCGTGCTTAAAAAGATAGCAAAACTTATTATCGGTCTAAGGCAAAAAGTTTTTTCGGCACACCGTCCCTACACGGGACAGATGGGCTGCGAATCGAATACTCACAGCCCAAAGGGTAGGTAAACGGCGTACTTTCTTACTTCCTGCGTTTTCTTAATAAAGTCAAAGAACCGAGACCAAGCAGAGCAATTGTTGCAGGTTCGGGAATTGACATAGCTCCGCTGAAACCATTACCTCCGACGTAACCGCCGGCCAGCATCTCGGCAAAGCTGCGATAGTTTGTCCCGCTACCGCCCTGCAGGGAAAGCTCAAAATCAAGCCCGGGAGTCATCGTATATAGTATGCTGTTCAATGCGGCGGAACCAATCGCCTTGCCGGCATCAGTTATTACAATATCAGTAATATCTGTCGTAAAAGCAGTGTAGCTGCCTGCTACCGTACCGATAGTTTGCAGGTCCCCTGAACCAAGCGTGCCCGTCATGTAAACCGCGCTCTTATCTGCGTTGGTAATCATGATGGTCGGGCTGCTTATTGGTTTCACATCGTAGTAGCTCCCGCTGCCGCTTATTACAAGGGTGGGAATAAAAACCAAAGAGCCGGTCAGAGCATCGGCGTTACTGCCCATTCCCGCATCGACGGTAATATTCTGATTAAAGCTCAGCGTACTGGCCCCGTCATATTCCCAGCTTCCCCCTGTGACTGAATCAGGACTGAATTCAATTGCCGGCGTTGCAAGCGCCGGCGCCCCAGCACAAACCAGCAATGTGAAAATCACTATTACTAACCTTTTCATTTTTTGTCCCCTCAATACTAACTATTATATTTAATTTCTATCCGTTTCGTTTTTGTGCTGCGGATTACCCCCAACATTTCGAGAAATTTCTACAGTCCGTTGGATTTGCATTACTCCATTTAATCGGTAGTGCTTGTCTCTTAAAAGCCCCCCTTTCTGCCGACTATTGTTATAGCCGGCTTTTTATTCCTAGTTAGTCTTATTAACCTGTTGCTGAAGTAAATTTTTCCCCCAAAAAAGTTTTTGCAGGCTGCAGGCCTTTCATCAGGCCTGTTTTATCCCCCATTTTTTTTACTCACGCTGCTGTCTTTTTCTTTCGAAGCAGACTGAATAATCCCCCCATGCCAAGCAAGACTATAGTCGCCGGTTCCGGTACGGCCACAATATAGTCCTGTTGTCCATTATAAGAAAAGACCCGCAGGTCGGCTCTCGGGCCGGTACCATCCAGAGAGTGCAGCATATTGTTGGCCGCAACCGAATCAAGATAGTCGGCGCGGAAGCCACCAATTCCAATCGTACTATCTACCGTTACATCCCATCCTAATGGAGATGTCGGAAGGTCTTCGTGAACAATCTCCCATACGGCCGCACCAAAAGCCGCTGCTTTGGTGTTTTGCGCGTAAGTAAAAGTGCCGCTGCCAACCCAGGACGGGTCGAAGTACCTGCCCCAAAGCTCCTGCAGATACTTGGCCTTGGTGGTACCCATTGCACTTCCCAGAAGAGTTGTCGGAAGAGGCCCTTCTTCGGGCATAATTACATCATATGTCAACGTGCTGCTTGACGTCAGCTCCGCCCATTCGATACAAACGGCACCAATCGGCCCGTCGGCCCAGATTTTTCCTTCATTTGTGCCGTAGGTTTTATCGAGCATATAAACTCCGGCATACGAGGGAAGGCCTTCGTAGCCGGCAGCCCAAACCTCTATTATGTCACTGGCCCCATTACCCGTTTTAGCTATATCAACGGTACCAAGAGGGGTGGCTTTTGTTGTGCCCGGCAGAATCATAACAACCACCGCACATAACACCACTAACAGCTTTACCAACTTCATCATTTCTCTCCCCAAATTATAATCTCCTCACATCCCTTTGCTGCAAACTACTCACAACAGCGATTCGTTTTTCAGACACCCTCCATATTGGTCCTGCTATATGAAAATCTATTTATATTCTTCGCTTTTTGCTCCCCCCCCGAAACCAACCGCCCGTGAAAACAAATACGGTATCCGAATCTGCTTCATCAGGCACATCAATCAATTTAACCTGGGTGCTCAATTGGGGAAATTTGAGTACCCCCCATTTCGATTTCGATCACCCCCCGGGAACTACCTATTACAAAGATAATTCTATCCTATTTGCCCACAAAAGTCAAGAGTTTTTAGCAGCGATAAGTCCTTACAGCTCAATTTTCTGCTATAACCCACTGTCTGGTTCGAAAACAAAATAGTTTTAGGACCTTACAGACACAGGCAAAGAATTATCTACGGATTTTTCACGTTAATATAGGCTGTTGAGATGTACAAAAAAGACTTTTCGGCACGAAGTGACAGGTTGAAATCCGATGATCAAAAATACAGGAGAAATGGCACTTTGGGGGATGTTCGACTCGATGTTTTGATGGATAAGGCTGATAAAAAATTGGGGCTGACCGTGTGGTGACCAGCCCCCCAAATAGAAGAAAGGAGTAGTATTATGTTAGCATTTACACAAGTAACCGTCCAAATCCTTTCAGACTCATCCAACATAAGATGCATAAGCGAAAATACATCGGACTTTTTAAACCCCCTGTGTGCTGCCGCTCTCGATTACGCTTTCTCTATATATATTATACTCGATATCTGGCTAAATGCCAAACCCAATTTTTCAAATACCACATTGATGAAGATTAGGGATTCTTTGATATGTTGATATGCAAGTTCCAACAAGCGTGATGAAAACACTTTTTGATCGTACAAAAAGACTATGTTTGACAGGAGATTATAGGACTATTCGAGCTAATCGTTTATTAATTACCTCAAAACCTATCAACAATTTGCCCCGGGTAGAAATCAGTTCCATTCAACTACAGCATAGATATAATCTACGGATGTTTTTCTCCTGGCAGCATCGTCATTGTTTTTAACCTGCAATTGAAGAGAATTTACCTTTTCGGGTGTGTCCACAAAACTTGTAACGTCCCATAAATCCGTTGACTCATTTGGCTCTCCTGCGTATACAGGAGCATTTATTGACGCCCAAACCATCGGATTATCAGGCCAGCCCGTGCCGGCTGTCCATTGCAACTTTCCCGCAGGAAATTCCTCCTGCTCAAAGTGCTCCACATAAACAACAACAGACGATATCCTGGCCCCTTCCGGAATATATACATCTGAAAAATCATAGGACGTATATAAACCGGAGCTGGTTTCCCGCCGGTCGTTATCACTGGCCTGGACAACAATGCTTTTGTCGGCAACTGATAATATCTTCCTGCCAGTTTTGGCCGGCTCTTCTACTGCGCTGCCCGGGGCAACTTCCACAGGTATGTCAGCCAGCCCAACATTGACGGTAAACGGCTGAGTATTCGAAGCGGGAGTGCTGCCGCCATCTTCAACCCTTACCGCTACATCATTAGCCCCCGTTTGGGTGCCGGTTGGTGTCCATTTTATCAAACCGGTCGCCGCATCTATGGTCATACCCATCGGCTCGATAATTAAGGAATAAACCAGCGTATCCACTATATCCGGGTCTGTTGCATCCACATCATAATTATATTCCTTGCCCACTGTAGCTGTGGTTACAGGTTTTGAAGTAAACGTTGGTGCATCATTGACTGCCTCGACCTTAACCCTGACCGCGGCAGCATCGGCTCCACCTTTGCCGTCGCTTATAGTGTAGGTAAAGGCATCTGCGCCGTAAAAGTTCTCGTTGGGTGTATAGCTCAGCGTGTTATCACTGTTAATATTTACCGAGCCGTTCTTGCCCTGGGTAACAGAGGTTACCTTAAGCCGGTCATTTTCTGCGTCAGTGTCGTTCTTCAGTACATCGATCGATGACAGTTTTTTATCCTCCTGTGTTGTCGCATTGTCATCCTCGGCGGTCGGCCTGTCATTAACCGCCTTGACCGTTATTAACGCCGTTGCAACAGCGCTCTGTGCCGTCTTGTCGCTGACCTTGAAGGTAAAGCTGTCTGTCCCGTTGAAATTTGCCCTGGGCGTATAGCTGACCTTCGGCGATGTCCCCGCTATTCCTTTTAAGCTCCCGCGAGACGGTCCTTTGACCACAATGTAGGTCAGTAAATCCCCATCAGGATCATTTCCCGTTAAGCTAATCGAAACAGGCTTGTCCTCCTCTGTGATTACACTGCTGTTATTGGCTATCGGGGCATCATTGACCGGATTAACAGTAATTGACACGGTTGCAGGTTCGCTGTCCGCCTTCTTGTCACTGGTTTTGAAGATAAGGCTGTCCGAGCCGTTGAAATTCGCATTTGGTGTATATATCAGCCTTGGCGCTCTTCCTTTTAAGCTACCATGGGATGGACCGTTTACCACACGATAGGTTATAGAATCACCGTCGTCGTCACCGCCCGCCAGTGTAATCGATACCGATTCGTCTTCCTGCGTCGTGGCACTGTCGCTATAGGCCATCGGCGGGTCATTGGCCGCCGTTACGGTGATTGATACGGTCGCAGCAGAGCTGTCCGCCGTCTTGTCACTGACCTTGAAGGTAAAGCTGTCCGATCCATTGAAATTCACCTTCGGTGTATATTTCAGATTTGGGACCGTACCGCTCAAGCTTCCATTGGACGGGCCTTTTACAACACTGTAGCTCAGCAAATCTCCATCTTCATCCATGCCCGTTAAATTAATCGAAACCTCTTTGTCTTCCTGTGTTGTCACGTTACTATCGTCAGCCTTCGGTGGATCATTGACCGCCTTGACTTTTACACTCACCGTAGCTTTATTGTTTGAACCTTTGCCGTCACATACTGTATAGGTGAAAGAATCGCTGCCGTAAAAGTTCGCATTGGGAGTATAGCTAAGCGTGTTATCAGTGTTAACAGCAACCGAACCGTTTTTGCCCTGAGTTACAGCGGTAATGCTGAGCGAATCACCATCCTCGTCGGTATCATTCGTCAGGACATCGATTACCGATATCGGCGTGTCCTCTTTGGTACTTACTTTATCATCCTCAGCGCTTGGTGTATCATTGACGGCCATTACCGTAATCGATACGGTCGCAGCGGGGCTGTCCGCCGTGTTGTCATTGACCTTGAATGTAAAGCTATCTGTCCCGCTGAAATTCGGATTCGGAGCATAGCTGAGGTCAGGTGCCGTGCCGCTAAGCTTCCCATGAGACGGACTTGTAACAATAGAATAGGTCAGCTCATCTTCGTTGGCATCATAGCCTGTGAGCTTGATTGAGACCGGCGAGTCTTCATCGGTCGTCACATTGTCATCCCTGGCAACCGGCGGGCTTTCCCTGAATATAGTACCGGTATAACTGGCTGTCGGAGGATCATTAACCGGGAGTAACTTGATTGAGACGGTTGCCTCAGCACTGTCTGTTGTCCCGTCATTGACCTTGAAGGTAAAGCTGTCTGAACCGTTGAAATTCTCATTTGGTTTATAAGACAGGTTTGGACCCGTCCCGCTCAGCTCACCATTAGACGGACTTTTTACAACACTGTAAATCAACGCATCCCCATCAGGGTCACAACCGGTTAAGGTAATCGATACATACGTATCCTCCTGTGTCGTCACACAGGCATCATCGGCCGTCGGCGGGTCGTTGACCGCCGTTACTACTATTATCACTGTTGTGGGAACACTGTCCACCGTCCCGTCGTTAATGATGAAGGTAAAGCTGTCCGTCCCGTTGAAGTTCGGCTGGGGTGTATATGTCAGCTTTGGCGCCGTTCCGCTCAGACGTCCATGGGATGGATCCGTTACCACATTATAAGTCAGCGAATCACCATCCGGGTCATTCCCAATCAAAGTGATAGACACCGGGGTATCCTCTTCCGTCATTACACCTTCACCTTCAGCCGGACCGGCGTTAATAGTCGAAATACCAAGTAGTACCACCAGACAGAGCACACCTCTTACAACCTTTGTCACCAACATAATTATTCCTCCGAATGAAGTTTGCTGTCCCAGCAAAAAGACATATCCTTAAAAAACATGCCGGCTATCTGTGAAACAGAAAACAAATACACCATGTTTTGCTTAATGCTCCTCCGTAAAACGTTGAACACTTCCTAATAAATCAAGGTGCTTATATTACAATACCTTATTGGCTCACTATTGCTTGACTTCTCCTCCCATCTGTATTGTACAGAAGCCCGACATTATGAACCCGAAATAAGCTTTACAAGTTTACATTTGCATCTTTGAATATGCAAGCATATTTTTCGATAAACTTGCAATAAATATTACCTATTTTAACTTAGCAAAATCCTGCATCTTTGTTATACCTTGTAATTAATAGACTTATCGCTATTCGCCTTGATTTAAAAACACCCAATTTTTTATACAGAATAATAATACCCCATCTTAACACAGGGCATAATCAATCCGCACAAAATGCTGTTATACAGATACTTATATTTATCATGCTATAATTATAAGAAAACGGCATGAAGTAATCCGCTATGCAGGTAAACTATTACGCTGGGAACCGTTTGCACTAAGGATTGAAATCGTGCTCCGTCGGTATGAACTCTTCGGTGTATATCCCCGAAACCACGTATTTCACGGTAAACACGCTCCAATTTAGCGTTTCGCGAGCGTAATACTCTCATCTCCTCGATTAGCGGCCTCCTTGTTTTGTCCGAAGCATTCATAGGATTATCTACGGCTTATATTGTTACTGATTTGCAGTACATGTAATTCCCTTCGCCCCAAAGCAGATAATTTGACGTACTTTGATGAGTCTCGCAGACAACAAGAAAGCCTATCGTTTTGTTCCTCTATAGTTAACTATTGGTTCGTGTGCAATCACCTCTGTGTCATGAAACCGGAGTGTCATTATCCGTTAGAGTTGTTCTCTCAGTATGTTTTTTCCACAGGACTCACGATTCAAGAGTGACCAGATTCTCAATGACAGCAATCTTGACTAAGTCAGCTATCGTGTGGGCATTGAGTTTTTCCATGATTTTGCGGCGGGTCGCCTCAACTGTCTTGTTACTTACGAACAGTTCCAAAGCAATCTGTTCGGTAGACTTACCTTCGGCAATGAGTTGAAGCACCCTACGTTCCCTGCTTGTCAGGGACGATAACAACGATGAATCAGCAACAGTTGCCAGAACTTTAACGTAGTCCTCAACTACAATCCCTGTTATTTTGGAGCTAAGGTAGCTCTCACCGGCGGTTACTGCTCGTATTGCCTTAACAAGTTCGTCGAGCAGACCTTCCTTTAAGACATAGCCAGTAGCACCGGACCCAAGCATGTTGGCGACAAATCGCCTGTTGGAATGTATTGAGAGGGCAATTACCTTGATTTGAGGAAACTTGTCGATAATCTTACGTGTAGCCTCGAATCCATTGAGATTTGGCATAGTTATATCCATAACAACTACATCTGGCAATAGTTCCCGCGCACGCTCAACCGCTATTCGCCCATCTTCAGCTTCACAGACAATTTCGATATCAGGCTGTTCCTCAAGCAGCGAACGCAAACCCTCACGTACAATTGCATGGTCATCTGCCAACAGAACTCGTATCCGTCTCGATTTTTGCATATTTAGCCAGACCTTTTTGGTTCGACAATGGCAATCGGAAACTGACCAAATCTCGCCTTCTTGAAAGAAAATGTACATACCAAAGAAGGTCAATGACCTACTCCATCCCAAACTACTAATATCAACTCTGAGCATCCATTCTCAAAGACATACTTGTCAAAGTAGCAGGCCGATGACCGAAACAGCTTTCTGTTTTTATTTTCGATAACTTAACCTGTGTCGTAAATAAGGGGAATCCTCGATTTGAGGCAGGAAAATCCGCGAGCGTAAAACAAAAGCCGTATATGTTTAAGTGTAAGAATTCGGACAACTTCTCGCAAATGCGACTTTTTGACCGGATAGTGTCGAAATGAAAGAGCTAAAAATAAGCTCAAAAGAACATATACTGTGTCCAGATAATATCCATTAAAATTCCAGCGAAGTCAGTCCCTCTCGAACGGCGTATTTTGTTAGCTCAGCTACGCTGGACATATTGAGCTTGCTCATGATCTGGCGGCGATTCGCATCTGCAGTCTTGGGGCTTATATATAGTGTGCGCGCAATTTCTTTGGTTGTCCTGCCTTCTGCCACAAGCTGCACGATTTGGCGTTCCCGGCTCGTGAGTTTAGGTTTTACAGATTCGATTCTTTTGTTCTTTCGTACATAATCGTCGATGATAACATTTGTTATTCGAGGGCTCAGATAACATCCGTCCTGGGCCACTGTTTCCAAAGCTCTAATCAGCTCATCAAAAAGATACGATTTTAGAACGTATGCAGATGCTCCTGATTCAAGTGCCTCCCTTACAAAGTGTTTATCAGAGTGCATCGATAATGCTATTACCTTGATATCTTTGTGTTCTTGAAGAATAAGGCGAGTTGCCTCCATACCATTCAATGCAGGCATACTGATGTCCATAACTACAACATCCGGGCAAAGTTCCTTTGCAAGCTCGACCGCCACACGCCCATCCTCTGCCTGGCCGATAACTTCCATGTCAGATTGATGCTCAATCAAAGATTTTAATCCCTGTCTGACAATCCCATGGTCATCAGCGATTAGGATTCTCATTCTCACGTCTCCTTTCAGGAAGCCGTGACACCGAACTATAGAGGGACAGCCATTGTGACACGAGTTCCCCGACCAAGTTTAGACTTGATATCAAAACTGCCACCTAAGTACTCCAGCCTCTCTTTCACATTGAACAGGCCGAATCCACTTTTCTCCTTGTCCGGAGATTTAAGTGCTGATAGCTCGAATCCGGTACCATCGTCTTCAACAATAACCTGCACTCTATGGTCTAACTTGTCAATACAAACTTTAACTTTATTTGCATTTGCATGCTTAACCACATTCGTCAGGAGCTCTCGAACAGCTTGAAACAGAACTATAGAGGTATCCTGGCCAAGCCTGAGCTTATGTGTTTTAGATTCGAACTCAGACTTGATTCCGCTTTTTTGCATCATTCGTTCGCTTAGCAACGATTCCACAGCAGCCATGAATCCAACTTCATACAGAACAGGATTACTGAGGTCAAACGCTAACGAACGTGTATCCTGCATTGCCTTGTCTACCAATTCACAGGCATGGCCCAACGACGCCGACACATTAGGTTCTGATACTATTTCACGTATTGACTGGAGCTCCAATTTGGCCAAAGCCAGTTTCTGGCCTATGTCGTCATGCACTCCCGTCGCAATTCGCCGTCTTTCACGTTCTTCAGCCAGCAGCAGCTCAGAGGCAAGTGACTTTAACTGCGTCTGATAATCGAGAAGCTTCTGTTGTGTTTTTTTTCGCTCGGTGATATCAACATATGCGGTTTGTATGGCCGGGTGGCCCATGTATTCAATTCTGCTGGCATAAATCTCCACCCAGCAGGTGCTGCCATCTTTTCGTATCCAACGAAACTCATAACGGGCAGGCACAGGTTTTCCGACGAGACGGTCCCGATGCCTTGCCCAGACAAGCTCATGGTCATCAGGATGCACCAACGACCGTAACTGCTCTGGAGAAGCGGCTAACAAATCCTCCCTGCTATGGCCTGTGGTTGAGGAGAAAGCCTTGTTAAGGAATACCATCCGCCCGTTCTGGACGATTGCCAGTCCCTGAAGGGAATTGTCAACCAGACAATGATATGCTTCTTCCAAGCGCTTGCGCTCGGTGATGTCCTGGTTCACAACAATCATGCGTACTGCTTTACCGGTCTTGTCATAGACCGGCTGTCCCTGTGCAGCGATCCAGCGCTCTGTGCCATCGGGTCGGATGATACGGTACTCTTGGTTGTATAGAGTCCGTTCGTCGATGACTTTTTTGACGGCCTGCCGGATTTGTTCAAGATCCCCGGGATTGACGCGTTCCAATAAAGAGCTTACAGGTATGCTCGTGACGTCGGGTGCAAGTCCGAGCACTTCATTGCTGTAGCCGCCCAAACGTATCTCGTCAGTGAGCAGATTCCAATCCAAGGTACTTAACTGCACAGCCTGCACGGCGAGGCGAAGTCGCTCCTCGCTTTCCCGCAAGGCTTCCTCCACTTGTTTTTTCCCGGTGATATCGGTTACAACACCAAGGATAGACGTCCGTCCTTCATACTGGATAAGTTTGCATGAGTTGATTGCGTCTATTCTTTCACCGGCTTTATTTATAATTGTATATTCGTACGGCGGAATCTTCAGACCCTTCGAATGCCTCCTGAAATTTTCCTTTACCAGGTCCAGTGACTTTGGCGCAATCAAGTTAAAAAAGTCAAAATCAGGAGAGTAAAATTCCTCTCTCATATATCCTGTTATTTCTTCGCACTTTTTATTGGCATACACTATTCTGCCGTCTTTGTTTATAAAAATCATATTGGGAGACTGCTCGGCAAGACTCCTGAACTTCTCCTCGGATTCTCTTATCACTTCCTCCGTTCGCTTTTGCTCTGTTATATCCCTGATTGTACCGGTTACGAACTTTTGCCCGGTTATAGAATCTGTAAATAGCGATTTTTTGGTTGATATCGTATGTAATTTGCCGTGCCATGTAATTTCTTCTTCGTTTAGGTTTGTTTGCCCACTTTCTAAAACAAAACTGTCTCTTTCCCAGAACTTGTCAGCCTGTTCCTTCGGGAAAAGGTCATAGTCACTTTTTCCGATAAGCTCTTCCCTGGGGCGGCCCATGACTTTACATGCCGCGTCATTTAACATAAACCACCTGTGCTCCTGGTCTTTTACGAAAAAAGGGTCATCCAAAGTATTAATTATATTAGTGATGAATTCTTTTGACCTTTTCAATTCCTCCTGAGCCTTCTTGCGCTCGGTGATGTCCCTTTGTATCGATACACTGTGCAGCGGTTTTCCATTCTCACCCAGCACTTGATCGGAGCTAAGTAATACTGTCCGCCTATCACCATTTCTGGTGATAATGACCATCTCTTCGTTCCGTATTTCCCCTGTCTGCTTCCACTGTGAAAATAACTGACGGACCCTCTCATATAACTCAGGAGCATAGAGACTCTCAACTGGTTTTCCGATAAGTTCCTCCTTTGTGTAACCCAGGACACTGAGTGCAGCACTGTTGGCCTCCAAAATTGTTCCTTGCAACGAGATCATGTAGCAATATTCGGGTTCATTCTCAAAGAACGTCCTGAACCTTCGTTCCGACTCCGCCAGAGCCACATTAGTTTGCTTGCGTTTGGTAATATCACGAGAAAAAATGACAAATCGATCTACTTCTCCTTTGGAATCAAGAATCGGGTAAACACTATTTTCAAACCAACAATTATCACGCTGATCTTCAAAGCGAATTGGTTCTCGTTTGCTTGCTGCTTCTAAAGCTTTCGTTTTTCTCTGCTCTGCTAAATCAGAGGGCAAGTAGTCATAAATGATTTTACCAATCATATCACTGCGAGTTCTTCTGAGGCTTCTCGCCATCTTGTCATTTAAGTCGATGATAAGCCACTGGTGATCAATCAACAGACCCAAATCCGTGGTTGCATCCAAGAATGCTCGTGCCGTCTCTTCGCTCCGCTTCAATTCCTTTTCGAATGTCTTCCGTTCAGTAATATCTCTGACTATGGCCTGAATAAATACCGTGCCGGAAAGCTCCAGCCGATTCAAGGAAACCTCCGCATCGAAGGCATTGCCGTTATATTTGTTATGTCTCCATTCAAAAAACTGGGATTGCCCCTGCATAGCCAACTGGATTTTCTCCATCACTTTGTCTTTGGATTTACGGCCATCAGGTTGGAATTCAGGGGAATAAGGATCATAAGGTGTTTTGCCTATGATCTGCTCAGGCCTGCAGCCGAACATTTCGAAAGCTTTAGGATTACATTCGACGAATTTGTCGGCCTCCAAAAGAAATATAGCATCATTCGCATTCTCAAATAATGCGCGGTACCTCGTCTGATTATCGTGCACTGGTTGCTCTATTTTGTCATGCATGGTAATATCTCGGCTGGCATGCTCCAATTTCTCCCTGTTTGTGTGCTGTTCTTTATCCCGTTCAATGCGTTTCTTCCTGTTTTTTCCGGTATTACGCATTTTTCCACCTCTTTCAGAGTAATTTAGTTTTATGGGCGAGCATGTGGTCGCAACAGAGATGAGACTTGAGGCTTTTTAGCTTTTTTCTATGATACGACTCACATAGTTGTCACTGTATTTCTTTAACAAATTATAGTTTGGAAGTAAACAGAAATATTCGTAAGGATTTTAGAAACGGCTCAGAGATTCGGCAGAGTTGACAATTTAACCTGCCTTGCCGGGATAAACCCCTGCTGAAGATAAGAAAGTATATTGTATTGCCCTTCTATAATGAACTATCGGTCATTACACTATCATCACTGGAATTTTCCGGGGTAGAATTTGTTCTTGCAGAATCGCTTTCGCAAGCTTATAATTCCTGCTTTGCCGCAATGTCGAAAGTTCGACGTTACGTTTAGCCCCCGATAACATGGGGGATTCTTTTAGAACATTAAAATATGTTTGAATCATTAACTGAAAAATTTAATTCCGTTTTCCGGTCGCTGGCCGGACGGGGACGAATTACCGATGCCAACATCTCGGATGCTATGCGTGATGTACGCAAAGCCCTCCTCGAAGCGGACGTCAGCTACAACGTCGTAAAGAAGTTCTGCAAAGACGTCACACAGGCGGCTATCGGTGCCGAGGTAATAAAAAGTCTTCATCCCGGCCAGGTCATGGTAAAAATCGTAAGCGATGAGCTGACAAAATTGATGGGCCCTGTCGATACCCGCATCTATTTTGTCTCACCCGGGCCTACAGTAATAATGCTGGCCGGCCTCCAGGGCTGCGGCAAGACAACTACCGCGGCAAAACTCGCAAAATACCTCGTCGCAAAGGGTAAAAAACCGCTCCTTGTGGCCGACGACCTCCAGAGACCTGCCGCTATCGAGCAGTTGATTATCCTCGGTCGTCAGATAGATATTGACGTTTACAGCGAAGACAGCAAAAACGCCGTAAAAGTCGCCAAAAACTCCCTCAAGCATGCCAAAGAACTGGGCCACGACGTCGTAATAATCGACACCGCAGGCCGGCTGCACATCGACCAGGAAATGATGACCGAAGTCGCAAACGTTGCTAAGACAGTAAATCCCCATCAGATATATCTTGTCTGCGACGCTATGACCGGTCAGGACGCCGTCAATTCAGCCAAAGAGTTTAACGAACGTCTCGAGCTCGACGGAGTCATTCTTACAAAACTCGACGGTGACGCACGCGGCGGAGCGGCACTAAGCGTAAAAGCCGTTACCGGAAAACCCATCAAGTTCGTTGGTATAGGCGAAAAGCTCGAAAAGCTCGAAGAATTTCATCCCGACCGAATGGCAAGCAGAATTCTCGGCATGGGCGATGTAGTAACCCTCGTGGAGAAGGCTCAGGAACATTTCGAAGTGGAAGAGGCCCAGAAACTGCAAAAGAAAATGGCAAAAGGCAGCTTCGGTTTCGATGATTTCCTAAAGCAGATGCAGGCCGTCAAAAAGATGGGCGGTATCAAAGATATGCTCAAAATGATGC
>CAZZAX010000059.1:0-32964 GCA_964653075.1 uncultured Pirellulales bacterium
TTGACGCGCAACAGGGGAGTGTTTGCTTACTTGCTTTGGAGTTTACCCTCGATGTTAGCTGACTTGTTTGTCTGTCGGGGGCCGGGGGAGAGATGCTACCTTGACGCGCAACAGGGGAAGAATCACTCCCTTGACATATAACAGGGGGTCATTGCGAAGGAGCCGCAGGCGACTGCGGCAATCTTCATTCCTTAACTCAAAACTAAACACTCAAAACTCAAAACTAAATTCGGGCTCACTTGCTTTGGAGTTTACCCTGAGTTTATCCCCGGGTGCTGCTCACCTGACTCGCAGCAGGGGAGTGTTAGCTTACTTGCTTATCTGCCGGGGGAGTGCCGCTAACTTGACTTGCAGCAGGGGAAGAACTTCTCACTTGGCCTACAGCAGGGGGTCGGGGGCTTCGTGCCTACGTGATTGTTTGATGTTCATGCTGGCCGGAGCTTGTTCCCGGTGTGCGCTAACTTGTTTTTCTGCCGGGGGGTAGAAATGCTATATTAACCGTTACTCTGCTTGTCTCGTCGTAGCTTTAGCGAAGACGGAAGCTTCTGCGAAGCTGGGAACAATGTAGATGGATTTATTAAAAGGTTATCCCTTACCGAAATAATGATTCAAGTTAATTGCTATTTATTGATTTAATAGCGTGCAAATGATTTTGGATCGAATATTTGTTCTTCTTCGATAACCATCTTAGGAATTATATCATCAGGATCTGCACCAGCAGATATTAATTCTTCACGTAATCTTGGAATATTTCTCTCGTTGATTTTCTTAGTTTGTATCAACTCTGAGATCCATACCCAACTGTATGGTTCTCCATTAAAAGCCTTCCATATTAACGTTATGGGCGATTGTTCAAGGAAAATGTGTACACCGCGCACATTTATCCAGCTAATATTCGGTTTATTACATTCGACATTACCTACAGCCAATGCAATTGCTGTATTAAATCGAAACATCCGGTAAATATCTAGATGCTCATGACATTTTTTCCTTATATTTTCAAGTTCCTTATAGGTGAATATTCTCCATCTGTTTTCTTGGTTTTTCCAGCAAAGATTAACAAATATATTTTTATTATCTATTGATATTGAGGAGATCTCAAACTGCTTCAGTGCATTACTTCTTTTACCGATAAGACGAGGTAAAGGGATACTTGGTGTATCCTTTCCAGATAGGTACTTAATAATGTCTACTGATGTATACTTTGTATGTAAGGATTCAGTGAGACCATCTATGTGCTCTATCAAAGGTCCATCAACGGTCCAGATGAAATCGAAAGCTCTCAGTTGGGCACGGCTTATTGACTTTCGGCCTGATTTATCCTCTATCGTGAAAATTGGTAATGAATCGATACACTTTTGAACTTCCTTCATATCTATCGCATTCGATGTGAGCTGATCAGTCATAAAGTCAGCTTCTAAAGATGCTTTGATTATACCGGCTCCCCCTCTTATTAAGCGCTGGAATTCCTCGTAGATATGATTTCCCACAATTTCGTAGAACTTTCGGTATGTTATTTTTATCTCGGAATTCTGTTCAAGAGCTGAACGAGCTACATTTGTCCTAGGAGTCTGTCCGAGTAATAGGCTTTAAAATTCATAACTACTTGCAGATAAAAGACTTAGTTGCTTTGGGCCCAAAAACATTAAGTTCTTTGTTGCCAAAGACTTATGTATTTTGAGAGCGAATACTCGGACACGCTCCTAGGTGAGTTTGGCCCACTTAGATCTGCTATTGCCCAAATACCTCTTTGATTGTACCCTGGTGGATTCGAGGATATACGAATTCCTTCTACACACACTCCGGGTGGCTTTGAGAAAGAATCTTTGAACTTTTCTTCGAATGTGTATGAGTCTCTTGTTAAGATCTCCCAGATCTTAAACCAGTGAGAGAAACGTGTTGCATATGAAAGGTCTATACCTTCTTTGGGTTCATTTTTTCTTATTTTAATATCTTGCATCTTTTCTACATTAGGTAAGCTTTGCTTCACATAGAATTCAAGTGCCTTCTCTGTACTCGAAAAGCCTATTGTTTTCGTCTCTTGCTCATCAATTTCTAGGAGCACTGGGCATCTTGGTAGAACAATCCAATAACGCAATATTTTTTCAATATCGTCGATAGTTGCCGATGGTCTAACTACAAGACTAACGCGTGTGCCGTGATTCCCCACAGACTTTACTTCTGGATTGTCTTTTGGAATCAGTTTGATCAGATATCGCTGTGTTACAGAAGGTAGGGTTAATTTATAAGCCACCTCTTCATCTTGATGGAAAGTGAGAATTTCTACATCATTAGATATCATAAAATATGAGAGTACACCTATACCGAATCTGCTGATTGGTGAGAAGTCTGGGTACTTTTCCTTGAATTTACGCTCTTGGTAGTAACTAGCACCAATGTTTAGAAGATGATTTTCAATTGTATTCCGTGTCATTCCAACACCATTGTCCTCAACTACAATACGCCGCGTCTCTGTGTTCCATTTCACTTTCACTTCACCGATCTTTTCATCTTGATGAGTATAATGTTGAAATCTAATCGCATCTATTGCGTTCTGAAGAATTTCTCGGATGGCAACGCTGGTATCATTATATAGAGTATGTCCTGTTAGTAAGCTGAGTATTTTTTCGCGGTCTAAGATAAACTGATATCTTTGCGGAAGAAATCCTATTGCTTCCACTTGGTTGTCGTTTATATAACGCCAGGGAAACTCATGCTTAGAGCCATTTTCCTTTGCGAGTTCCGCCCATTCTTCCGATCGCTTTAATTCGTTCCGCGCATACTGCAGATATGCGATGAGTCCAAAGAAGCCGCTCGCTTGGTCAAATTCAGCTTGAACTTCAATTGTATCGTAATTTTGATCATCTTTTGTTTTTGATTTTGCTTTTAGAACGGCTCTAACTCTTGCTTGTTTGGCCCATTCATCCTGGCTTTTAGGATTGGCAGGATTAATCAATTTGTACATAATCGAAGGCACGCGGTTACGCTGTATCTGAAGCAGATCAGCCGTCCTAAGAAGCAGCGCAATATATTGGAGATTGGCGTGAGTCTGTGACGATTGGCCATACGCCCGGCGTAAGACATAGACCGTATCTATTTGATCAAGATCATCTCTGTGGTGGCTTCTACAAATTAACGCTAAATCTCGTCTTAACTTGTTGTCCAAACCATTTAGCAAATTGTTTATTACATCAACTGCCTTATGGCTTGCTCCTAACTCCACCTGTGCGTGTCCTGTAACCCAATGATATATCCTCTCTGCATGATTATTGCGTACAAATTCTTGATAATAAAACCTTTCAATTTCTTCTTTGCTCAAATGGGAAAGCGATGCTTTGTAATCGACACCGATGTCACCTTTTAACAATTTCTCGTCACGAAACTCATAGAATTTGCTTTTTCCGCGGTTTTCATACTCATTGTTCGTTACAAGTAATCCTAAGTCATGAAAATAACAAGCAAGAACAATCAGAAGCCAGTCAGCCTTAGTCATGATTTGGGTTGTTTCAGGTGGTATAATTTTGTCCAACAACTCTAGCATAGCATTAATATGTGTTTCATCATGTAGTGTGTATTCATTAAATATTCCATTACGACCAATTAGTTTCAGAATATTCATAATACCTTCTCGTATATAACCGAGATTTAACTTCCCAAACTCCGTATAATTAGCAGCTTTTGCGGCTTCTATTTCAGCATTTGTTTTAAATATTTTATCTTCCATAACGAGTTGACCTCCACAGAATATGCTCAATATATTAAATGAGTAAATTTTGTATGTTTTTTCTTTACGATTTTAAAAAATAAATCACGCATTAATTAGTAAAACTCACCTTTATAGCAATTCTTCTTCTCAGCTCAAAGTTGTCATTCCCGCTTATGCCGATGAAATTATGGCTTCTTCTTTAACCAAAAGCAATAAAAAATATGATTCACCTGCTTTGTGCTGTCTTCGGTTCGGCTTGATGCCGCATTTCTACCTCGGTTCACACCAGTCCAAATCACTCCATCGCTTCGCGTTACGTGACGGTTTGATGTTCATGCTGGCCTTCAGTAGAAATGCTTATACTCCTTCATCCTGAGCGGAGTCGAAGGGACGAAATACTGTCGAAATTCGCCCAATTTTCGACAAAAAACGCTGGTAATTTTTGACAAATTTCAATTTTTCTAAAAAAATTTTAATTCTTTTCCTCATAAGCACTTAGCAAAATTTAACCTTTAAAAAACTCCCCCTATTTCGTATCAAACACGCAGGTACGTCTAATTATAGAGGGAGTCTTTTTTTAGCCCTCAGTAAAAAGTCAATAGCAAACTGGAGCAAAGCGCAAGTCCTGAGCATAGTCGAAGGATCTGAAGGTAAATTATGAAAAATCAGTTCAATAATCAAAAAAGTTGTTTATTCAATGAAAAAATTGCGAAAACTGCTGCTGCTTTTATGCAAAACAAACCCAATTTTAAAAACATTAAAATTGCCGCAAGCCCTTTTATGACAAATAAATACGAAATTTCACCCGCTTGGCGGGGCGAAAATCAAACCCAATTCAAACCCAATACAAACCCAATTGCCGAAAAGGCTATAATTGGCTTAAGCTCTTTTATGACAAGTAAATATGCAAAATTTGAAGATTTGGCAGGGCAAAAAAACAAACCCAATACAAAGCCAAAACAAACCCAATTTTATGCTTATTCCCACAACTCTATTGTAATTGCATTGATAATCAGATATCTTACTGGGTTTATAACGAATTGGAACCAAGTTGATTGGACATTGACTGATATGATTTTAATACAAATATTGCAGCCGAATTGTGTTAAAGTTCCTATTGAAAACAAGGAAAAGGAAGCCGCAATTACCGAACTTGTTGATTTGCTCGACACTAACGGCCTATTATTAGACAGAGACGTGGCTTTGGATGCGGTTTTGACACGTGAAAGGATACGAAGCACCGGAACAGGTGCTGGAATAGCCATTCCCCACGGTAAATGCAATGCCGTCAAGGAGCTCATTATGGCGATTGGAATCACCCATGAACCAATCGAGTTTGGCAGCGTGGATGGAAAACCGGTAAGAATTCTCATTCTGCTGGTCTCCCCGGCAGACCAGACCGGCCCGCATATTCAGGCTTTGGCAGGTATAAGCAGGCTTATGCTGAACGAAGAATTCAAACAAAAGCTCGAACAAGCCGCCTCTGCCGAGGAGGCCTACGGATTTTTGAATGAAATTGAGAAATAAAAAGCCTTTGCTGATAGTGTGCAGTTCAAAGGCTGCGATTTGTGTCTTACTGTTTGTTGATCAATTCGCTGATTCCCAGAGAATCAGGCCCATTTCATAAGGATTAATAAGGTCTTTATGCATAGGCAATATCCTCACGGCCACTCCGTGTTGACCTGCATTTCTGCAAGACACTGACCCGGCAAACCAATGCTCGCCCTCCGGCTCGGCGGCTTTTTCGTAATCCATTCTGATAGCGGAACCCTGCCTGATATTTCCCCAGGTATCGACCGGACCATAATAAAGCTCAACTGAAATATCTTTCGGGTCGATTTTCCCGAGCTTAACCAAGGCCCTGATAGACAGCTCTGAGCCAACTTTTAATTGAGACTGTTTGGGATTCAGTTGTTTGTTACCGTCACCGTTGCGGACTTCCATTACTACATCTTTTACTGCGAACCCGGACCAGGCTTCATTCACCTCGGCCTTCCACTTTGAAAACTCTCTGGCTCTGCTGCAATCTGCTGCAGTTAGATAATTGTATTTAGCCATAGCGGGATTGTAGAACCTTCGTGTATACTCAGCAATCATTCTGTGAGTGTTGAACCGTGGCGCTATCCACTTTATAGAATTTTTTACCCTGCGTATCCAGGCCCGCGGCAATTTATCCGCCGAGCGGGTATAAAACAGCGGAATAACCTCATTTTCTAAAATATCATAGATGGCCTGCGACTCTACCAAATCCTGATAATTGCCGTCCTCATAGCTCTGTCCTGCCCCGATAGCCCAGCCTCCTTCCGGCTTATACCCTTCGCACCACCAGCCATCTAAGGTGCTCATATTCAACGCACCGTTGACCGTTGCTTTCATACCGCTCGTACCGCTGGCCTCCATCGGTCTTCGCGGATTGTTAAGCCACAGATCAACGCCACGGAGCAAAATTCTTGCCATATCAATATCGTAATTTTCTAAAAATACCAGTCGCCGTTTGACATTGTACTGGTCCGCAAAGTGAATAATGTGACGTATAATGTCCTTACCTTCCGAATCCTTGGGATGAGCCTTGCCGGCAAAAACAACCTGTATCGGCCTTTCGGGATCGGTCAGCATCTTTACGAACCGCTCCGGGTCTTTAAGAAGCAGATTACCTCTTTTATAACCTGCAAATCTTCTGGCAAAACCGATGGTAAGCACCTCCGGGTCAAGGACCTCCTCGGCACGGTTTATTTCAGTGTGGTAAGTACCTCTGCGTTCCATCTGGGCTTTAAGTCGATTACGTGCAAAAACAATCAACTGCTCTCTGCATCGCTGATGTATTTGCCAGAACTCACCATCCGGGATTTGTTCTACATTATTCCAGAGCTGCCTATCCATAGTCTCATCATCCCAGTTTGGCCCGAGGTATCTTTGATACAAAGTGTTCATCTCATCTGATAACCAGTTTTTGATGTGGATACCGTTGGTAATCGGTATTATGGGCACTTCATTGAGAGGAAGGCCCGGCCAAATGCTGCCCCATATACCTCGTGATATTTGACAATGCAATTTACTTACTCCATTCGCAAAGCCACTCAACCGTAAGGCCAGAATTGTCATTTTGTATGTTTCACTGTCATCGTCGGTCAGGATTCTTCCCAAAGACAAAAACTGTTTCCTGTTTATACCAAGCATCGGGAAATAATCGCCAAAATATTTATCCATCAACTCTACATTAAATTCATCAAGCCCCGCTTTAACAGGTGTATGCATCGTAAAAACGTTGCCGGCCCTTGTTGCTTCAACGGCTTCATTAAAAGTAATATTTTTGGCACTCTTTATTTCACGAATTCGCTCTAATGCCATAAAAGCAGCATGTCCTTCGTTCATATGGCATACGGTTGGCATAATATCCATTGCCGACAGCGCCCTTAAGCCGCCAATTCCCAGCATAATCTCCTGGCGAATTCGCAATTCCCGGTCGCCGCCATAAAGACTGCTCGTAATCATACGGTCGCCCGGGGAATTTTCAGGTATGTTCGTATCCATCAGATATAATTTAACCCTGCCAACCGATACACACCATACTTGTGCCAAAACACATCTGCCGGGATAATCAACACTGATTGTTAAGGGCAGGCCACTCTTTTGGCGAACAAGCTCTATCGGCATACTATAGAAATCATTCTCGACATATTCCTCCCATTGCTCACCAATGACGCTCAAACACTGGCGGAAATAACCTTTCTGATATAAAAGGCCCACACCAACCAGGGGGATGCCAAGGTCAGAAGCACTTTTAAGATGATCGCCTGCCAGGATTCCCAAACCACCTGCATAAACAGGCAAACATTCATGAAGGCCAAACTCTGCACTAAAATAGGCAATTACTGGTTTAGCGGATTTCGAACAGACCTGTTCATACCAGGTCTTTCTTTCAAGATATAATTTGAACTTTTCGGCAGCGCTTCGCAAATGGGCCAAAAAGCCCTGATTTTCAGTCAGCTCATCCAATTTTTCCTGCGTAATACTCCCAAGCATTTTTACGGGATTATGACCACAATCCAACCATAAATTGCTGTCGATACGCTTGAACAGCTCTACATACTCAGGGTTCCACGACCAAAACATATTCTTAGCAATAACCTCAAGGTCCTTCAAGGTCTCGGGCAAAGCCGGCAAAACTGTGAAGCTACGTACACACGGCATTTCTATTTCTCCACAACGTAAGTCTTTTGTTTTACATGCCTTAAAAACTTAGACAAACAGGGAATCTCCATTAGTTAAACTCTGTTTTTAATCGACCAATCTGACGATAGGCTTTACCCTAAAAACAAAGCACTGACAAGTTTGGAAATAGTGATACGTCCGATATGGTTCTACTTTAATACAAAAAAAGGCCTGAACAAACAGGCCTTTTATCTTAGTTGCGCAACACTCCTCCACAGGTGCCGTAAGAAAGCGTTCGAAAAGAACCCATTACTTTCACGTGGGCAATCGTTACTTGTGTCCGAAAGTCCTATCGGGTAGGCATTTCCGATCCATCAAGGCCTGATTTCCCTGAGTACGGGTATCGGTTCTTTCAAACACCTGCTTCCTGTACGAACACCGCAGGGGTTAGCCCGCAACAACCTTTTATACCAGATTAAAAACTAAAAGTCAATAAAATACCAATAAAATTCAAACTAATAACTTAAATCTTCTGCTTTTCTCTTTACTTGTTTTTCGGCTTTTTAAATATTTTTTCTAAAGCCAAATTCAAACTCAAAAACATATTTTTGTCTCTGCCATTTTTGCATATAAATCGGCCAATAATCGGCAAATTAACACCCAGAACATTTATGTAATGTTAAGATTTTAGAGCGTGTTATTAATGTTGGTATTAAAACATTTTTAAACAGTTCGCAACACAGCCCCAACAGATTCAGTCAGACTTTCAACTATATCAGCCTCAAAGCCGTCAACTTTCTGGTGTGTTAACGTACCGTCTTCATCTCTATAGCGCAGAGAAAACGTAACACTTTTTTTGCCGGACGGAATACCCTTACCGTGGTATATGCCAACAAACTGAACATCCTCAAGCTCAACGGCTGCTTTGTTGTTTACCGCCTCGATAACATCAGACCAGCGGGTATTATCATCCACGATAATCGAAAGGTCGCGCTGTATCGCCGGATATTTCGGCAGTGTTTTGACTTCTACTGCGCCACTTTGCAAGGCTGAAAGCTGCTCATATTCCAACTCTACAGCGCAGGGTGAGATGTCTTTGAAATCAAATATTTCTTTTACCACCTTCGAAACAATCCCTGCGGTTCCTACCGTTTGAGAATTCACAATTATCCTGGCACCGGTCTGCGCCCAGAAAATGTCATCAGGTGTAAAAACAATTTGTGCATCTCTATCAATATTTCTTATGAGTCCCTCAACCACACCACGCATATCTCGAAAATCACTTTCACAAACAAGGGCAAGTTTAGTCTTTTGAATCGGCAGCCCATCGCCCTGCTCATGGTTCGGTACAAAAGTATTCGCTATCTCAAATATTCTGCACGGCATATTCCCGGCGTTAAGGTTTGTTTTCAAAACACCCAGTAAAGAACCAAGAAGAGTCTGTCGAAGAATATTTGCGCTTTTTCTGGATGCGTCTTTTACCGCCAGATGCTGCACCACATCCACCTTCGAGAAGAGCTCGGCAACAGAATTATCAACAAAGTCAACATTTATCGTTTCATAAAAACCGCAGCCGTTAAGATATGTTCCAAGAGACTCAATCAGCTTCTGACGGGAATCGACCGGCACTACCTCAATTTTGATTCTTCGCTCAGTTTGAACTTTGCTGTAGCCGTAAACACGGGCAACTTCTTCAATTAAATCAACCTCACGATAAATGTCACTGCGCCACGAAGGTATCGAGCATACAATCAAATCATCCCCTCTTTGGGGTTTGAAACTTAAAGCAGAGAGAATTCTCAGCACTTCCTCACAAGGCACCTCAATACCAAGCAGCTTAATTAAGCGTGAAAGCCGGAGTGTTACCTCTTTTTTTGGGGGCTTTTTAGGATAAATATCAATCACGCCCTTCGCCGCTTTTCCTCCCGCGAACTGAGCTATCAATTGTGCGGTACGTTTTGAAGCCCAATCCACCATCTCGATATCGACGGTTCGTTCAAATCGAAATGCGGCCTCCGAAGGAAGGGTAAGTTTACGGGATGTCGTGCGAATACTGACCGGATCAAAATAAGCGTCTTCCAAAAGGATTGTGGTTGTAGTTTCGCCAACTTCAGTATCAAGTCCACCCATAACGCCGGCCACGCCCACAGGCGTTTGTGAATCTGCGATAACCAGCATATCAGTATTAAGATCGCACTGTGTACCATCGATGCTGGTTAAACGCTCGCCGGCAAGGGCTTTTCTGACTATTATTTTGCCATCTTTAATCTTTGCATAGTCAAAGGCGTGCGGCGGCTGCCCGGTTTCCATCATCGCGTAGTTGGTGGCATCCACAACATTATTGACGCTTCGCATCCCAATGGCTTCAAGCCGTTTCTTTAGCCAATCCGGAGATTGGGCCACCTTGACACCGTCAATAATCCGGGCGGTATATCGGCCGCACAAGTCCGGCTCGATAATCTCGACACCGGCGAATTCCGTAACATCTTTGTCCAGCTCATCCAGCTCAATATCCGACATTTTCAGTTTTTTGCCCGTCGCGGCAGCTAACTCACGGGCAATACCGATATAACCCAGACAGTCACCGCGGTTGCTGGTTATTTCAACATCGATAACAATGTCATCATCAAGATGTTCTATCCCCTCACAGGGAAACCCCAAGTCGCTCAATATCTCAGCAATT
The DNA here is from genome assembly GCA_964653075.1 of uncultured Pirellulales bacterium. Classification (GTDB taxonomy): domain Bacteria; phylum Planctomycetota; class Phycisphaerae; order Sedimentisphaerales; family Anaerobacaceae; genus NIOZ-UU13. The sequence continues at coordinate 10,542 of CAZZAX010000059.1, forward strand.
TGGTCTGCACCAAGACCGGTTTCGATATAATCAGTTAACCAACTGAGCAAAATTTTCATAATAAAAGTACCGTCGAAAAACAAAATCTCAAGTTCGGCACCTGTACATGCGACTACCTGTACAGGAAAGGCACAGGTGCAGGCAATAACTTAACCTCCAGACCCATTTCTGTCAACCCTATTAGAATTAAGTCAGATTTGTATAATTCGCAGAGTATCAAAGGTGCTGCTCCTGACTGCTTAAATATCGCAGAGCAGAATAACACGTCAGTCTTCAGGAAGTTCCGGGTATTGACTCAAACGTCAGGTTTTGTTTTTAGCGATTAGCAAATCGACAGCCTTTTTAATGCTCTCCGCCGTAGAGATTAAGAAAAGCTCATCGCCTTCGTTGATAACCTGCTGACCCCTGGGAATTGAGAATTCTTCCGTCTTCTTATTATATACCGCAATGAAAACACACTGGGACGGGAAGTGGCGGCTTCCTACAATGTCCTGAACACTCTTACCGGCGATTTTTGCATGCTCAGGCACAATAACCAAAAATATATCCGCTTTGCCTCCGCCTATGCTGGTTATTCTTCGAACCTGAGGATTTTCTATGTCCATCATTATCTGGTTGACCATCAGGTCGGTCATACGAACAATCGAGTGTACGCCCGCCACTATATAAGCATTTTTATACGCCGGGTCTCTCATCCTTACTATTATTTGAGGTACCTCGAAACTCTTTGCTAAAATTGCACAGGCAAGGTTGTCGGCATCCTGACCCGTTGCAGCAACCAGGACATCGGCCTTGGTGATACCCGCCTCATTCAAAGCTTCGATGCTCGTAGCGCTTGCGTTAATCGCAACAACTCCAGTTTCGGCATATAACTTGTCACAGGTCTCCTTATTCTGCTCAATTAATACCACATCATGCTTGTTATCCAGTAACATGCGAACAAGCCCGCCTCCAACCATTCCGCCCCCAGTGATAACAATATACATTTTTATTACCTCCAACTATGGATAATATGCTAATTGATTGTCACTTTGACCGTTTATTTCCAGGCCTTCCTTGAAAACAAAAGTAATACCGGCAATATCTCCAGTCTTCCTGCGAGCATTCCAAAAATATACGTTAGTTTCACAACAGGATGAATATCTATCATGTCCGGGCCCGAGATATAGCAAGGGCCTATATTGCCCATTGCGGAAAACATCCCTGAAAATGATGCCCAGGGACCTTGATTCGAAAACAGAGCGGTAATTACACCTCCAAAAAGCAATAATGCCATCCATGTAAAAAACAAGGCGGCTATCCTGTGCACTTCGTCCTCAGGTAATATTTTCCTGTCGATTATCAATCCGGTAGATGCCTTGCCGGAGGTTCTCAGCTTGAAAATCTCTCTGAACATCAGCCGATTAAGTATAGCAACGCGTAAAACCTTAAAGCCGCCCGCCGTTGAACCAACACAGCCGCCGATAACCATCATAACCAGAAACAATTGCTTAGCCGCGACACCGAAAAAATCAGAGCCTATACTCATCGTGGCAAAACCGCTTGTTGTGAGGATGGAAATCACCTGGAATAATGCGTGCCGGAATGAGCGCTCAACTTCTCCGAGGTCCAAAGCGACACCACGTGCAAAGACGGCTTCAAAAGCACCTGTCCTGTATAGGCGCTCGACCATAATGACAATTACAAAAACAGCTATGAGCCGCCACCAGTATCGAATCTCAATATTATCCCAAAGGGCCTTAAAATCTTTGGTCAAGAGGCGGTAATGAACCAGAAAGTTGATACCGCCTAAAATCATTACGAACGCCAGAGTATATTCTATCAACCTGTAATTGGGGTGGGCCGTCTGGAAGTAGTGTCCGATGCTGCTGTCATAAGGCGAAAAACCACCCGTTGAAACCGCAGTTAGGCTGTGGCAGACGGCATCGAAAACGGGCATTCTTTCGATGACAAGAACAACCACGGACAATAACGTAAAAATCACATATATTGTCCATATTATTCTGATAGTGTGGAACAATCCGGGAGCAGGCCTGCGGGAAGAAATCTTGTGGCTTTCAGCTCTGAATATATGATGAGCCCCGCCGGCCTGAAATGTCAGCACCAAGAAAAAAGAAAGTATGCCTATGCCGCCCAGCCACTGAGTAAGCGCCCGCCAGAAAAGTATGCTCCTCGGCATATTATCCAGCCCCGAAAAAATTGTTATGCCGGTTGTAGTAAAACCGCTCATAGCTTCAAAATAGGCATCGAGGTAATTCGATCGGGCAGCGATTACAAAAGGCAGAGCCCCCACTGCCGATACAATAAGCCAACTGAGAGCGCATATAAGCATAGAGCCGGCTGGATTAAGAGCCGCCGGTTTAAACTCATGACTTAAAACCATACCGAGTGAAAATGAGATTATAGATGCAACGACAAAAGCGGGTGCAGTTTCCCAGCCGTCACCCTCCCCCCAGTAAACCAGAACGACTATCAAAGGGAATAAAAGAATAAGACCTAATATTTCCAGCAGATTTCCAATAAAATGCAATATGCAACTGATTTGTCGAAATCCGTTTCTCATTCACAGCTCCATAGTCTCTCAATGCCGCTGGTCGGCCTTGTCTTTGAATTATAATGCAGCAAGAGACTATTGCAAGCTATTTAACCGGCCAATATCACAGCCGACCCGACAAAAGATTCGTAAGGGCCAAATTTGGACTTTTGTTTTTTTGGTTTTTCTTTATAATCATAGAAACTAATCCGCGTTAAGCAATTTGAGGAGAAATGATTAGACTGTCAGGTTCCGGATGCAGTCTTTACTGCATAAATAAATACCTGGAGCAGCATACAATGGACGATGTTGAACGATTTGAACAACTTATCAATGCAGGCTATTGCTGTATATCCATAGTTAGCCATGAAGAACAGTACGCCCTGGAAATCATACAGAAGGCGGCACTTGGCCAAAAGCGTGGTATGTGGATATGGTCAGTTGCCAGCGGCATCAGAGAAGGCCTGCTGTCTGACAGCCCTTTCATAGCTGATACTGAATCACCCGCCGCCGGTCTTCGCCACCTTACCGATACAAGGGAAGGATCTATTTGTGTAACCCTCGACCTCGCCGAGCATCTCAAAGCAGGCCTGGCGCTGCGGGCGTTGCGTGACCTTATTGACTGTTTCGAGAAGAACGGTAATACGCTCGTTATGATTGACAGCGCGGACAAACTGCCCGAAGTTATAAAAGCTTATGCGAAACCTTTCGAGATATCTTTGCCTGACCGAAAGGAATTGAAAGAAATTGTCCGCAGGACACTGCAGCGTTTCCACCGGAAAAAGCCCATCGAGATTGGTATCACACAAAAAGGTCTGGAAACAATCGTTCGTAATCTTCGCGGCCTTACACGCCGTCAGGCGGAACGCATTATTATCGACACCGTCGCCGACGACAGGCGCTTCGACGACAACGACATAAACCGCGTAATTGCAAGCAAACGACAGATGATACAACGCGGAGGCCTGCTGGAGTATATTCAAACACCTCTGGACCTGAGCGAAATCGGAGGTATGAGGCAACTGAAGAAATGGCTCAACCAGCGTAAAGACGCATTTAGCTCAAAAGCCATTGAGTTTGGCCTCGAAGCACCCAGAGGCGTGCTGATGCTCGGTGTTCAGGGTGCGGGTAAAAGCCTCTGCGCCAAGGCCATAGCAACCGCCTGGCACCAGCCGCTCTTGAGAATGGACCCGGGCTCTTTGTACGCCAGCTTTATCGGCGAATCCGAACGTAACCTGCGTGATGCGCTGCGCCAAACCGAAATGATGTCACCGGTAGTTCTGTGGATTGATGAAATCGAAAAGGCCTTTGCCTCGGCCGCCAGCCGAAGCGCAGACGGCGGCCTGTCCCAGAGGATGTTCGGCTCTTTATTGACCTGGTTACAGGAACGCAAAGCACCTGTATTTGTCGTCGCCACTGCCAACGACATCGAGGCCCTGCCACCCGAACTTCTGCGTAAAGGACGATTCGACGAGATATTCTTCGTTGATCTGCCTACGCATGAAGTGCGAATAGAAATATTTGCAATTCATATAATAAAACGGAAGCGGGATCCGGACAAGTTTGACTTAAAAGCATTGGCCAAGGCCTCTGAAGGTTACAGCGGCTCTGAGATAGAGCAGGCGGTAGTATCCGCCCTGCATGAGGCGTATTCAGACAGAACCGGCCTAAATACAGACCGGATACTCGCCGCTTTGAGGGCTTCACCGCCGCTCACCGTAACATTGGCCGAAAGAGTCCAATGCCTGCGAACATGGGCCGAGAGAAGATGTGTCCCTGCTGATTGAAAAACAAACCGGTAAGCTTTGGGCTTTTATCTTTTTGATTTTCTATTATAATAGGCCTGTTAAAGGAGCTTAAATAATTTTAAGGATACCTGTTATGGTAAAAAACAGTCTGTTCGCGTTACTGGCTCTCGGCTTAAGTGCCAGCTTATTACTATCCGGCTGTGTGGAACGCAAGCTGACAATCAACACTGAGCCCCAAGGGGCATTAATTTTATTAAACGATGAGGAAATCGGCACTTCACCTGTTACAGTCTCATTCGAATGGTACGGCGATTACTGGGTCAGGATAAGCAAGGACGGTTACGAAAACCTCAACACCCACCGCCCCTTAAAAGGGCCCTGGTACGATAACTTTCCATTTGATTTCTTTGCACAAATAATCAGTCCTGACAGAATCGTCGATTCCTACGAATGGACGTTCCCCCTCGAAACCAAAAAGCAAATCAGCCGGGAAGAACTAATCCAGGCCGCCGAGAAACTGGAGAAACAACTACGGTAAATATAGATTAAATCGATAAATGTTGAATTAAAGCCTTAAGTACTTGCTTTTTAACCAGCTAAAAGGTATAATCAATTTGGAAAAAAAGGGTATAGTTTTTGACTCCTAACGATAAAACGGCAAGGTATAGTTATGAAATTAAAGACAATCATACATAAAGCAAAGGAAGGCGGCTATTGGGCGGAAATACCTGCCATCCCCGGCTGCGTTACCCAGGGCGATTCATTCGAAGAGCTTTTGAAAAATATTTATGAAGCAGTGGAGGCCTGCTTATCTGCTGATGCATAAATCAAACTATAAAACAAATAGGGGGTTGTATGACTATTCTAAAGTTAGACAAACACGATGAGGATAAGGAAATCGAATTCGAATTAGATTACCTTACATCCTTAACAACCAGTCAAAGATTCCAAATGATGTTCACAAAAACCAGGGAAATGTTGAGTCTGCGTAAAAAAACAAATGGACACAGAACAGTTACTGAAGTTATTAAAAGAAAACCACGTTAAATTTGTCATAATCGGCGCCACCGCTTTTCCTGTTCATGGCTACTCACGCGCAACATTAGACATCGATATCTTTATCAGGCCGGAGAAGGGAAATGCTCAGAGAACATTGAAAGCTCTGAAAGAATTCGGATACGACACTACAGATATAACAATAGACGACCTTTCAACAAAAAAAGTCTTGATTCGCCAGTACCTGATAGAAACTGACATTCACCCCCTTGTAAAAGGGATAACATTCGAGAAAGTATGGAAAAACAAAGTAAAGGCAAAGTTCGGAAAAACTTTTGTCTGGTTTGCCTGCCTTGACGACCTTATAACAATGAAAAAAGCTGCTTCGCGTGCAAAAGACGTAGAAGATCTAAAATACTTACGTAAATTGAAAAAGCGTATCAAAAAACGTTAATTACCGGCAAGTTGTAAACATACCTGAATGAGAACAAATAATCAGTAAATTAGAGAAGATTCTCTCGATACCAATCTATAGCCAATTGCAGGCCCCGTTCAAATGATACTTTGGGTTTGAAGCCAATTAGTTTCTGTGCCAGAGAAATATCAGCCAACGAGTGTTTTACGTCGCCGGGGCGCGGGTCGGCGTAATTGGGTTTAATATTCTTACCGACAGCATCATTAATCATAGCAATAATCTCATTAATCGTTACGGCCAAACCACAGGCGATATTAATGACTTCACCTTTAGTTTGCTTAGCTCTTGCGGCGAGCAAGTTGGCCTGAACAACATTTTCAACGTACGTAAAATCGCGGCTCTGCCGGCCATCACCATAAATCACAGGCGGCTTATCCTTCAATATTGCTGTAACAAAAGCCGGGATAGCAGCTGCATATTGGCTTTTTGGGTCCTGCTGCGGGCCGAATACATTGAAGTACCGAAGTGAAATAGTCTCAAGACCGAAGACCTGATAGAAGACCGAGCAATAATATTCGCCAACGAGCTTAGCAACCGCATAAGGTGAAAGCGGCACAGGCGTCATAGTCTCGACCTTCGGCAGAGTCGGAGTATCGCCGTAAGCGGAGGAGCTTGCGGCATAGACAAACCGCTTTACACCGGCATCACGGGCGGCTAAAAGAAGCGTGAAGGTCGCATCGACACAGTGCCTGTGTGTGGGGGCGGGATCATCAACACTGAGCGGGACAGAAGGCAATGCGCCCTGGTGCAAAACGACATCGATATCTTTGGTGGCCGACCGGGCAACCTCCGCATCGCCCATATCGGCCTTGATAAAATCGACTTTATCTATGATAGAAGCAAGGTTGCTTTTTTTGCCCGTGAGCAAATTGTCAACAACTCTTACAAAGCAGCCTTGCGAGATGAGCTCTCTGCAGATATTAGAACCGATAAAACCGGCTCCGCCGGTTACCAAGAATTTTGTCATCAAATAAACCTCTTAAAAATCCTGCATATCAGTTTAAGGACACTTAGGTTGCAGTATGATAACATAAAGCTCAAAAGTTGTCACTCCGCAACAGAATTTTCAGGTTTTAAGACTCAAGTTAAACCGGCAGCAATCGCGGCTTTTCTTGCTTTTTTGGCCTTTTTCTCATATTTATGGTACGACTTGAACTGCTCGTTGAAGTACCCGCCCTTCATTGACCTTGCGGCAAAAAGCACACAGCCTATGATTTTGGCATTTACTTCCCTGAATTCACGAATAGTTCTCTGGGCCGCACCTCTGCTCGTAGCGGCGGCATTAAATACCAGAACTGTGGTATCAACGAGTCGAGCCAACACTTTTGCATCGCTCAGAAACAGGACAGGCGGCCCATCAATTATAATATGGTCGTAGTTGTTCCGCTGCCGGCCAAGCAGCTCTTCCATTCTCGGGCTGCCGAGCAGCTCAGCCGGATTAGCAGGCAAAGGGCCGCAATCGATTATGTCAAGGCCCTCTATGCCGCCGGGCCTTATAGCTTCCTGGATACCGCACTGCTTCATCAGCACGCTGCTCAATCCAAAATCAAAACCCTCAGCTTCAAGTTTATCTTCGAGCTGGTCGGTATGTATCTTTGGAAACAGTCTTTCTAAATTGGGTTGTCTGAAATTGGCATCTATCAACAGGACTTTTTTATCCGCGGCAACAAAAGTCGTTGCAAGATTTACCGCTACAGAAGTCTTGCCGTCCCCCGCCATGCCGCTGCTGAGGAGCAAAGTCTTCAAGGACTCGGCCGTGCCGGAGAGCTTTAAGTTCGTCCTGCATCGCCTGTAAGACTCGCTTATAACAGAATAAGGCGCAAGTCGAACAGCGTGACAAAGCTCAATGCGTCGGACCTGACTATCTTCAGATGCATCGGGAATAATACCCAAAAGGGGAATATGTAAATACTTGGCGATGTCACTGGGCGTACGCACCAGATCATTGGCCAATTCAACAAGAAAGGCAAGACCTACGCCAAGCATAAAGCCCAGCATTGTTCCACCGGGAAACCAAAGATACCACTGGCGGGAGAAGGCCATTTCCAGCGGTATCGGAGCATCTCCAATTCGCTGAACTTTTGGTGTCTCCGGAGAATCATGCAGCATCTTCAATTTCTCGACCTGCTCTTTGATTAAGTCAAGCATTACGATTCTCTCATCTCTTATCTTCAACCGCTGCTCATACTGTACACGGGCCAAATCAAGCTCTTTTTTCTGCGCTTCCGCCTCCTGCCGCTGTTGTTCCAGCAGTTCGAATCTTTCCTGCAATACATGTAATCCGTCACGCGCATTTTCGAGATTCGCCTTGCTGGTCATTTTTCCGATCTCTTCCTTCCTTGATTCTCTTCTTTTCTTTATTTCATCTATCTGCTCCCTCATTTGAAGCACATCCCTGTGATTTTCACCGAACTTTGTGAGCTTGGCGGAGAGCTGGGCCTCCTGAAAGGCAAGCTGCTGAGCAAGCGTAACCATAACGGCGTCTCTTTCTATCGCATATTCAATCTGCTCGGTAATAGGGCCCGTCGCCAGGTCCTTAAGATTTGCTATGTTTGCACTAAGCTGTCTTATTCCAAGCTCAAGCTTGTTTTTCTCGAGTTCCAAATCATTCAGCTTCAGAGTGATTGTATGCTGGAAATTACGCCCCGCAGGCATGGCAAGGTCTGTTATACCCCATCTCTGACGGACATCATCCAGTCCCTTGTCGGCTGCATCCAGCTCCGCTTTAACTCTGGCCTGCCGCTCTTCAAGCATAACCAGCTCGGCGCTCACTTTTCCTCTTTCAACGCTTCCCTGCCTGGCAAGAAACAAACGCACCATTTCGTTTACTATGTCCGCGGCTTCTCTTGCATCACGGCAGGTCATTGAGACCTCAACAAATTCAGCGTCTCGGTGTGCGTAGGCACGAAAATATCTATTCAAATACTTAACGGCTTTTCTGATGCTCCTGCCTCTGCGTTCATACCACCGGGTCTTTTTAACTACGTCGCTCTCAAGCAAAGCCTCCAGGCTGCTCTGCTGTTTTATAAGATTAGCTATCGACTGGCGGTAGCCGTAAATAATATCCTTCTGTGTCTGAGGCGCAACGATGTCCATAGGGTCTGTTTCTACTGGTGGAAGGATTTTAATATAAGTTGTGGCGGTATATCTCGGAATATATTTCTGTAACATATACCAGCCGGTACCCCCGGCACCCACGCCTAACATTGTCAGAAAAATTATCAGAAATATATGCCTGCGCAATATCCCCATAGCCTCTTTCGGTGTCATCGAGGCCGTCGCCGGGAATCCCTGTCCAACCGGTCTTGTCATCCTATTTGGTGCTATTGGTCTTTCTTCGGCCATTCTGCTATCTACTCGGAACCAACCAATAAAACAACTTACGTATTACACACGACAATAATTTTTAAAATAAAGCATTACTGCGAAAGCCGCTTAACAGCTTCATTTATTCGCTGCCTGGTTTTCTGCGACAATGCATCTTCTCCTGCTTCCAGCGCCTGTCGATAAGCAGCGAGGGCCTCATCTTTTGCCCCAAGTGCTTCCTTTATCAAACCATTATGCTCGTACACTACTGCAGGCACGAGAACATTATTCTGCTGATATTGCTGCATCGAGGCCGCCACAAATTCAACAGCCTGCGAATTTTCACCTCTTTTATGCAGCACATAAGCATAAGTATCCAGGTAGCCGGGATTATTCGGCTGTTCATCAAGCGCGCGTTTGGCGTATTGAAGAGCTTCCGGAAGCCATTCATTATTTTCAGCAAGAAAATACGCTAAATCGTTTAGAATAATGGTATTATTCGGCATTTTAGTTAGCAGACTTTTGTAAACTGTGATAGCCGCCGAGAGATAATTTTTATCGGAACTTTTCTCGTATGCGAGGGTTAGAACATCGGCTTTCTTCATTATGTATTCAAGCCTGCGCTGGCTGTCAGGGTCAGTCAGGTTAATGCATTTTTGAATATAATCTATTGCTTTATCGTGTTCGTTGTTAATCTTCGCCAAATTAAACATAGCAAAATTCGCAGCAATCGAATCCGGGCTGGTTTCGAGTTTTCCTCTGCAATACTTCAACACTTCATCAGGCCCAAGCATTAAGAGCATTCTCAGCAAAACTTCAGAGGCAAGGGTCTCATCTTCCCCTGCTCTATCAACAGCCTTGTGACAATATTCTACTGCAGTCGTTTTATCGCCGAGCTTCAACGTCGCCTGGGCCATTCGCAAATATGCTACGGGCACTAAACTGCCGTCCAGATATTTTCTGCATTCTTCAAAAACCTTGTCCAGCTTCCGAGGATTCCAGTTTCCCGTACCTTGCTGCCCCGCTCCGAGAATAAGGGCGTTCATATATCCATCGAACGCCGCAGTGTATAGTGCATCCTTTAGCTGGTTTCCGCCATTGCCGGCAAGATTTTCCTGGCTCCCGAGCAAATAAGCTTTCTGATATAATTGTTCGGCTTTATCGAAGTCACCTGTTTTAACGGCAAATGCACCTGCCCGATTAAGCCACTGTACACTTTCCGGAAATTTCTCAAGCGTCTCTTCATAGAATTTCTTCAATGCCGGTTTTCTGTCAAGCCGTGAATAAATGTGTTCAAGCAAGAATCTGGCTTCGGAATGAATACCGGGTGTGTTAATCGTAACCTGGAGTTCGGTTATGGCATCTTCATAACGCTCGGCTCCCATATAAGCCTTAGCCAGAGAAATTCGAGTAAGAGGCACATCCGACAATAATTTGCTTTCTCTAAGGTCGCTGATTGCCTTATCATAATCTGCGAGGAAGAAATTAATTTCACCTCTTAACCGCCATGCCACCGGGTTGTTCCTGTTGGCCTGGAGATTTCTATTCGTCAGCTCCAACGCCTTTTGCAGTTGTCCCTGTCTCATCAGCAGCCAGCCTTCAAGCAGGAGTATTCTGCGTTCATTGGGATACTTTTCCTTAAAACTCTGTAATTTGTATTCAGCCTCCCTGATAAGACCGGCTCTAAGAAAAACCTCAATTTGAACAAGATTATTTTCTACGGTATCTTCGAACGCTATAAGCTCACCGGAATATTTCTTCACGGCCTCTTTGTCGCTGGTTTTCTCGGCAACAAGTAAAAGACCTCTTAGGACTGCTGCATCTTTGGTGCCGCCTTCGTATAACTGCTGAAGCACCCTTCCGGCATCATCGTACCGTCCCTGCTGAAAATAATGGTCCCAAAGTAAGTTCTGCTCCTGAGATTCGCGCAGCATCGCCGTAGCATTATCATCCTGTCCCCTGGCCCGAAAATATTCAGCATAATAATAGAGCATCCGCTTGTCCCGAGGATCTATTTTTTTGGCCTGCTCGAAAGCAGAAGCAGCAATACCAAATATCGCTTCCTTGAGCTTCGTATTGGTTTCTTTAACAGCCACTTGCGTGGCAAGCTGCCCGAGCATCAAAGAATTATCCATATTGGGAGCTGCACTTTGGAGGTCCTGTCGAATTGCGATGGCTCTCATGGGCTCTGTCGGTGCTATATACTCCGCATACAGGCTCAACAAAGACAAATCGCCGGGATTCAGCGCGATTGCCCTTTCCAGAGCGGTCCTGACTTCAACCACCTGGGCAGAAGAGACACTGTCACCAAGCTTTTGATTTCGATGATATAAAACGTTGGCCGACGCTTTTGCAATAATTCCATCCAGAGGATTTAAAGATGCGGCATTGCGAATGTCCTCCATAGATGCATGCTCGTTTCCAAGAGCAGTATTTATTTCGCTCCTGAGCATATAAGCATATGAAAATACAGGCTTTTGTTTCAAACATTCGTTGATTGCTGCCAAAGCATCTTCGAAATTACCTTTAGCCATCGCCAGGCGGGTTGCAAAAACCCGACCCTGACAATTATCGAGGTTTTCACGGCTCGTTGTCTTTGTAATTTGCTCCGCCAGCTCCCAGTCTTTTGTGAAAAGCGCAATATCCAAAAGATGACTCGCTGCAATTTGCACATACTCAAAAGCCAGCCCATTGGTTATATTCTGTTGAGAAGTTCCTGTTTCAACAGCCCTTTTTAAACTACTTATTGCTTTTTCTGTTTCGTTGTGCCTGCTATAAAATATTCCAAGCTGTGCTGCGCGGCGAACAGGGTCAGCAATATTCGAAAGCACCTGCTCTTCTATTTCTTTGAGCCTTTGCTGCGAAATATTTGCCGGGTCAGGCTCGGAGAGTATCTGCTTATAAACCAACACTACTGCATTATCCGGAAAATGTTCTAAAAACTTATCGACTAAACTTTCAGCCCGGCCTGCCTGGCCTTGAGCTATGTAATTTCTGCAAACACCAACAATAGAATTTTGTCCAACAAAATTCGGCTCAGCCTGCAGAAGTTTTTCCAGCAGCTCCATCTCAAACCGCCGGTAGTTTTTCAAGTCTTCTGTCATTACACCGATATCGGCCGTCAATCCTACAGGCTCTTCTTCTTCAGGTTCTGTTTGCAGGGAAATAAGGTCCGAGCTTTCACGCATTTCCTTTTGTGCCATATTCAGTTGAATTTGTCTGATTATGGTCTGTACAAGGTCCAGCCTGAGTTTAATCGTATTGGGGTCATCCTGCACACTAATCGCCAATTCTTTCTCAGCTTCGTCAAACTGTTTTGCCCCGATATAACTTCTGATACGAAGTCTCCGGCTTCTGTCATTGGAACCGAAATAGTCTTCGAAAGCATTTATATTGTGTACAGCGTCCGACCAGTTGCCGAACTTCAAAATAACATCGACATAATCCAAACGCGCTTCAGGTTTAATCTCACCAATACCCGAATAGAGCGCACTTACCAGAAACTCAGCGACCATACCAACCTCAGGAGTATCCCGGAAAATTTTCGCCAGAGTGTAAGAAAGTTGTGAAAATTCGTTGTCTCTCGGCCAGGGCGGTTCAGGTGGTTTAAGTGCTTTAAATTTTTCGTAAGCTGTATATAAGTCTTTGACAGCGGTTTCTTTATTTCCCTTTGCAAGCTCGAGCATTCCCTTCCACTTGATAATGAGCGGCTCTTCGCCGCTGCCAAAAATCTGCTCGATTTCGTGCACGGCCTGTTCAGCACCTGTCATCCAGACAGCAGTTTGCGATGGAGTCTCCGGCTCACCCGGCTCAAGTATCTGTTCGATATAGCAATTTGCGAGAAATGCATACAGCATAAATCTGTTCGTTGTATTAGCACGATGTCGTGGACCGGGTGTATCCTGTGCATCCGGCAAAGTCAGTGCGTTCTTTGCTGTCTCTATTGCTTTGTATATCTGTGGCTTTTGTCTATAAAAAGAAAATTTTCGATAGTATAAATTGGCCGCATTTATCGAATAAACAACATTTTGTTCATCCAATTCAATAGCCTGTTCAATAGCTTCTACGGCTTTATCAAGCTTTTCGTGTCCTATTCGCGGACCTGTATAGGCCGAATAAACTGAATAAAATTGAGACATTGCAGAAAATGCCTCTGCGCTGGAATCAAAGTTGCGCACAAGCAACAAATACTCCGGTTCGAGTGCTTCAATTTGCTCTTTTTGCTTTGCAGGATCTTCGTTTTTATCAAGCATAAGCTTCATTGACAAAAGATTAATATGCGCCTTAGGTTCAGTCTGCGCGAACTGAACTGCCTGCTCTAAAATTGCCATCGCCTGTTTTACAGCCTTGTCTCTTTCTTCAGGGCCGCCTCGTGAAGCTAAAATTTCCCCTTTTGTGATTGTTGCCATCGCCAAATACCAATAGGCATCTATATTATTGGGCTCATACTCCCGGACTTTATTTAAATCATCGACTGCCTGCGTAATCGTTTCGTCCCTGTTGGTCACCGCCCCCATAGACGCCATTTCCAGTGCGGCCCTGCCTCTGAGCAAATACAAGTACGTCCCCAGCCGCTGCCGGCCGGCATCTTGTTGCTTTGTTTCAAATACATCCCACTTGGCCGTATCCTCCATAAGCAGGTCTGCATCCTCCGCCACTTTCAAAAATTCCGACGCCTGCTTGTGCACCTCCTGCCAGGGACCGCCGATACTGCTTTCAGACAATATATGAAAATATTTTAACCGCCCAAATCGAGCTTTCGCATTATTGGGATTTATTTTTATTATTTCGTCCCAACATCCCAATACATAAGGCCATTCCTTGTCCTCAACCTCGAGGTACATATCCACCATTTTGAAAAGCACCTCTTGTCTGAGAGCATCGGTTTTTGCCCTCGCATATGCCCCGCGAAAACTGCTTTCAGCCCTGTCATAGTTTTGTTGTTTTATTTGTTCATCGGTTTCCTGTCGTGCCGCTTTTAGAGCGGCCTGGGCATCTTTGATAAATTCTTGCGGATCTCCGCTTAACTGCAGAATTACCAAAATGGCCCCCAAGGCAAGAACAACAAAAATCACCGAGCCGATAAGTGCAACTTTTTTATTTAACCTCCTGTTTGTCATAAATTAACCTCGTATTGGATATTTCGGTTTTTCCTTCAACTATCACGATTTACTTGTCCCAGTCAGGCCAGTGTTTTGTTTCTAAAACAGGCAAAATCACAGCCAGAAGCTTTTCACCTGCTTTAATTGCCTGCTCTTTGTCGGGTGGAATCAACGTCTGGTTAAAAACCAGTTCAACCTTGCAAAAATACGAAGATTTTCGGAAAAGGTTCTTATTCAAAGCTATTCGGGCCTCTTCTCGGGATGCTGCATATTCCCCATTGACCTTAAATAAGTACAAAACCGGGAATTTTTCACCTTTCCGCCAGAGGTCGGCTTTTGTACTGCCAAAAACAAGGTGTTTTCCTCGCAATTTTCTCTTAAAACCGGCATAATTGTTTATGTCCAGCGTTACACTGTCGGACGCCAATCTTTGAAAGCCTCCGCCGGCATAGCACTCTTCCGGTACATGCGGCACCCTGTCAGGAAGCTGATAATAAGTAATAAAGAGCATAAATTTTTCAGCCGCACTATTATCTGCCGCTTCGGTGTCTTCCAGAATCCACTGAATATAATCTTCTGTCCCTAATGCCGTGATTATTTCCTCGTTCTCTATTTTATGTTTTGATACTACTTTGTAAGAGGTTAAATCACTTTCATCGATAAGGTCAAAAGATGTTTTCAACGGCAGCGGTTCCTTTTTTAAGTACACTCCGAAGCTTTTTATGGCTATCGACATACCGGCCCCGGCTGTTGTAAGCACCGCGACACATATCAAAAAGGCCGGCTGAAAATATACTCTTATATTGTTTCTAAAATCCCGCATCACGTATTTTGCCTGTGAACCACAATATCTTCGTTAACTATGTCACTATCTTCAATAAACAAACTCGACATAAACCACGCCAGAAAACCATATAAACCAAATGCCAAAGGCAACATCATTAATCCCAGACCGTCGTGATAGATTCCCTGCGTGTATTTCGGATGTATCAGCACATAAATAAAGCCGGTTGCTGTAACCCGCACAATATTACAAAATATCGCTATAGGAATAGTGCCGGCTAAAAGAACTAATCGCTGCCATAAAGGTCTTTCGTGTAGATATGCCATAGCAACGCCCAAAGCCAAAAAGGCCATTAACAGACGCATCCCGCTGCAGGCCTCAGCTACATTAAGCGAAGGATCCAGTTGCCGGCCCTTATAAATAACATCTATCACAACACCGTTGACAGTGGCTTCCATCCCGCCGAGAAGATTCAGCAAAGCAGTTGCTACAGAAGCAGCAAGATGACGCATTGGCATAGTAAGGCTAATATAGTATCTACGAGGCAGTGGCACTGCAAAAACCAAAAAAACTATCGGCAGCCACGTATATTTAACCAGGCGCCACCCACCCAAAAACAACACAATCGCACCAAGCGTCGCTATCATACCAATAGGTCTCAGGTATCCGTACTGAAGTTGAACGATATTGAAGGGATAAAACAAAACACCGCAAATCAGGAAAAACAGACCTGTATAATTTTGTTTTAACTCATTATTCTGAACTGAGCGGAGAATCTCTTCCTTGTGCTGATTAATGAAATATAAACTGAACATCGGGATTAGAAAACCGTGCGACCAACTGCTGTCCGTAAGCCATCTGTTGATAATTGTCCGAATCTCAACGCGAAAAAGATAACAGAAAAGTGTTCCTATTATCAGCATTTTAATGTAATTATGCAGGCCGAGCCGGCTCCAGTGCTGTTTTTGAAGTGGCGCACTTGTTTGTTGTATTCGATTATTCATTTTACAATTCTTTGCATAATCAGGCCTATTTGCAACAGAAGAGATGATATCGTACACCATAGTGAAAACTAACAGCTAATAATAAAAAAACAGAACTGTCGGTCTCGGCAGTTCTGTACTTTCCAGTCTATACTTTTCTTAGAACCAACCCGGGAAAGGTCTGTGGGTGCCAAAATCTCTATCTGCAAAATTACGGTCATAAACAAAGCCGAACCCGTAAGTGGCCCTGAAGGCATTTCGTAAGATTGCCCGCCATCTGGAGGTTGCATGTGTTCCGACATTGATTAAATCATTCGGCTTTATAAAGATGTCCGGCTGCTCACCGCTGGCAATCTTATCCAAATCCAGCATTACTATTTCTTCATGCTTTCTGCCTATTCTTCTTACCACCTCAACACGTTTCGGCCAGGCCAAAGGTCCCAAACCACCCGCAGCAGCTATAGCCATTTTTAAAGTCATCGGACGCCCGGTCATATTAAAATATCCCGGACGGTTGACATGACCCGTTATGCAAAACTCACCAACAATATCAACCGGCACATGAATAGTATCGCCGGGCTTTATCACGATATTATATCGGGAATCACCGGCAAGTAACCTTTCAGCCGGAATTCTTATTAGGCGAGTCCCGGTTTTGCGTTTAACACCCGATATCTCATATGGGCTGGTCGGTGTTTCTCCGGGATCAATCTTAATAACAGGCCTGACAGGCTCGGTCGGCTTCGGCGAAGTCGGCTTACCCACTTGAACCGGAACCCATTTGCCGTTCTTAAAAATCCACTCTATATGTCCGGGTTGCTCTTCTTTTTCAGTCGGAGCCGGAGTTTGGGTTGGGGGGGGGGTCTGTGAATCAGCTTGAACGGGAACCCATTTGTCGTTTTGAAAAACCCATTTAATACGTCCGGGTTCTTTCGTATCCAACTGCTCATTTATCACTTTCGGAGCAACCGGCGCCGCTGATGCCAGCGCCTGCGGACGATTTATTCGCTGATTTGTCCACTTGTCGGAACGAGCCAGTTCCCGAAAAGACTCCTGTGCATTTTCAACATCCCCTCCATCATTCAGCCATTTTTGTTGTTTTCGAGAACGCTCTTGCAGTGTTTTTAATATGTCTCTAACACTTACCGGCTCATCCCTTGCCTCCTGAGCAACCTGCGCTGGGGTGAATGCCATTGAATCCCGGCGATTTACCCGCTCATCCGCACCATTTTGAGAACGAGCCAGCAATCGAAACGAATCCATTGCATCTTCAACATCAACCTGCCCGCTTAACCATACTTTTTCACGAAGAGAGCGCTCCTGCAAAGTATTCAATATATCATTGACACCTACCGGCTCTTGTGCAGACGACTGCCATTGAGTTTGTGAATCTATCCGATTTGGGTTGCTATTGCCCGGCCCTTCAAAGGCTTTCGGCATTCCAGCGGCCTGCCAATCATCATCTGTTGCCATTTCAGAAGAAGCTATAACTACCTTACTTTCAGGCCATTGATATCTATATTGTGCACGAGGTGAGTCTGTCTGCTGCATCCTGCGAGACGACATTACTGTATCGGGCTCAATAACCTTCAGCTCAAGTCCATCATATCCCGGCTTAAGAGGTTCGTACCCTGTTTCCTTATTGCCCTCGCTAAAACGTGAAACAAAAATATAGCTCACGTTAAATTGTCTTGGCCCTCCCGCTGTCGCAAGCGCATCGGTCAGCCTGAAATTATATCGTGGAATCGGGTATCTTCCGGGGAGCGGCACACCGTCACCCAATATCGAAAACGCGCGCTGCTGAGAACCGGACAAAGTTACAATAACCGACGGATTTTTCAATATGCCCGGTGAAAGAATCTGTTTTATCCGTTCTTCAAGCTGTGTTTCAGTTAATCCGGCCGCTTCAATAACACCAACCTCCGGTATGGATATTCTGCCGGTTTCGGTTACGACATAATTGTTAACAAATTGAATGCCCTCCTGAAGCAGCTCGAAGATAGCCACACTGATAACATCACCTGCCCTGAATACGTAATCAGAATCAACCGCAACAGTATCTATAGGCATTGGCTCTTCGGCTTGTTCCCATGCTACCGGCTCCTCCTCGGCCACACCCAATGAATCTAATATAACATTGACCGCTGGAACAGGCCGAAATCTTCCTACCTGTGTAGGGTCAAAAAACTTATCGCCGCAACCAGATGAAAGGGTAAAAAACAGTAAAAAGGAAGCAACAAACAAAAGCCGTCCGGCTTTGCCGGTTATATCGATTCTCAAACGTGATTTTTCACGTCGAAAGCCCGGTCTGCGACTTTTGCTTTCACTTACCTTTTGTATCCCGTCCATAGCAATAAACTTCCAAAAACACCGAGCTTTACTCTATCAAAATCTCCCGAATCGTTAAAAAAAATACACCTTAACTCGATGAAATTTATCGGTTTAATGCTTACCTCGCTTAACTTTTTTTGACTCTCATAAAGGCAATCTAACAAGGTCGAAAAAGAAAATTACAAGCTATCTTCATATATCTCAAAAAATGTTATTTTCTTTTCGTACAAGCATGAAAAAAAAAAGAAACGCTGAAAAGTGATTTCAGTCTTACACTTACTACAACTATCTTCTCAGAAAGCACTTATGAAGCCATATGGTTCTATGGCATAATCCCAAACGAGCTACTCGCATGCTACAAAATCTTCATCAGTTCATTCATATCCCGGGAACTCATAGTTTTCCCTGAGCCATCTCTTAATCCGGGGCCGATAATGACTGCAATACCAATATAGACATAAAGTCCGTTTTGATGGGAATATTTTTTTTAAACCGATAAAAAATAATGAATCGCAAGGAGAAAAATGTCACACAAGCACAGGATGTGAGTTTTTCAGCTTGGGTTCTTAAGTATAAGAGCATTTAGCGCCGATGAGTTGTTTGTATTGTCAAGAAAGACGTTTTCGGATTTTAAGATTTTTCTACAGATTTTTTGAAACTTTCCTGTGGACAAAACGTTTTATATAGTAAGATTCAGTCTAAGATTGTTAAGAAACATATTTGCAGGTCTTAATTTATGGAGGTACAAAGAATGTTGAAATCGAAATGTGTCAGAAGTACGTTTGTGGCAGGATTACTGGTAATGCTCACCCTTGCTACAGGACTTCAGGCGGTAAGCGTAGTAAAACCAGCAGATGATCCACTACTTAAATTGCTCCCGGCCAAGAGCCTGTTTTGCATACGGGTAAATCATTTTGAATACACACTAAATCAAATAGACCAGTTTTTAGCCGGCGTCTCACCTATGCCTATGGGACTCTCGATGCTGGTGCGTATGCAGTTAGCAAAGGTGCTGGGCAGCCCGGAGCTGAACGGTGTTAATATGAATGGCAGCCTTGCGATATTTGGCGCAATTCTGCCCGGAGAACAAACATCAAATAATCCGGTTTCAAACATATTCATCGGCGGATTTGTTCCTGTTACAGATTATAGACAGTTTATCAGCAGCAATCCCAACTGCAGCCGGCCGGACAATAAAGGCATTTCTAAAATCACCAGCAACGGGACCCCCATAATACTGACTGCAAAGATTGGCAACTATGCACTTATAAGCCGGGCGAATGATTATGACAAGCTTTTCAGAATGGCAAAAGTGATTTCAACTGCCAGGACAGTGAAACTTGCAAGCTCCATTGATGCCGCCGAGGCGAAACTGGCTATGCTCGAACCGGTGTGGGCCTATGGTAATATCCAGCAGGCATCCGGGACTTTTGGACCTTTGGTGCTTGGCAAAATTGAAGAAATAAAAACAATAATGAAAAGCACCGGACCTGACCGCCCGGGTGCACCGCCGAAAAACACGCAGAAGTTTGCCCAGAATATAATGAATATGTATGCAGACATCTTGAAGAAGCTAATGAAGGAAGCCCGGTACTTCAGCATAGCTATCAATCCTAAGCCCAATGTCTTGAATATCACAAAGACCATCTCCGCCGTTCCCGGAACGGATATGGCAAATATGCTCGTCTCAGATGCCTCAGCGAACCGTAAGAACAATCTTCTTAATTACCTTCAAGACGGGGCGATGATGAATTTTGGAGTCAAAATAAATAAGGCTTTCTGGAAAGAATTCAACCTCAAGAGTATCGATTTGCTTACTGTTATGGCCGGTGATAGTATGAACGCCGAGGATATTGAAAAGATGAAAGCTCTTATGACAGATGGAATTAACTGTCTCGGCGGGCCGATGGCATGTTCAGTATCGATAGACACAAAAAACAAACCGCCCTTCATAGGAAAATATGTCATATCAGTCAGGGATAAGAACAAGTTCGACCAGTTAATCGAAGAATCGATGCAGCTATTTAACACCAGCGGTATTTTGGATTTTTATAAGGACATGGGAATAGAAACCAGCTTTAAGATACAACGTGGTGTTGACAGCTATAAAAACGTCTCGATAGATTCGGCCAAACTCACGATGAAATCAACAGATACCACCTCTCCACAGGGACAAATGATAAATGCTATGTACGGCGGAGGATTTGATTACAGATGGGGTATTGTTGACAGGCTTTGTGTTTTAACTATCGGCGGTAATGCGGATTCGTCGATACGTGAGCTGATTGACCAGGTAAAAACCCGCAGAACACAAATGGGCTCTGAGATGAAGGCTGCTCTGGCACTTCTTCCTGAGGCTGAGAAAGCCGACTTTGTGGTGACATATAATGCGCTGCGCTGGTTAAAGATAGTCGGTTCAATGACGGTTATGCCGATACCAATGCCGATGCTGCAGATGGATATTCCAACCAAAAGCAATATTGTATTGGCTGGTAAAGCCGGAAATGGCAAAATGGTTGTCGATATCGCTCTGCCAAAAGAGCATCTCACTGAAATGATGACAGCCGTTCAAATGATGCAGCAGCAAATGAAGATGATGATGCAGCAGAATTCTAACACCTCTGGCAATAAAATGAATTAGAACCTGAAAACGCACCGAAAAGACAAAGTTTAAAAATGGTCTAAACGAAAAAAAAGATCGGGCCAGACAGCCTGGCCTTTTTTGATTCTACTTTGAGCGTTTGAAAGTGTGATTATCTATTTTAACAAGTCGTTCCTGCAAATTGCCCTGCGTATCGGCTGTAAATATCTCTATCCTGGCAGGAACTCGAACACCGTCTTTTTCTACTTCGGTATAGTCATAACCGCAAACCGATAAATTACTATCTCCGCTCATAAAGTCAAATACAAGCATGTCTATTAAAGAGCTATCCCTGTCCTGATAGAAAACCGCCTTAGATAAAACAAATGCAGGTTCGGACTCGAACTCGGCCCCGACAACCGGTCTGCTTAGTCTGGTAATAGGGTAATACCATTGTCCCTGGATTTTGAGCCCTGTGGTTTCTTTGGAAAACTCAGCAGATTCATCTAAAAAACGTGCAGGTATTGTCATAATACTCAATATCATTTCAGCAAAATGATTACTGCCTATAACGACCGGCAGTGCATCACTTTGCCCGCCTTCCTGCAATACATCGAACTCGCCTTTCGATAACCGCCAGACAAACCTGCCCTGTGGCTCACTTCCTGAAATCTGAATAGAATTCGACCAGGGATAAACCACTTGATGCTGCTCAGTCAGGTGAAAACTGCCATCAGGTTGATAAAAAGTAACTACACAATCAAGCTGCAGCTCTTTTGTTCGGGTCCAGGCGTTCCAGCCCCCGACCGCTTCAATCGCTTTAACCACATAATCAGGCGGAACGGAAGTCATTTGAATATCCGGCCCGGTGTCTAACGTATCTACTACATTTTCCTCATTTTTCCGCTGACACCCTGTGAGGATGAAAGCGCCTATAAGAAACAACCAAATTGTCTTTGAGAAATTATTGCCCATTGGATTTCCCTTAGCCTCCTATTTCTAATTTTATCTTTTTGTCTGACGCCTCACTATTACCATCGCACGCCAAATTTGCAAGCTGCTCCATCAGAGCATACCTTTGGGCAGCGTCACAACCGGCAAGCTTGATTAACTCCGCCGCTACTTCGGGTTTGGATTGTTTCAGCGTTCGATAACGATTTTCACCGTATGCATATTCTTCGAAGTCCCCCGTGGGAGCCTTCGAGTCGAGTTGTAGAGGATTTTTGCCCTGCTCTTTAAGTCGCGGGTCGAATCTATATAACGGCCAATGACCACACGCCACTGCCTTTTTTTGCTCCAGATAGCCCGCCGTCATATTAATGCCGTGGGCAATACAGTGGGCATAAGCAATTATCAGCGAAGGTCCGGGGTAAGCTTCGGCCTCGACAAAGGCCTTTACTGTCTGGTTGGTATTTGCACCCATCGCCACCTTGGCCACATAAATGTTTCCATAGGTCATAGATAGAAGCCCGAGGTCTTTCTTAGGCATCAATTTTCCACCGGCGGCAAATTTGGCAACTGCGGCCCTCGGTGTAGATTTGGACATTTGACCACCGGTATTTGAATATACTTCCGTATCCAAAA
>CAZZAX010000060.1:0-32864 GCA_964653075.1 uncultured Pirellulales bacterium
AGCTGAGCATCTTGAGCACGATAAAAATGTGTTTTTCATAATCTTCGAACTTTGGACGTTGCCCCGTACTGAGAATATCTTCGAGGACAAGCGGATGCAGCTCGAATCCTCTTCCAAGCTTTTCAAGTAGTTCAATATCATGCAGGCCGTCGATGTTTATCCAACTGACGGTAGTTGTGTCTTTGAGTTTTAGACATTCTTCGATGTTTGTAACCTGTTTTTCCTGAAAGCTCTGCTCGTCATAGTCTATGAAGGTGATTCGAACGCTTTCAACTTTTTTCTCGCCGACATAAACCAGTGTCCCAGGGGGTAAACCCGCCTTACTCGAGCGTTTCTTAAAAACTTTGAATTTGTTTTTACCTTTTTTCATATTTATAAATCTCCTGTCTTTTCTGGGAGTATCTATAGAAGGAAAACTCTTGTGTTTATCTTAAATTTCAACTGTCCTGGGTTAGAGTCTTTTTCTTTCCGGATTTTCTTAAAAGCATACTGGTGGTGATTGTACCCGCAACAAAACCGACAAGAAACGTAGAAATCAACAGTATAGCCCTGGGCATAGCCACCTTCATGAAAAGAATTTTGGTTTCCACAGATTCTGTATTCTGAAGAAAGATAATAAACGCCAGTATAGATATTACAATTATTGCAATCAACTTGACCTTTTTCATAATCAAACTCCTTTTTCCTGGTTATCGCTTATTTTGTTATTGGCTTTTACTTTTATGGTTAAGTCCCTTACTACGGTAAACGGAAAGCTGACCATTTGCCGCAGGCCCTCGACAGATGAAAGTGTTCGAACCTGGCTTCTCACCTCTGTAATAAGCTCAGCAAAGACAACTTTTCCTTCAGTCTTACTAACTCAAAAGGTAAGGTGCTTTTTCGCCTTTTCCAGCCTGATACCTACCTTTCCCACATCTTCGATATGCCTTATTTTTCCGGATTTCCGCTGCTGTAGAATACACTTGACAGTTACTGGCCCAAGCCCGGGCACTCGCAGGAGCGAAAACCTTGACGCTCGATTTATATTTACAGGAAATGCTTCAGGATGCCTGAGAGCCCATGCTTCTTTTGGGTCTGAAGTCAAAGACAAGTTTCCATTCTTCTCGAAAAGGATGTCTGATTCTTTGAAGCCGTATTTGCGAAGCAGAAAATCCGCCTGATACAGCCGATGTTCCCGCATAAGAATATCCTTCGGACTTTTCTCTGCATCTTGTTCACCATCTATAGACTCGTCACCCAGCCCTTTTTGGTAAGCGCTGAAATATACTCTGTGCATTTTAAGACGTTCATATAATCCGAACGTATATTTGACGATATCCTGGTCAGGCTCCCCGGCTGCTCCTACGATGAACTGCGTTGTCTGCTTGACCCTCTGGTATCTCGATCCGCATCCGGTCAACCTGCTGATAAGCTTGATTGGTTCGATAATATCCTGAATATACCTTTTCTTATTCGAGACTTTCGCAAGTCTCTTTTCGCCCGGTGTCTCAATATTCAGTGAGACGGCGCTGGCTAAAGAAACCGCCTCTTCTATCGCCGCATCGCTTGCTCCGGGAATAATTTTCAAGTGGATGTAGCCTTTAAATCTGTGTTTCTTTCTCAGCAGCCTGGCTACGCCGTTTAGTTTGTCCATAGATGCATCGGCCGAGCTTAAAACGCCCGAGCTTAAAAACAGCCCAAAAACCTTTCGCTGATTGTAATAATCCAGAAATACCTTCGCTGTTTCCTCCGGCCCGAGACTGCACCGGCGGACGTCCATTTGCTCTCGAAGCGGACAGTATTTACAATCATTCGTGCAGACATTTGACATCAGTGTCTTAAATAGGGGGCTTTTTCCTCCACTTGGAAGCGTTACAGGATATATCCATTTGCCGTCACCGCTCCTCTTACGACCTTGCTCTTTACCGGTGCTGCAAGCACAAGCCAAATCATACTGCGCATCGGCGCTGAGTATCTCCAGTTTCTCCTGCGTATCGGGCTTCGATATGATACCAATCATTTTCTTTACCTTCGCAGTCTTATCCCTGACTTGCTGTTTTGGCTTTCTGGTTTAATGTTATTTAATAATTTTAGCCAGTAATGCAAAGAGTACAAGCCAGATTACGAAAAGTAAAGCCACATTATCCCAAAGAATACCCGTAGAAAGAAAAATAATGGCAAGCACTGCAACAACCATTGTCGAGAACAGTAATGGTCCGGCGAGTTTTTCTGTTATTTGTTCGGTTTCCGACTACCGGGCCTTGTCCCATTCTCAGAACCGACTTGGCTCCTTTGGCTTCCTCACTTGGCACCGTAATACTGATTAAGTATGTTGCGTGTCCGGCTCCGCTTAGGACTGCTGCTGTACTCGGATTCTCCAGTGTTGTCGGATTGAATCCTTCTTTTCGAAGAAGTCCGAGCACGGCCTGCACCGACTCAGGATTAGTCTTGTAAACAACCACCATATTCATATACTTTCGAACAAAATTTAATGTCTTATGATTGCAATCAATCAATCCTCATCTTTTTAATCGCATCGCTCTCGAGCGCTTTTGCGCTGAATTCCGCAAGAAGCGCCGGTCCAATTGCATAATTCTTCAACGGTTAGATGTACCCAAGCGCCACCAATGCTCCGAAGACAATGACAATAGCCCCTGTGATCTGGTAGAAGCGATGCACATTCTCACCCCACAGTATTTTCGAGCGAGCAACCATAAGTCGATAGATGATAAACTTACTTTTTAGACTTCCGCAGATCAGCATGAATAGGCCGGCTGCCATTATCATAATTCCCCAAACTATGTGCATCATGTGCTTCCTTTTGAATCTTGTTTCGAATGCCTTGACCTAAAAACTGGAGGTCTATTTTGTGGCACAATAATCAGCATCATTCACTTCAACACTCATTTACCTGCCATTTTCATCACACGGCTTAACCATAGTAATGATATACTCCTATGGGAAGTTTAATGGATTGATTGCAGTCAATCAATCCTCATCTTTTTGATCGCATCGCTCTCGAACGCTTTTGCGCTGAACTCTGCAAGAAGTGACCGATCATTCGACGTGTACATTGTATCACCTGAGAGTGTCTTGATATTTGCATCAATCTCTCCCTCCAGGCGCATTCCGATCGTCAGCATATCAATACGCTCATCTTGCAGCACATACCGAATAGCGGCTGCTGGCAGTTGCTTGATGCGTTGTTTGTCGAATTCCGGCACCACGTATCCGGACCACGCACCGAGAATACCTGCGCCGACAACCTTCATGGCAACGATACCCATGTTGCGTGCGTGGGCCTTGGCAATACATGCATTGCGTAGTTCGGTCATTCTGGCAGACCATATTTGTTTGTCTCCTCTGGGAATGTATCCATAGGATAACATGCACAAGTCGAATCCATCAGACTCAATCAAAGCAAGGGCTTTGTCAAAATAAGAGTGAGCCGAGAATCCAATGAAGCGAACAGCTTTTTCTTCGCGCAGTTTGACTAATTCGCCATAAACCTTCATGGCCTCGGAGACGGTCATTTGCTCCAGGCCCGGCGTGCCGTGGATTAGTATAGCGTCCAGATAATCCGTCTTCAACTCACCGAGGACTTTTTCGAACGCCCGCCTTGTCTTGCTCGCTCGGGTCACTTCGACCTTGGAGGTCAGAAAGATTTTGTCACGCACGTCTTTGAGCGCCTCACCAAGAATCGCCTGGCTCTCCATGTAGTTACCCGCCGTATCGTAGTAGCGCACGCCGCGATCACAAGCGTAGCGGACCAGTTTGACGCGGTCATCGAATGAAAGAGGATTACCCCATACCCTCGGAAGCGCGGCACCGCCATATCCGAGGATCGGCAGTTTCACTTTAGTCTTGCCAAAGACGCGTGTGGGAATCGTATTGGTCAGATTGATCCGCTTATCATCCGGTACAGTCGCGGATGCTATACCTGTACGGATTGCCGCTACCGCTACCGTATGCTTTAAGAATTCTCGCCTTCCTAGTTTGTCTTTCATCATATTAATCCTCGGAACGGTTTACTTCGGCGTCGCCTCACAGTGAGGGTACCGATAGTCAGCTTTATCATTCATTGACACTTTCACGGTGATTTTATCCTCCAGTCTGTAGAGGTAGAGTGACGGGCTGGCATGGTACACAATCGCTGTTTCATCCTTGGTCCAGCGGGGATAAGCAAACCAGCGATTTGCCCCCTTCTTGTTAGCGAATGCCTTCGCATTCGTGATCGAGGGCTTGCTAGCATTGAAGTCGGCGATATAGAGCGTACGCCCTGTATCTTTATACCTGAATCCCGTCTGGTATTCGAAACAAACCTTTTTCTCACTCGGCGAAACACTGACACGATCCAGCAGCCCCTTCTTCGCCAGTTCGCAATCGATACGTTCGAAGCGGGGTTCACCGCCGACATTAGGCCTCATCAGGTAATATCCGTGCCCATACTTCGGATGTGCCGACTGCACCAGAATCCTGCCGTCCTCCAGGGTCGTGTATGCCCACGTGTGATATCGCTTGTCGGTAAGAGCGACCTCATCGCCCGGATTGGCGCCCACCTTGCTTTTCATCACGTAGAAGCTGCCCGTCTCCGGATTCTTCCGGTTCCAGATAGGCGTATTGGATCCGTCACGTGTCCATGTTTGATTGAAATCCGTATGTGTACCGTCGGTCAGTTGATGAAAGCCTGTGCCGTCAACGTTGATAATACAAATCGCGGTTTTCCACATCACGGTCACGCGGTGATTCTTCAATCTCCGAAAGAAGACGAGCATGTCGCCCGTCTTCGACCAGGACGGCTTAAAATCCCAGTGCCCTTTCGTAAGCGGCTTACCTTCCGGTGTCCCGTACGTGTTAACATGAATCTCGCCGTTCATGAAATAAGAACCCTTAAAACCGGTACTCCTCATCTCTGCCGCTTTTCGCGATCCTGCGCTCTTGCTGGAAGCCTTGCGCAGAATCGCTGCTATCTTCGGTCTGGTAACCTTTATTCTTTCAAGGTCCAGTTGGAGTTGCAGAAGCTCTGCTATCCACTTGTAGATGCCTTCCAACTCCTGACTCCACGGGGCTGCCACTGTATCAAGCGCAGTTTCTCCCCGGATGTTCTTAGCCTTCACGTCTGCGCCCTTGTTCAGGAGCAGTTTTACGGTCTCTGTACGGCAGAAGAATGCCGCTACGTGCAGAGCGGTCGCTCCATCGTTATTTTGGGCGTCGATTTTCGCCCCCTCCTCGATCAGCAGTTTGGTGGCTTCCGTTTGGCCGTAAAGTATCGCCACTATCAAGGGCGTGCTGCCTCCTTGTGGTTCTTTGGCATTTAGGTCTGTGCCGGCTGAGACGTGCTGCTTGATGGCTTCAATATTACCTGTCGCTGCAGCCGTCCATATATCGACAGTTTGCTCCTCAGCCGTAGATTGTGAAGTCTGCCCACACACTCCGAGAAATGCGATTACGAAAATCCATGCGGTAACTTTTTTCATCGTATGTCTCCTAATTTGATAAGGACACAAATTCTTTTAATTATATTCACATGTATATCTGCTGCCCACGTCACAAGGCTTAACCATACTGATATGCTTAATGATGAATAATGGTTGTTGTCATAATAGCTGGCATGATAACGGCCACCATAACAGCTGCCTGCATAGCCGCTATAGCTTCTTTTGCGGCCTTTCCTGTTATTTCACCATTGCTGATTTCTTTAATCCGGGCTTTACGGTTTTTCAGCTTCTTTTTATCGAAGACAATATTCAAAAGGCCGGTACTATGAGCCAGTGATACAAGAACAACAGTTCGGGGATCAATATCCCTGCTGTCGGTGAAGATTGCCTGTCTGAGACGTTCAGTCAATTTCCTTTCTGGGACCGGATTGACTTCGGGATATATCTTTCGTGTGAAAAGAAGCAAAATCGTGTCTTCTGTGGCCCTGAGAATGCCGCGGTCGCACAATTGTTGGGCTGCGCGATGTTTAAGATTCTTTACGCCGGCAAACCGTGATACCCAGGTCTGAAGCGATGCACGTCTTTTCGTATTGCCGATTTTTTCAAGGCATTGGTCAACTAAGGGCTCACCGAGAGGCGTTGAGCTGATAAGGTTGACAAGCTTTTTCTTTCTGGATTCCTCTAAAGCAATGCGCTGGTTTAATAATAGCTCGGCCAGTATTGCCGCACCGATTGCGTACTGGTACATTGTACCCGATGCGATAGTACCTTCCTCGTCACGCAATGCCAAAAGCATGACCTCTTCGTGCAGGAATAGAGAAGTCTGAATTGCCATTCAAATGTTCTCCAAAAAAGAGTTAGCATGATTCTTTTGTTGACCCGGGATTTCATCCTGTTTGGCTCTTGACTTCGGTCTGGTCTTTGATTACTGCCGCGGCCGATTTAATCACCCCCGCAATATCGGAAAGGTTCGAAGGTATTATTATCGAGTTGTTGGTCTTTGCCAGTTTGCCGAATTCGTTCAGGTATTGTTCGGCTATGCGAAGGTTTACGGCGTTAATCCCGCCTTTTTCGTTAATAGCGGAGGCGATTTCCCTGATGCCGTTGGCCGTTGCTTCGGCAACTTTTAAAATTTCGACGGCCCGGCCTTCTGCCTCGTTTATCCGTTTTTGCTTTTCGCCCTCGGACTGCGCAATCATCCGTTGTTTTTCGCCCTCTGCCCTGTTTATCTTTGCCTGTCTGTCGCCTTCCGATTCGGCAATAGTCGCCCGCTTCTCGCGCTCGGCCCGCATCTGCTTTTCCATCGCATCTTTAATGCTTTGTGGAGGCAGGATGTTCTTGACTTCATATCTTGTTACCTTTACCCCCCATGGATCCGAGGCCTTGTCCACTGCATCGACAATGGCGCTGTTTATCGTCTCTCTTTCTTCGAAGGTCTTATCCAGCTCGAGCTTACCCATTACGCTCCTCATAGTGGTCTGGGCCAGTTGTGCGGATGCGAACTGGTAATTGTTTATTCCGTAGGAGGCCTTTTTCGGGTCCACAACCTGCATATATAGAATACCATCAACCTCGACTGCGATATTGTCCTTTGTGATACACTGTTGCGGTGCAACATCAACCGCCTGCTCTTTTAAGGTGTGTTTGTATGCAACCCTGTCGAGAAACGGCACAAGTATATGGAAGCCTGCTTCGAGTGTATTCGAATACTTGCCGAGCCGCTCGACTATATACGCCATTTTCTGGGGCACAATCCTTATGGTCTTGAAAAATACAATCAGCGCAAATAGTAGTATGCCTACGAGAATTATTGTTATTACGGCCGGGTTTACATCTGCTAACATGACTTGCTCCTTTCCTTTCAATGGGTTTACATTAACTTTTCTGTCCTGCTTTGATAATTAGTGTCCGGCATGCCCCTTTCTTCTTACAGGCTTTTGACCTTAAGGGTGATATTGTCCTTGCCGGTAATTTGAACCGTAGCTCCTTCTGCAATTTCCTCATCTGACTCAGCGAGCCAGTTGGTCCCGTGGAATTCCACCTTGCCGCCGGTATTCGGCATGATTTTTTCCTTCACAACCGCTTTCTGCCCGATGAATTCTTCGAGGTTCTCCTTCAGGTTCTGTTTGGAAACAGCATGTCCCAGGAATATTCCTTTAAGCCATTTCCGAAGGCACAGCAGTGACAGCACCGAAGCAATGATGAATATTATCAATTGAGTATTTATCCCGATCTCGGTAATAAGGCAGACAAGTGCCACTATCCAGGCCCCGACCCCGAAGAAAGCGATGATTAATCCGGGTAGTATAAATTCTAAAATCAGCAGTACGAGTCCTACCAGGAACCATATTATTTCGGGCCTTAGAAAATCTTTAATCGCATCCATTTAGTCTTCCTTTCATTACGTTGATTGAACTGAATCCTGCTCTATGGTTCTAAATGAGTAAAAGACGATATTTTCAAATTATTGCCGGAAATCGAGTTTTGTTCTTTAGCGATTTGTCATCAGGATAGTTAATAATTCATTGCCCAGTTCTTTGTCCAATGATTGAGCAGTTACGCCGGATTGTCCAATACTTTGCTGTTTCTTTTTAATAAGGTCCGTCATTCCCGACCACATTCTTATGAATTTCTTAATATCTGTGCCACCTGATGCCAAAGCACTTCCTGCATCAACGTACCAGACGCCGTTGTTTCGAGATAGATTCATAACTTGGGCTTCTCCTGGAATAGTACAGGTGGCTTTATTGTTGTTGACTTCTATTTTTGCAGAATCCAGCTTATCTCTGTTATCTGTTAGGTCCAAACTTAGTTTGGCACCGCCTTCATTTTCAAAGTGAGCCCATCCGGAAGCACCGTACTGATTGATAACGGCTTTTTTAAAATCTTGTACCGTAATTATATAATCCATAAATACTGACAGCGCTTCCAATTCCAGCTTATCACCGGTCACGGAGGCCATAACTTTGGCTTTATCGAGTTCCATAAAACCTTCAGAAAACTTCTTTACAGCGTCTTTCGGCGTTGCTTGTGAGCCTTGTTTCCTGCTGCAACCAGCCCCTAACGTTGGTAGAACAAGACCAAGAATAAGGAATAATTTCATTTTCATGTTTTTAAGCCTCCTTATAACATAAAAACTCACTCGACCACTACAGCCGTGCCGTAGGCCAGAATCTCGGATGCTCCTCCCATAATCATTGACGTCGAGAAACTAAGGTGTACTACCGCATTTGCGCCGAGCTTTTGAGCGTCTTCTATCATCCTGTCAAGGGCCTGTTCCCGTGACTCGGCCATCATCTTGGTATAATCGGTTATCTCACCGCCGACTATGTGCCGCAATAATGCCATTATGTCCCTGCCGATGTGCCTGGCTCGAATGGTATTACCCTTGGCCAGTCCCAGTTGCTTAACAATCTTCTTGTCTGCAATGGTATCTGTTGTGGATATGAGCATTGTCTTACCTCCTTACGTTTCGATAACGGTCTTTTTGCCAGAAGTGAAGTCTCTCCCGAGACACCGAGACCAGCAGAATAGCCAGTCCGGCAATAAGTACCAGCAGGCTGGCTTTCAAAAGTATGCCTGTAGTAGCATCTGTGATTATCTCTTCTATCAGCTTGAATCCGCCGTAGATTGTCAGCAGGATAGCAGCTACTGAAAAGACAATCCAGCCGACGCTGCGCTCGATTCGGTTATAAACGCTGCTCCAGTAGTCCTGCCATATCCTGTCCTCAGGCTCGACCAGCGTTACCTCGTCGGTAATAGCTTTAAGTTTCCTGAATTCTTTCAGCTCTTCTTTGCATTCGGAGCATCCGCTCAAATGCTCTTCGAATTGACGTCTCTGTTCGTTACTCAATTCATTGTCCAGGTAGCCCATCATCAGGTCTTTATAATCATGGCATGTCATTTATGCTACCTCCTTTCCCTGTGCTCAATAATTCTTCCAGCCTTTTACGTGCATAGTACAATCTGCTCGTTACCGTACCTTTATTGCAGTAAAGGGCCTCTGCGATTTGTTCGTATGACATATTCTGAAAGTGCCTCAATATGATTACTTCGCGATGTTTATCGTCCAGCTTGCCGATTGCCTGCCAGACTTTATCTTTAAACTCGTTTCTTTCGGCCACAACTTCCGGCGAAAAGCAGTCCGTATTGGCCGGTATTTCCGGGCAGTTCTCTGAATCAAGAGAATTTGCCTTTCTATATCTTCTTTTTCTTAAATGGCTGATACAAAGATTTTTCAGTATTTGATAGAACCAGGGGAAAAACCTTCGTTCCGGTTTGAGGTGTTTGATATTCCGGTATGCCCGGATAAAGGCCTCCTGGGAAAGGTCCATTGCATCTTCGCGATTGCCCACAAGCCCCAGTGCGATAAAATAAGCGTCTTTCATATATCTGTTTACAAAAACTTCGAACGCTGCCGATGAACCCCGGCGGCAGCGCCGCATAGCTGTTATTTCTTCTTGACCCAAACTCGTCACTCTTTCAGGCTCCAATTCAAGGTTCTTTCAACTTGGCCCAAAAACTCCATTTCTACAGTAATATACACTCTGAATGCTTATTTTCTTCAAATTATTTTCCGTATTTTTTCACGCCCCATAATCACCCCGGTATTGTCAGGATATTGCCTCTTTCAGTCCAATATTCACTGCCCGATATTCATACTCTTTTGTTTACGCTTCCGGTATTCTCCATCTTGCAGAACACTTCGGACATCGCCCGATTTTGCCTGCATATTGACTGAGTATTTTAACTCGCTGTCCGCACCGGCACTTCAGACGGATATACTGCTGCGGTGTCTCGTCCGGCTCAGATGTTATAGTTTCCTGTTCATTTTCTTGTATTTCTTTATTATTCCATTCCTGCTGCCAGTTTGTGAAGTCCTCCCTCAAACCTTTAGGTTTGTCTTTCTTCTCAAGGCCCAGTAACTTTAAAATCGACGTCTCGTCCCTTTCCATAACAATCACTTTGGTCTTCAGCATCAATATCGCCAATCCCACGCCGGCCACAAAACCGCCGATATGAGCAAAATAAGCCACGCCTCCGCGACCGCGCAGTGCACCAAATATGTCAAATGCAAACCACAATAAAATCATCCAGTAACTTCTCAAGCTGAACCACAACGGATGCCAGAACCAGAATAAGAAACAGAAAAAGCAGCTTATCGAGTTTTCCGGAAAGAATACGAGATACATCCCCACCAGACCGTTTATCGCTCCGCTTGCTCCCATCGCTGCATGATTGGAAAACAACAAGTGGGTGAGCCCCGCAGTCACACCAAGGCCGATATATACCGGCAGATAATATAAGTTGCCTATCTTGGAGCATACCGCATTGCCGAACAGCCAGAGAAAAAGCAAATTTCCTGCAAAGTGCAGGGGCCCTCCGTGAAGCCATATATGACCGAAAAGCCCCTTGATTGACCAGCGCTTCAGCATGTACTGCACTGTTATGGAATTTTCCTTGTACTCATCAAGGCTTGTTTCTTTGTTTATGACCTGAATGACCTCGGCAATTTGAAGTGAAAACGTGAGTATGACCAAAGCAACCACTATCCAGTTAACTACTGGCCGGTGGTTAAAAGGAACATCAACGCGATAAGGGAAAAGTATGAACACTCTCTGTGCACCTCAAAGTACATCCACATCGTCTGAATTCACCGAACCATTTTATACGATTCTGCTGGATGGTGGAAAGATTTTCTTCTTTGTTGATTGTCTCTGGGCCGCAGAGTGCTTTGTTGTTATGTACGAATAAAAAAAGGGCCCATACCGAATCATCGTTATGGGCCCTGAGTTTGAGTAAATCTTTTATGCCGGCCATACAATTTTAACTGCCGGCTAAATCTTCTATTTATGGTTGCTGTTCCCGCTACGGCTGATACAACCGAATATCGTCGAAGTATGCACTTCCTGAACCATCGGGCTGCGGATTCTTCTTATCGCCGAAACCAATAGTAAGGGTATTGACATTGGCAAGGTTTATACCCTGGTCTGCAAAAAGCGTCAGGTCGATAGTCCATTCGGTCCAGTTATTTATCAGTGCTGCATTGGGATTGTCGTGCTGTACCACTGCATTGCCGTTGAGAGCAACATACAGAGGCTCTGGGTCGTTACTGGCCATCTCAATACCGATGGCCTCGTGTGACCATGTCAGCGGGCTGACTGCACCGGTTGTCGTCACGTCGGAGAATTGGGCCTCACCTATCACACCGGAGCTATGGCTGGTAAATGCCAGGCCTATATAGACATTCGAAGGCATTGATATCCTCTGCGGATTCCATGGCATCGCCTGCCAGCTAACGCCGTCACTGGAGTAATAGCCGTTAAAGTTATCAGTAGCGTCACGCTCTATTTTTATCCAGTAGGGGGCCTTGATTGCTGTTTGCTCAGGTGTAAACGCGTTATCGGCGGTGTCGCTTGTTGCGCTTGAGCCCGGAGTCCGCCTCGCTTGGTATCTACATCCGTTACCCGGAGTGATATACACCGCGGCGAATTTCGAGCCTGCGTCAAGCGTCTGGCGAATCATCACGCCTGCTTTAGCCCAGGGGTCGGTATTCTCAACGCTGAGCACCTGGGCCGTAATCGATCCGGCGCCTGATAATTGTTTGTATGCATACCGGAACTCATCGGATGTATTCCAGATGTCTGCGCCTGCTGCGCTCATCGTGAAGGTCCCAGCCGGATCTTCCAAGAAGCCTGCCGGATTGCCTCTGAACCAGAGCGACAAAATACCGATTCCGTGTCTGCTCCAGTCACGCGGGTATGTCAATGTCAAGGTCGCCTCTGATATACCGACACCGTTGTCATAGGACATCGGCATTGACTGAGAGCCGCCGTGAACGATAGTCTGCTCGGCAAATGGAGCATTAGAATGACCGACAATAGAGCCGTTTATTGACGGATTGTCATATCCGTCTATCCAGGAATTATATATCCTGTTGCTGTCCGGTTCGGCGGGATCAAGGTCGTTGTAGCTCTCGAAATCGTCCACAACGATGTGATCTGCAATCGCAAAACTCCACACCCTGCCCGTACTGACACTTCCATCGGTGTTATACTCATCAATTCGCCAGTAGTGTCTCTGGCCCCATTCAATACCTTCAGGTGGAGTATAGCTAACGGCACCCTGTCGGCCCCGATATATACCTGAAGTATCGGATTCATTAGCATCGGCTACGGTGTCTCTATCGGTGCCGAAATAAACGTCGTGCTGGGCTGCATTATCACCGGCCGACCAGCTAACTGATGTTACATCGTCGATGTTCGATGTTGAGCCACTTGCCGGCTTTGGATTCCAGGCCAGCGTTACGTCACCTCTCATAATAAGTGCAATCTCATCGGGTGATAATACGTAGTTGAACAGCCGAACGTCGTCGATCAAGCCGGTATAGAAACGCTCACGGGCAAAAGGCCGCCCAAGTCGGATTGTGCCGGATAAGTCAAATTCATTAGCATCATGAGGTACTGATACCGGAGCCCCGCCGTCAACGTACAGCTTCGCATCGGCGTTAATGTCCCAGGTGGCCGTAATATGGTGCCAGGCATTATCGTTCACCGCGGATGCCTCGGGATTGGCATCGTTATTACCGCCTTCGATGTAAAATTCGACCCCGCCACCGCCCATCATGTTGATGTGCAGCTCGTACTCGTCGCCGAAACCATTGCCCGCCGAGCCTGAAGAGCCGTAAAAAATCATACCTGTATCGTCTTGAGTGGTTTTGACCCACAGGCAAATAGATCCGATATTCGAGCCTATCATATCTGTGGTTGACAGTTCAACGAAGTTGGTGCCATCTAATTCGAGCCCATCGCCGTCAAAGCCGGCTGTCCACTGCGGATTGTCTTCCAGACTGCCATGATTGCCATGACCCGACGAGTCAATAGCCCTGGTTCCGATACCTGAATCTAACTTCCACCAGCTGATAAGATTGGGGTTGGTAACAGGTATCTCGGGTATCGTTCTGAAACTCCAGACATCACCTGTATATGTGCCGGTAAGAGCGAATTCATCGACACGCCAGTAATAAACCTTATCCAATGCAAGAGTACCCGGAGAATAAGAAACATCTGCAATGGGACCTTTATAGGTATCGGGCGTACCGGCATTCACGTCGTCGAAACTTTCACCAAAATACAAATGATGCAATTTCGAGCCTAAGCCCGGGTTCCAGCTAACGTCCGTATCCGGGTCAATGAATACAGTGCCATCAGCAGGATTTGGATTATGGGCTGTTCTGGGGGGAACCGTAAAGCTCCATACATCCCCTTTATGTTTAGTAGTACCGTCCGCCTCAACCTCATCGACGCGCCAGTAGTATGTCTTACCCGTATCAAGACCATCCGGAAAAGCGAATCCGGGAAAACCGGCGACGTAAAACGCTCCGGCCTGATTGCCCCGGAACACTTCGGCCGTGCCGTCATTTACATCATTGAAGTTGTCGCCGAAATATACATCATGTGATGCCGCAGTTTCCCCGACCGACCAGTTAAGACTCACCCAGTTGTCCTCATGAGTGGAACCATCCTCCGGAATGGGATCGTAAGCTTTCAGCAGGGCACCACGATGGCTTTCTTCAGGGCCTGTACCCGTCGGCCTGTAATCCGGATTAGTAGTAAGAAGGATTTTGTCCACGGTAAGTCCGTCCTCACGCTGGTAGATGTTCAGGGTGTGTACGCCGGTCGTAGTTACTTCGATCTGCGACGGCTCAGGCCTTTCATACCTGCCGTTGGCCCATGAGTAACTGCCGCTCCAGCCGCTCATTCGATTGGAAAGGGGGGTTTCCTCGAAGTCCATGCCTGCATGGCAGGAGTCCGAATTGCCGTCCATCCCGTAAGCGAGAATCCAAACATAGTATGTCCCGGTCTTTTCGAAATTGATTTCATAATCCAGTCTCGGAGCGTTCTCCACGTAGCCCGTATCGAACCCGGCCGCCCCCCCCAGCGGGGTGTCCGGCATTGACTGCATGGCGGCACCACCGCTGAATCCGTCTGCTGGTGTAAAAGCATCAGTTGATGTAACAAATTCCCAGTAACTCACACCCTTCAGGATATTGTCATCGAAGTTCTCGGCCTCTATCGAAACGATACCGTCCGGACCGGTGTCCTGACGGTACGGGTCAGCACCGGCTGTACCCGTGACAAGACCAAACACAAAAATTAAAGAAACCGAAAAAAACAATTTCCTGTACATAATAGTCCTCCTTAATAGTTTAAGTAATATAAATTATGATTTTGGCCACAAACCAAAACACTCATTATCTTTAAAAACCTTAACATCATAAAAAATCCTGCCCGATAATATTGTTTATTCAACCTTGGAAATCAGGATGGTATCCATCAATGCAGCATCCTCTCTATAGCCGACCTCAAGGGTATAAGTCCCCGGATCCATCGTAAAGAGTACCGTTTCGCCGTCATCTTCGGCGCTGAAGACATCGTTCCAGTACCATACGTCTGAATCCGCAGGGTCGCTCCATCTTATCCAGCCGCTGCTGTGATTGACCGTCTGGGTAGCAGCGCCCTCGATACGGAACCAGAAGGAATCACCGTCTGGGATAATTATCCGGCAGCTCAGCTTGTATGTTCCGCCTGCTACTGTAAAGGTATAAGTCGCAGTGCCGTCGGGAGCTGGTGGATTGCCGCTGCTGTCACCGACATCGTCCGTTGTGCCGATATGCTTGCCGCCGGAGGCATTGGCCAGATTCGTATAAATCTCAAGTGGTGCGGTTATCGTATCGGCGTCCTCCGCCTCGATCCATATTTCTTCCGATGCAGTCACGACAACAGGAGCCGAGCGATGTAGCCGAATATCGTCAAAGTAAACAATACCTGAGCCGCCGGCTGTCGGATTCGTATCGTTACCGAAGCCGATAATTAAGCTCGTGATATTTTGCAGGTTTACGCCAACTGATGCAAGGTCGATATTCCACAGGTTCCACCGCGGCCGTGTTATGTCAATTGCATCGCCGTTATATGACACCTTTTTGCCGTTAATCTTCACATACATCGGCTCAAGAGAATTACCGGCATCGCCAAGGAAGCTTATTGACAATACAGTGACACCCTGTTGTGTCCAGTCCTGCGCCGGGCTGAATGTTCGTTGTGCTTCCGAATACTTCATGTTGTTGTCATAGAAATACGGCATCGATTGAGAGCCGGTGCGGACGACACCTTTCTCGGCAAAAGGAGCGGTAGCATAACCGATTATAGAACCGTTTACTGACGGGTTGTCATAGCCATCTATCCACGTCATATATATCCTGTTACTATCGGCGTCGTCGGGTTCAAGGTCATTGTATGATTCGAAATCATCTACGGCAATGAAATCGCCAGTTGTAAAGCTTAATACGTTACCTGACCAGGGGCTGTCCGGATTTGCGTTGTTGACTTCGTCGACCCGCCAGTAGTAAGTCGAATCCCAGAGAAGTTCCCCGGGTACAAAGCTCTCGGAACCAAGCTCATTGCTGCCTTTGTACTCTGGTGAAGCTGTGGTGGCGTTTTGAACCACATCTGCTTCGGTGCCGAAGTAAACATCGTGCGAAGAGGCGTAATCTCCCGCCCTCCATGTTAGTACGGGTGTCATTGTTACATCCGTAGCTCCGTTGTCCGGATTCTGGCTGCCTGCCCTTACCGGTGGGGACAATGCGGCTTGCGGTATGAGCTGCTTCGGTATTGATGGACTTGACCACCGAAGTTCTGCAACAGCGCCGCCGCTGCTATCATTATACTCCATTACAAGGGTGTACACATTACCGGCAACAAGGTCAATTGTTCCATAGTTCTCGGAGGTTCCCTGGTCTGTCCAGTCGTCAACGAGCTGTTGACCATCCACCCAAAGACGCACACCATCATCGCTATTGGTGTAGAAGGTATAGGTCTCTGTAAATGGTGCCTCTACTTCACCTGCCCATCTAACCGAAAAATTATCATCGCCGAGCGATGCATCGGGAGAGCCCGGATCACCCCAGTTAAAGTTAATTTGAGGGTCCGTGCGGGTCAGCACGGGATTCTCGAAATTCATACCCCTGAAGTAGTCTGCCCGCATACCTCCGCCTTCTTTGGCTGTCCTAAAGCTCCATACATCACCTTTATATGTGGTTATGCTGTCAAACTCGTCGACACGCCAGTAGTAAACCTTGTTGGCTTCAAGAGTGCCGGGAGTATAGCTATTAATACCCTGAGGAATACCCACAACACCGCTGTTCACATCGTCGAAATTATCGCCGAAATAGACATAGTGAAGCTTCGTATTGAAACCGCCCGTCCAGCTTAAACTCGGATTCAGGTCTATGAACGGCTCTCCATCAATCGGATAAGGTTCATAAGCAATCTTGGGTGGAATCGTAAAATACCAGATTAATCCCTTTTGTATTTTTGTGCCGTCAGCATCGATTTCATCGACCCGCCAATAGTAAGTCGTGCCCGGAACAAGACCGTCCGGATAAGCAAAACCCGGCAAGCCGACAACAAGAAATGCCGGGGATTGGTTTCCTTGAAAAGCTTCGGCTGTGCCGTCGTTCACATCCGCAAAATTGCTGCTGAAGTAAACATCGTGCGAGGACGCCGTAGCTCCTGCCGACCAGCTAAGATTCGCCCATGTGTCCAAAAATATCTCACCCTCGGACGGTTTGGGATTATAAGCGTTCAGGATTGGACCACGGCGGCTTTCAGGGGGGCCTTCCTCTGAACCGCTGAGCGTGAAATCCGGATTCGTTGTCAGGACTATCTTATCGATAATAAGCCCGTCTTCACGCACCCAGATGTTCAACGTGTGCAGGCCGGTCGAGGTTATCTCTATCTGCGACGGCTCCGGCATGTCCATTCTGCCGTTGTTCCATTCGTAATCTTCGTTCCAGCCGCTCATTCGGTCGGAAAGGGGTGTTTCCTCGCCGTCCAGACCTGCATGGCAGGAGTCATCGCTCCCATCGGCGCCCCATGCTAATATCCACACATAGTGCGTGCCGGTCTTGACAAAGTTAATCTCATACTCCAGACGCTCGCTATTGGCGGCATAGCCGGTATTGCCGTGTCCCCCGTTGCCGTTCGGCGCGTGCATACCGGCGGTCCCGGTAAAGCCGCCCGTCGGCCCCGTCTCCTCCCATGCATGGCCGCCTACTTCAACATTGGCATCGAAGTGCTCGGCTTCCACCGAAACGATCCCGTCCGGGCCGGTATCCTGGTTAAGCGGGTCTGCACCGGCAATGCCTGTAGCCAAACTAAACACCAAAACGAATGAAATCAAATGAATCAATTTTTTGCACATAATAATCCTCCCTTAAAAGTTTTAATATGGGGTGATAATTGAAATGTAAAATATCCTGACTTCTGAAGCAAAAAGTTCACATTAACACTCTGTGCTTCGCATAATACCAAATAACACCTCCTCTATTCGGAAAACCATGTAGATTTCGGGCTTATTGTGCCCGAAAAAGACATATACCTACTTTTATAGCTATATGCTTTACTAATATTATATACCAAATTAGCTGCCTTTTCGTCAAGTGAAAATCCGGCGTTGAAGCAGTAAAAGTAACTAAATTGAGATATTTACATCTGTTTTGAGCACAAAAATATTCTCGGTGGTTGTAGAAAGTGGTTATCGCAGGAATGGATTATATTTTTGTTCATGGGCTATTGTGGTCATCGGGCCATGGCCGGGATAGACTTTCGTTTCATCAGGTAGGGTAAAAAGTTTTTCCCTTATGCCTTGCAATAATTGTTCCATATTCCCGTTTGGAAAATCTGTTCGGCCGATTGAGTCGGCAAATAACGCATCATCCGTAAAGACAATTCCTTCATCTTCGCAATACAGGCAGATGCCGCCCGGCGTATGGCCGGGGGTATGGAGTACACTTAGCTTTATATCAGCCTGTTCGATAACGCTTTGCTCTTCTAAGAGAAAATCCGCCGGTTCGACGCTGAAGGCGGCTCCTGTCATGGCGGAAAGATTTGTATATGGCTCTGTGAGCATTTCAGCGTCGAGCTTATGGATATACACTTTTATGTCCGGAAACTCAGCCCGCAGTGCCGATACCCCTTCGATATGGTCGATATGCCCGTGAGTAAGGACTATCGAAACAGGATTTAATTTGTCTTCATGAAGGAGCTTGATTAGCTTCTCCGCCCCGAGGCCTGCGTCAACAATCAGGCATTCTTTAACGGCCTCACTGCTGCGAAGGACATAACAGTTGGTTTCAAACTCACCTAAGATTAAACGGTCTATTTTCATTCCAATTTTCTCCTTCAAAACACGCTAAGCTAATAAAAATAGCTCCTTAAGTCAACTGTCTTTGGGCTTGACCGAATGGTTTAAGTTTGTTAGTGTGCCATCGTTATAAAACAGGCAGACTGAGCGTATATAAGGAAAATATACGCGATATCGGAGTAATTTATCGAATGGATGCTTTTAAGAGAGTATTTGAGTATATCTGGCCGCAATGGCACAGACTCGTGACCATTGGATGCAGCGCGCTGCTTATCGGCGTACTTTTTTCGCTCAGCTTCGCGACGATTTTGCCGCTCTTGAAAGTTATGATGGGCGATGAGGGACTGCACGGCTGGATCAACCGGGAGATTAGCGAGAGTCGTTATGGGCTTAGTTTTTCTGTGCCCAACAGCTTTGAACTTTCTGACTCGAACAATCTTAATATTCGATATTATTTAGGAGTTGCGGATGTTAAGAGAAATAGCTTTGCAAAACAGGCGGGTCTTAAATATGAAGATCAGATTGTCGGAGCAGCAAGCAGTATCATCAGTGGAGAAGAGAAAATACCATCGAGTAAACTACTTGAAGAATTGGCTACTATATCGAATGTCAGGTCAATACGGATTCAATACCGCAGGCTCGATGAGAATGGGCAGTTGGAACTTAAAGATGAGGAACTTGAGTGCGGAAAAAAGCCTTTCTATGCTGATTTTGTGCAAAGAATGCTTAGGTACTTGCCTAAAGAACGAACCAGAGAAAGTAAAAGAAAAGCTGTGGTATTTATCATAATAATGATGATGGTCGTTACAACAATGCGATGTATGGCCAGGTTCTACCAGGATTATACTGTACAAAAACTTCTGCATACTTCACTCGTTCATTTGCGAAGAGATGCTTTTCGACACTCTCTGGATATTCCCGTTAGCTTTTTTGCCGATGAAGGTTCCAGCAATAC
This sequence comes from uncultured Pirellulales bacterium, assembly GCA_964653075.1. Taxonomy (GTDB): domain Bacteria; phylum Planctomycetota; class Phycisphaerae; order Sedimentisphaerales; family Anaerobacaceae; genus NIOZ-UU13. Next base: position 19,576 of record CAZZAX010000060.1, read on the forward strand.
TGCCAGCAAGTTGTATGGAGATGTAATGGTAGTCGGCATTGGGATTAAGATATTATTAGGCAAAACCCTTCGCGAGCCTTTAAAAGCAATAGGATTGATTACATGGGCGATGTGGATAGATCGCAATCTAACACTGGTATTTTTGTGTGGATCACCTGTTATCCTTTTCGTCATCAGCAAACTTGGAAGGAAAATAAAACGGGCGACTAAAAAATCACTTGTAACCTGGGCGGAATTACTCGGCAAGTTGAAAGAGTCACTGGGAGCCATCAAGGTTATAAAGGTTTATAATCAGCAGGAATATGAAGAGAAAGCTTTTATAGAAATCAACCGCAAGCTTCTTAAAAGACAATTTAGAATTGCAAAGATAGATTCAGCAACAGATCCTTTAATGGAAACACTCGGAATGATTGCCGGTTCTGTGTGTTTGGTTTTCGGTGCACACTGGGTTTACAGGGGAACGGTGCAGCCGGCTGATTTCTTTGCGCTGCTTATTGCACTTGGTGCTACGGCGGATTCGATACGCAGGATGAGCGATGTTTGGAACAAGCTTCAACAGGCAAACGCCGCCGCTGAGCGTGTATATGCAATAATCGACGAAAAACCGGAAGCCGAAAACCCGGATGCTTTTGAGCTTGAGCCGTTAAAAAGCAAAATCGATTTCATAGACATCGAATTTACATACCCGGGTTCCGAAACCCCGGTATTAAAGGGAATCAACCTGTCAGTGGATGCCGGACACAATGTTGCTATAGTAGGCCCGAATGGCTCGGGAAAAACCACTCTGGCAAATCTCATACCGCGATTTTATGACCCGGATACCGGCCGGATACTGATTGACGGTAAAGACATTCGCGCCGCGACACTATTTAGTCTGCGAAGCCAGATTGGAATGGTCACACAAAATGTCGTAACTTTCAATGATACGGTAGCGGCAAATATTGCCTATGGGCAAAAAGACGCAACCAGAGAAGAAATCATTTCGGCGGCAAAGCGGGCGTTCGCGCACGAATTTATTTCTCCACTGCCCGACGGCTATGACACGGTCATAGGTGAGCAGGGTTCCGGCCTTAGTGGCGGACAGTTACAGAGAATTGTTATTGCCAGGGCGATTTTGAAAAATCCCGCCATCCTGATTTTCGACGAGGCGACAAGTCAAATTGATGCCGACAGTGAAGCAAAAATTCACAAAGCTATCGAGGAAATTATGCAGGACAGGACCAGCTTCATAATAGCACACAGGTTCAGCACCGTTATTTCGGCGGATGTAATAGTAGTAATGGATAACGGCCGGATTATCGCTCAGGGCCAGCATGATGAGCTTATACAGACCTGCTCATTGTACCAAAGCTTATACGAAACACAGTTAGTGAAAAAAGCATAGTTATAAAGCTAATAGTAAATTGTGCTTGGCGTTGGCTTGCATGAGAAATAGTCTGTGATATACTCTGTCGATACTCGGAGTTGCCGGGATATGCAAATTTTGCATTGTTGTATCTGAATTCGCACTTTGGCTTACAGAAAATAGGTCATCTTGCCGATTAAATTAGGTAAGGTTTTCCAGGGGCTTGAGACTTAAGCTATTGAATGAAAAATTGTAGTTTTTCGCCCCTGGATTTTTATATAGAAAGGTCATTTGATATTTAGAGGTCGAAACTATGCCCGAGCTTACAAGACAACAAAAAGCACATGAGCTTTTTACGAGATACCATGGCAATCCGATAATGACGCCGGATGATTGGCCCTATCCGACAAATGCAGTCTTTAATCCGGCAGCGGCCAAATTGAATTCCGAGGTATTACTTTTAGTTCGCGTCGAAGATATGCGCGGCTTCTCACATTTGACTGTTGCACGAAGTGCCGATGGATTCACAAACTGGGAAATTGACTCTACACCAACTCTCGAAGCCGACCAAAGCTCTCGAGAGGAAAGGTGGGGCTTGGAAGACGCACGGATTGTCTGGCTCGAAGAGCAGAAGCAGTTCGCTGTTACCTATGTCTCATTCAGTGAAGGCGGCCCGGTTGTTTCGCTGGCGATAACCAAGAATTTCAGGGCGTTTGCCCGCTTGGGTGCTTTGCTGCCGCCGGAGGACAAAGATGCATGTTTGTTTCCACGCAGATTTAACGGACGATTTGCACTGATACACCGTCCCATTGTCCGCGGTGAAGCTCATATGTGGATAAGTTTCTCGCCCGACCTGAAGCACTGGGGCGACCATAGGGCATTGATTATGACAAGGCACGCGTATTGGGACGGCCAAAGGGTCGGTCTGGCCTGCCAGCCCATTGAGACGCCACACGGCTGGATGTTGTTCTACCATGGTGTTCGTGGTACTGCTGCAGGACAGATATATCGTGTAGGCATGGCGCTTTTGGATTTGAATTCACCCTGGAAGGTCCTGCGGCGAAGTGACGAGTGGGTGCTGGGACCAAGCGCACCTTATGAACGTATCGGAGATGTTTCCGACGTGGTTTTTCCCAGTGGTGCAGTTGTTCGAAAAGAAACCGACCTGCTTTATCTTTATTATGGTGCAGCCGATTCGACGGTTGCTGTTGCAACAGCTAAGTTAAGCAATTGCATAGATTACCTTCTGTCCTGCCCGGAAGTAAAAGATTAAACTTTGCAGCCGGCTGCAATAGAGCGGGTTATTTGGATAGGCTCTTAATATTGCTTTGCGGCACAATCGGTTCCCATCGTACTTTTGCAGCACCCAGCAGAGTTCCGGTCGCATAGGCCAAATCGACAAGTGCTATCTGATACTCCGCCAGCGCCAGGATTTCAGCACTCTGGGAATTGGCAAAGTTCGTCTGGGCCTGAAGTACGTCTGTAGATGTTCTTAAACCAAGTTCGAACTGACGTTTCTCGGCTTCGAACAAACGGCCATCCAGAATTGCACTTTGTCTGCTGGCCAATATCCGCTGCCAGTTTGCCTCAAGCTGGTCAATGGCATTTAGAACCTCGAACTCAATTAGCGCCTCACGATTGTTCCGTGAAGCCAATCGCTGCCTGCGTTGGTAAAATGCCTGGAGCAGCCGGCTCTTTGCGGCCTCGTTTCCGAGTGGTACAAGCAATTGCAATCCAACACGATGGTCCTCGAACTTTTTATTAAAAAGTAAATCAATCGAATCGCCCCTCGAATCTCCAAGACCGTTGATATTGTATCTGTATTCCATTGTAACTAAAGGCAGTGCCTGGTTGTGCATATAATCGAGTGTGCTGATGTCCTCGGCGATTTGAAGCTCCAGTTCGAGCATTTGAATACGGTTCTCAAATGCTGTTGCTAATATTTTTTCTTTATCCAGCTCGTAACGAACAGGATCGGGCTCTGTAGTGGGTATCAAAATAGTTGGTGTCATCATATCGAGTCCGGTTTTATTAAGGGTCCGCTTAAGCTCGCGTTCCCGGTCTCTTAGATTATTCTCGGCAATAATAATAGCCTCAAGCTGTTGTGCGACACCGGCTTCGGTTCGAATTATCTCTACTTGTGCTTTATCGCCTGCCTCAACAAACCTGCGGGCCTGTTCATTCAACATTTTGGCAAGGTCATATTGTTTTTTTCGTACTTCCAGTTCTTTTCTGGCCGCATAGAGTAACCAGTACACACGGTCAACAGCGGCAATAACTCTTATCACCTCCAGTTTCGTTCTGGCATCGGTTATCTGCCTTTCATACTCAGCGATACGAATAGCATGGGTGTTGGCACGATTGCCGGCCCCTCTAAGAAGCGGCTGACTAATTGAAACGGATAGGTCCGAGCCGTAGGAAGGATCAAATACCGAATATGGAGAACCTGTTCTTAAACGGTTGTCGGCCATATTGAATCTTACAGTCCCGCCTGTTCGCAAGGGAACCTGAACACCAAGATCATTGTATAAATAACTTGTCTTTGAGCCTGAGATTTCATCAAGAAAAGAAGCTGTGGGAGTATCAGTTTTGGAATATACCATATTTGATGTTAATGCTGACTCAAAAACAGCTTCTGCTTCACTGACCCGCTCAGCGGCAAGAGCAGGACTGATAAGCTGAACCTTAAGTTCGAGATTATTTTCTAAAGTCAAGGCCCGGCATTGTTCCAGGTTAAGCATAAGTTCTTCAGGAGGTGGTTCGTTTGCGTCCATAAGGTTGTTCTCTTCAACTTCGGCTTCCTGAAGCTCGAGTGTTTCTATCTGTCGCAGCTTTTCAGGGGCAACCGTGACTTCATAAAAATCCTCATCGCCGGGAAATTTCTCACAGCCGGTCAGAATAGCGCACAAGAGCATAAGTACACAAGAGCATAAGTGCACAAGGCAGCGGCTAAAATTTGAAATCTGAAATTTGAAATTTGAAATTTTATTACTCATGTCTAAGTGCCTCAATAGGGTCGAGTCTGGCTGCCTTAATCGCCGGAAACATTCCGAAAAAGATGCCTACAGTACCGGCGAACGCAAAAGAAAGGCCTATTGCCCACAAAGGAATGTATGCCATATCAAGTTGAATTATTGGGATACTGGCTAATACCTTGGTCAGTAGATGACCGAAACCAACTCCCACAAGCCCCCCGAAAAAGCACAGAACTATCGCTTCAATCAAAAACTGGGTCAAAATTGCAGTTTTCTTGGCTCCAACGGCTTTGCGAAGCCCGATTTCCCTGGTACGTTCCGACACGGAAACAAGCATGATATTCATAATACCCACGCCACCGACCAGCAGAGAAATACCAACGATGCCGCCTGCCACCATCGTAACCATAAGAGCTATTTTATTAAATGTCTCCAGCGCGTTTTGGAGTGACATAACTTCGAATGTATCTGGTTCACCGGGTTTGATATTCCGTGTCCGCCGAAGAAAGAAACTTATCTCGGCCAGGGCGTCATCCGAAACTTCGGCGGATTCGCTTTCGGCAATAGCCATTATGAACGGATAACGCTGCATCTTGAGGCTGGTCTTATAAGGAATAAATATCTCGGAATTCTCCTGGTTACCTCCGCCAAATACGTTTTCAGGACGAGCTTCGAGCACGCCCACGATATAAAATGTGTGGTGACTTATTAGAATTGACTGGCCTATACAGTCACGGTCAAGGCGAAGGTCGTTACGCAGCTTGGGGTCGATCAGGCAAACCTGTCGCCCTTGCATTTCATCAATAACCGAAAGTGGTCTTCCGATTGTAACCGGACGGCTGTCGATTTTATGAACGGCAGGCTCGGTTCCCCGGACAGTAACACCTTCAACCGACTCCTCGCGGTGGCTGACTGTGTACCTTCCGACCCAGGTCATACGGCCGAACTGAGATACCGAGGGGCAGTGTTCGAGCAGGTTGTCAAAATGTTCAGGCTTAAACCGAATACTCCACCATGAGGCATGTTGCAGAGGACCTGTTTTAGGAGTTCTTGGTTGAATAAATATGCTGTTTGTTCCTAAAGTCTCTACCTGGGTCAGAACTTTTGCCTTCAGACCGGTAAGGGCGGCAATCACGGCCGTTACCGAAGCCACACCGATTACAATGCCGATAGTTGTCAGTATCGACCTGGTCTTATTGGCCCAGATTTGCCCAAGCGCAAGATAAACACTCTGATAGGTAAGCCGAATAAAAGCCGCAGGTGCCCGTATCAGGAATTTCATACCTTCTCCTCCGGTGTGCTGTCTTGTGTTACTGCTTTATTTCGCGGGTTCTTGTTATTCGACAGATCACTGCAAATTTGTCCGTCTTTCATATGAATTATTCGCTTGGCATGATGGGCGACAAAATCTTCATGAGTTACCAGAATAATGGTTTGACCTTCCTGATGGAGCTGGTCGAAAAGCTTCAGAATGCCGTCGCTGGTTTTGCTGTCGAGATTACCGGTGGGTTCATCGGCCAGCAGAATGCTCGGATTACAGACAAGCGCCCGGGCGATAGCTACTCGTTGTTTCTCACCTCCGGAAAGCTGGTTGGGTCTGTGTTTTATCCGGTCTCCCAGCCCGACCCGTTCAAGGACGTTTTTAGCACGTTTGCGCCGTGTCCACCAGCCGTTTTTGGAGTATATCAACGGCATCTCTACATTCTTAAGCGCACTTAACTGCCCGAGAAGCTCGAATGACTGAAAAACAAAACCAATTCGTTCATTACGAACACGGGCCAATGATGCGTCAGTCATTTCTGTTGTGTTCTCTCCGTCCAGCTCATAAGACCCTGAAGTCGCTCTGTCCAGGCAGCCTAAGACATTCATTAGGGTGCTCTTACCTGAGCCGGAAGGCCCCATTACTGCAACATATTCGTTTTCGAATAATTCCAGGTTAATTCCGTCAAGCGCATGGATATGTTCCACGCCGACCTTGTAAATCCGCTCAACGTCCTGAAGCCGTATTATAAGTTTTCCATTTTTATTTGACACTGTTTGCATCACCGGTATCATTTGCATCGGCCCCGGTTTCGGAGTCGTCCGCCTTCTTTTTCTTCTCTTTCTCTGCTTCTACTTCACGCTCGTCGCGTACTTTTTTGTCGTGACTTAAACTTTCGAGTTCTTTGTATGGACCAACTATTATCTTATCATCTTCGTTAATCCCGGATAGTATCACCGTATGCGTCAGATTGCTTGGACCTATCTTGACGGGTGTTACTACTGTTTTGCCGTCGATATAGCGATAAACTACGGGTGTGAATGTTTTCTCTTTATCGACCTGTGGATTATTCTCCCGAATCTTCAGAGGCAGGTTATCGATAACCCGGCCTAACACAGCCTGGCTGGGTACATTCAGAATATTTTCGTGCTTGATGGTCTCAATATCCACGTGCGCCGTCAGGCCGGAAAACAGCTTTTTCACATCTCCCGTAAGTAATATCTCGGTCCTGAAATATTTCGTTGCAGTGCTTGGAGATATCCTGTGTGTCAAAGCAATTGTATCAACCACACCTTCGAATTCTTCATCAGGAAAGGTCTGGACGAAAACTTTGGCCTTCTGCCCGACTGCCAGTTTCCCTACGTCGGCTTCGTCCACCTGCGCAACAAGCAGCATTGTTGCCAGGTCCGCCACCTCCAGGATTACGGTGCCCGGATTATTCATTGTGCCAAAAATCACGACCTCCCCGACTTCCGCATTAATACGGGTTATCACCCCGTCAATAGGTGAGGTTATTGTCGTATAGCTGAGTGCTTCCTTCGCCTGGGTGACCCCGGCGCCTGCTGCTTCGAGATTGTGCTCCATTACTAACAAATTCAGTTCCGCCGCATTAAGCGTATGCTTGGTGGAGTTATATTGTGATTTTAGCTCATCGAATCTTAATTTAGACTGGTCGAAAGTGGCCTGGCTGATATCCTGGGATTCGAGTAGTCCTTTTTGACGCTCCAGATCACGCTGGGCCTGTTTTAAAGAAGCATCGAGGCCGACAAGACTGGCCTGCTGGCTGGAAATCCTTGCTTTTTCAACTTCGATCTGGGCCGCCTGGGCGGCGTAACCTGCCTCGGCTGAAAGCAGCCGGCTTTGTAAATCCTTATCATCGAGGCGTACCAGTACCGAAGGCGGTACCGGTGGATTCGCGTTAGGGTTACCACAGGTAACGATGTCTCCTTCTTCATAGGGCAGCTCTGTTATCCGTGCCGAAACTTTTGCGCTTATTTCCACGTTTGTGCTGGGCTCGATTTCACCGGGGGCACTGACAAACTCAATCAGCTCACCCCGCTGGGCATTCTCAATGCGAACAACCGTTGGTTTACGGGATGCGCTGGCTCTGACCTTAAATACTATTGCGATTGCGGAAACAATCACCAGCGTTACGATAACAGTAATAATAATTATGCGGGACTTCTTCACTCTCAGACCTTTCCTTCAAAACAAATTATTACCGATTAAAAGATTCAGTTGTCGTCTACATAAATATAACGCCTAACTTGATGATTTGTTACACTTATTTCTTAAAAAACAGCTTTTCAGATAGAAAAACACCGAAAGATCGTAATAACGGAAGAAATTATGCTTAATAAGTGTTACTGTTTTGTTACGGTTTTGTACTTTTTTTGTTATTATTTATAATATGTTTCTTACTGCAAAAAGGCTCTGAGGAAGAAATTCTTTCATATTGGGGACAAAAGGAGGTCAAATATTTGTACGAAAAAGGCAGCCGGTCACCTGCGTGCAACAGGAAATAAAAAAGTTGGAATTTGTTTAGATGATTTCTTGAGATATGCTTTTCTGATTGCGACACTACCTATTTTGACATGGACAGATTGCCCGTAATTGCCTATACTGACTGGTCAATAAGAGAAAAATAAAGCCAGATTCCTATGACAACAGAATCTGGCTTCGGAGGAGGGTGATGAAAAGCTGATAATAACTTTCAAAATTTACGTTTACCCGATTTATCTACTCCGTATAATACTTAATCGATAAAATGCCAGGAATTTCTTTAATGAAAAGGAAGAATTTATTAAAAACTTACACTTTTCTTTTCAGGAATCAAGCTTTTAATTGTAAAAAAAATAAAAAGTTTTTTGTTTTTGTAAGAAAATAGCCCGATTTGGCCCCAAAGCACTAATACTTTACGCTTAGTAAGTAGATTTTGTTCTTAAATTTTAACTGAAAGACTGTTATTTCTTTTTCGGAAAGACTGATATGGTAACTAAAATTACGATAGCAGATTTGCTTGAAGCCAGGAGAAACAACCAAAAAATTGCTGCCGTTAGCTGTTATGATTATACCACAGCCCGGCTTATCTCACAGACCGATGTTCAGATGATATTGGTGGGAGATTCGGCCGCCCAGCTTGTACTCGGTTACGATTCGACTCTGCCGGCGACCATGGATTTTATGGTTACTATTACCTCTGCTGTTCGGCGGGGGGCCCCGAATATATTTCTCGTTGCGGATATGCCCTTTCTGTCATATCAGCTTGGAAAAACCGAAGCCCTGAAGAATGCCGGACGGTTCGTCGCAGAAGCGGGCGTACAAATGGTGAAAATCGAGGCGACCGGTGCATATCTTGACGTAATCAAAGCGGTTAGCGATGCGGGCATTGCAGTTATGGCCCATATCGGTATAAGGCCGCAAAGCATCAGCAAGGTTGGAAGATTCAAGGCTGAGGCCACTACCGCCGAAATGGCTGCTGAGCTGATAAGTCTCGCTGAGCAAATGGTGGCTAACGGTGCCGGCTCACTGCTCATTGAAGGCGCTGCTGAGGAAGTGGCGGAAATTATCACAAAACGCTCCGATGTCCCTGTGATTGGCTGTGGTTCGGGAAAGGGCTGCGATGGCCAGATTTTAATTGCGCCGGATATTTTAGGGCTTACACAGGGGCCGGGTCCGAAGTTTGCAAAAAGCTACGGAAATCTGGCTAAAGAAACTATAGAAGCATTCGACGCCTACGCAAAAGAAGTGCAGTCAAATAAATACCCTGACGCCGGACATAGTTACCACATGAAATCCGGTGAGCTTCAAAGACTTCGCAAATTGCTCAAAGATAAAATGTAGTGAAGAACTATCGTTGTTTTGAGGCCTAAACTCCGAACCCCGCAATCACCGTCCCGCAATCGGGGCATTTCGAATCTGCTATATTGTTTATGGCAATCCTGTAGCCGATGCGTTCGATCAGCATTCGGCCGCAATTGTAACAGAAAGTGCTTTCGGTTTTAGACCCGGGCACGTTACCGAGGTAAACATAATGCAGGCCCGCCGATTGACCTATTGCGTAAGCTCGCTCCAGACTATCGATAGGAGTGGGTAATGAATTCAGATATTTATACTGTGGATGGAACTTACTGATATGCCACGGGACATCGGGCCCGGCATCCGAAACAATAAAATCGGCAAGTTTTTTCAGCTCATCCTCCGAATCATTTTCGCCCGGTATCAGTAGAGTGGTAATCTCAATCCAGATATTCGTTTCCCTGGCGATATAGCTAATCGTATCAAGTACCGGCTGTAATCTTGCTCCGCATAATCTTTTATAATAATCATCACTGAAGGCTTTCAGGTCGATGTTAATTCCGTCCAGCCAGTCGTTGGCAAAGTCAATTGCCTCTCGTGTCATATACCCGTTACTGACAAAAACATTTGTTAGATCTCGTTCCTTGCCTAACCGCCCGCATTCGTTGCAAAGCTCCATAAAAACCGTCGGCTCGGTATAGGTATAAGCAATACTCCTGCACCCGCTGCGAACAGCCCCCTCGACAATTTGCTCCGGCGATATCGGCTCCCCGATGATTTGTCCTCTTTCTATTGCCGCCTGGCTTATCTGCCAGTTCTGGCAGAACTCACACCGAAAGTTACAGCCCATCGTGGCTATCGAAAAACTTCGCGTCCCCGGCTGAAAATGAAACAGCGGCTTCTTCTCGATTGGGTCCGGATTGGCCGAGCAAACCTTATCATAAGTCAGCGCTCTCAATACCCCGTCAATGTTCTTTCGAACGCGGCAGCGCCCCAGCTTGCCTTCATCAACCACACAGTGATGATTGCACAATTTACACTGGACCTTCTTGCCCGCGCCCGGAGAGGGCTCCCACAATACCGCCTGCTTAAGTTCTTCCTTTTCTAATGCCATCGCCAATTAAGATTTACTTTATTTTTACTTTATTTTCTTAATTTAATATATACAATATTCAGGCTAAAAGCAACTTTCAGGTTATTTGAATCACCTTGGTGCTGATTTATATTCGATATAATGTCCGGAGATAAGCTGGTATGAGCATATTATCTGCTATCGGAAATACGCCGCTTGTCGAGCTTAGCAGTCTCAATAGCAAAAAGCCCGATGTTAGAATTTTCGGAAAGCTCGAAGGGACCAACCCCGGCGGCTCCATTAAGGACAGGACCGCTTACTGGATGATAAAAAATGCCGAGCAGTCCGGCCGGCTTACAAAAGGCAAAATAATACTCGAGCCGACCTCCGGAAATACCGGTATCGCACTGGCCATGATAGGCGCCGCAAAAGGATATAAGGTAAAGCTTTGCATGCCCGAGTGCGTCAGCACAGAAAGACAGCATATCCTTCAGGCCTTAAATGCCGAGGTCATGCTTACCCCTGCAAAAGAGGGCACCGACGGCTCTATCAGAAAAGCACATGAGCTTCACGATGCCGAACCCGATAAATATTATATGCCCAACCAGTTCACGAACGAAAATAACATCCTCGCCCATTACGAATCAACCGGCCCCGAGATACTTTCGCAGACTAACGGCGAGATTGATATTTTTGTTGCCGGTATGGGAACCACAGGAACGCTGATGGGTGTTTATAAGTTCCTAAAAGAAAAAAAGCCCGAAGTCAAAGTAGTCGGAGTCGAGCCGCCGGAAGGTCACGCAATCCAGGGGCTGAAGAATATGAAAGAAGCCATCGTCCCTGAAATATACAATCCGAAGATGATGGACGAAAAGATTACTGTTGACGATGGCGAGGCCTTTGAAACAACACGGCTTCTCGCCGCTAAAGAAGGAATCTTTGTAGGAATGTCAAGCGGTGCGGCCGTGACAGGGGCACTGCGCGTAGCAAGGCAAATGACCTCCGGAACAATCGTCGTAATCCTCCCCGACCGCGGAGACCGCTACCTCTCCACAACACTCTTCCGCTCAATATGCGCAAAATGCCCACCATAATCTTTTGCCAATGAAAGGATGTATCGGCCCATGACAATTCGTGTAAAACTGGACGAAATAATCGAAGGCCTGGAATTACAGTCGGATGAAAGGCACTCATTTCTGGACAGGAGGACCCGAGAAGTGGTTTCTATTAGTAATGAAGAAATGCAGGCCGCCCAAGACGATGAGCCAATCGAAGATTTCCCCGATTGGCAGCAGGACCTGGTCAGAATCGCTAAAGAGATAATAGAGGAGACGGGATATTACATTGACTTGCCCACAAAATTCGACATCGATGATTACAGCATAATGGAGAAGTTCTGCCTTTCCCTGAATGATTCTGAAATGAGTGACACTCTTTATGGCTTAATAGAAGGCAGAGGTGCCTTTCGGCGTTTCAAAGATGCTATACAAGAATATGGCATTGTCGACGACTGGTACAAATACCGCAACGATGCGCTAAAACAAATCGCCGTCGAATGGTGCCGGGAAAACCGTATTGAGTTTGAAGAGCAGTAGCAGGAGCTTGTCCCCGAAAGTAGGGGCGGTTCGCGAACCAGCCTTACCCGAACCACTCATAATTTCCTAAATCTGGAGTTTACCCTAGACTTTATCTCCGAGTGCTTCTTACTTGACTTGCAGTAGGAGAATGTTAGCTCAATTGCTTTTCTACCTTGGATCTGTGCTTACTTGCTTCCCTGTCGGGGGATATACTCAAAACTCAACACTCAAAACTCAAAAATAAATTGCGGAGGTCATTTCGACCGGAGTGAGCTTCTGCCCAAGGTGCTAAGCGAACGTAGTGGAGAACATTACTACTATTATTTTTATGCTTAATTGCTATGGCATAACCTATGAGAAATCTGGCATACGAAATTACGTTTGTATACGCATACAAAATCAAGCCTACGAATCTCTACTCCTATCATCAATAATCAATTAAGAGAGTTTACCCCCGGAGCTTGCCCCTGGTGTGTGCTTACTTGCTTTGGAGTTTACCCCCGAGAACCACTACCTTGGCCAACAACAGGGGGCCGGGGGGGAACTACTCACCTGACTCGCAGCAGGGGAGCTAAGCACTAAAAACAAACCCAATTCATCAAAAATCGAGGCAACTTGTGCCTAAGCAGAGGAGTATCTGCGGGTATTTTTGACAAAAAACGTTCAAAACCAATCCCCAATCTGAAAAATAATTAGAAAAGATTTAGGGTTTTTTAAAATCCTCGAAATCCTGACTAATATCATACTCAGGTTCAAAATCTTCACTAAGTGGAGGGATTATTTCAACAATTATAGAGCTATAATAAATTCTATTGTTATAAAGAACGCACATTTGTCCCTTATTTCCATAATAATCCTGTTGTTTAGCTAATTTCATTAAAGCAGATGGCTCAAGTGCTTGCATTTGAAGTTCCTCAGCGTTCTTCTGAGAAATATATTGTGCATCATCTAAATCAATAATCTCCTGACCATTATTTAACTTCCAGGTTTCTCTTTCTATAAACCCTTTACGATTGAAATCTCTTTTTTGAATATAAATACTATCCGGCCTGTCCTTATGCTTGGCAATAAACACTCTTTCCTTTCTTGCATAAGGAGGCTGGATGTCTATACTATCCATTACCATATTTAGAATTAACCTTAATCTGACATTTCCTATTTAAACGGCTAAAAAGCATACTTTTCTCCGTACGACACAAATAATTTTACCAAATTTACCTCGAACTTTCAAGAAATCCCTTTGTTGAGCAAGCCCGATGAC
>CAZZAX010000061.1:0-32524 GCA_964653075.1 uncultured Pirellulales bacterium
GTCCCTCTATAATTAGACGTACCTGCACGCCTTCGGATTTATTATTTACTATTGACGATTTACTATTTTGCTGGGGCTGCTGCCGGGTCTCGATGCCTTCTGGCGTGTTACGTTAGCTTTCTAGCTAACAGGTGGGTATTATACCATATTTTTGCCGAAAATCAAGAGAAATCGGTTTTAAATCTACTTGACTTGCAACTGTGTATCAGTCTCATATCCCTTCGACTGCACTCAGGGCAGGCTCTTGCCAGACTCATTCGACTGCGCTCAGGGTGAAATTTGTTGAAAATTACCAGCGTTTTTTGTCGAAAATTGGGCGATTTTGTGTGCCTTTTGTCGTTATTTTGTGCTGCCTGCGGCCAGCAAGAGGCTCGTTTAGTGTTACGCAGTCCTGTAAGTCCCGTAAGGGATGCCACCATGAGGCGTCAAAAGCAGACTTATGGCAGGACGTAGTAAATAAAAATAGTACCGAACCGCAGGCAGCATAAAGCAACTCCGCCATATGCGGATCTGCGGCTTAGATATTGTTCCGGCAGGACGAAATTGAATTTTGAATTATTTTTGCTTGCCTTAAGCAACAATCCCTATCATAATAGAATCAGCAGGTGCGGAATTTTTACCATTGATTTATAAACATGGATGTATTGGAAATAATTCAGTCAGTTTGATTAACAAAAGCAATGTATATTTTATTTTAGACGCTGAAGGGATGGAGAACAAAAAATGCGCAAACTTATGATTCGCAATCTCTGGTGGATCACGGCAATTTTAGCGCTTATACTACTGATCATCCACAGCCTCCCTAGCCAGAAGATCGTAGTCGATAGCACCTCCGTCATTCTAATCCTTGTCATTCTGCTAAGCCCTTTCCTGTCTGCGATCCGAAAAATAAAATATGGAGACTTTGAGGCCGAGATCGATCCTAAAGAGGTCGAAAGAATACGGAACAATGTTGATGCACAAATGGCGGAAAGCAAAGCAACTGAAACTGGACAAACACCAGAGATTGAAACGACAGTTCAGCAAATTCGGTCTATCGGTGAGACCGATCCAGTCATAGCCTTAGCCAAACTCCGAATAGAGATAGAAAAGGTTGTTCTTAGGCTGCACAAGAGATCACAGTCGGATAGATTTCATGGACGTCAGCTTTCTCTAGGTAAAATGATTCATAACCTAACAACACAAGAAATATTCCCACAACAATTTTCTGGCACGATTCGTGAAGTCATATCAATATGCAACCGGGCAGTGCATGGCGAGGAAATTAGAGAAAAAGATGCAGAACTAATGTTGGAAGTCGGCACTTCGTTGTTGGAGCGTATCTTTGATTTCTCAATGGACTTTCTTCTCAAACCAGATGAATCCAATCTCATAAGTCAGAATGAAGTTGATGATTACAACAGGTCGCGTTATAGATTAGTATCCATAATCCCTTATGTTGAAAAGCCAGTTCGCAATGTTAGAATAGTGGACCAAAAAGAGCTCAATGATTTCCTTGAAGGATACAATGAATACGCTGAGTTTATTGTTGAGTTAACGCGGATTATCTGATGAATTCTATTAAACAGCATAGAATGTTTTAGGTGTTGATAATTTAATGGAAATCGTGTTGAAAATTATTATGTTAGAGGTTTAATATAGTCATGTTTCATTTAGCAAAGACCTGGAAAGAACGTATTCTTCAATTACAAGCTGTAAAGGATAAATGCAATCATATTCTTAAAAGCCTCGCTGTTCCTAAAGATGATGCTCGTACAGAAGGAATCATTCATGTAAGGCAGTTCTGCAATACACTTGCAGCTGTGCCCATTAAGCTACAACAAAATGCCGAAAAAAAAAGAAATGTTCCTATCATAATGCAGCTTTTGGGTTTGCAAAAACCCGAACATTTGAAATCCTGTCTGGTTGATCTCAATAAAAACGCAAAGGTAAGTTTCAATACAATGACACAATTTGCTTTAGAAAACTGTATCGAACGTGTTTTGGATGCAATACCCGGCGAAAAAGCGCAAGGAACCTTTAGCAAAAGCAGTTTGCGTATTCTCGAAGTGACAAAGATAGCTGATCATAAGAAAAAACATGATATTCTCATGGTTCCAGCATGGATACGAAATACCCTACATTCCGTTGGTGTTCATAGTCGGACGTCAAAAACGATAGTAATTGATGGAGAATACTACAAGTTTGAAAAGGGGAAGAGGTTATCTTGCGCATCATGGAGTCACCTAATGCATTGTTTGCTGAATGCTTTGGATATATACGAAGAGATCTTTTCTTCTTCTGTAGTTACTTCAATATCCAAGATAGATGTTGTTTCATAAATACTTCTAACGTCCGGCTTAACTCGGCCCGTCTAAAAGGCCACTATTTAGCTCTACGATATGTATGGAGAATACGATGGATATAAGGGAAATATGGAGCGCTATTAGAGGTGTGATCAGAGACTCGTTTACCTTCAATACAATTAAAGAGATTGCAGGTGCTAGTGGTTTACCTGTGTATAAGCTTTCACACTTGCAACAAAGGTCTTTACCTGCAAGAAGCGCTTCTAAAAGTGAATTACTCGACGCTATTGATGAATTATTAAATGAGCAACAAGATCCAAATCGTGCTATTAAATTCTTCATCCAAGAAATGCTAAGTAAACATAATCTAATCGAAGAAAGTATAAATGAAGTTATTCAAAGATTTGGGTGGCAAATTCAAGATGGAGAGCTTTGTACTACCGATCTTCATTTGGATGAAACAACGGAAGATTATAAGCAAGGAATACAAGATGCAATAGGTATCTGTATGCAAAGATACCGAGATGGCGATTACTCTGGAGCAATTACTTCAATATGCGGCGCTGTAGATTCGATGACAGAACATGTTTATAATATTAAACATATTGGAAATGTTTATAGCAATTCATATCAACAACGTGTAAACCGAACTTTCAAATCTTTTGAACAAGAATATAAAGATGAGTTTGATGGTATTGATGCTATTGACGATGACGAATTAAAAAGAATTTGGAATAATCATAGATCTGCTATTAATCAAGCAGCATTCATTCTGGGATCATTTCGCAGAAACATTAGTGATGCTCATGGTCCCAATGAATGTCCAAGACAATTCGTACAAAAAGCCCTTGATTGCGGTACATTTATATTAAGAAGCATATTGCCATATATCGATAATGCATAACTTAACGTACTCTACATGGCTTTACAGAAGGAGAAATGAAAAATGAACGAAGAATCACCTCAATTTCCACTTCCAAATCCCATTTTACTTATTGGAATCGTTATTATGTCTGATTTAATAAAGGCAGGAATTACTGTTCAACAATACGGTGGGGACGATCTGAAAAAGAATTTTACCGTAACCACTGATAAGGAAGTTCCGGAAGAAATCAAAACAAGTATTCGTAAGTATGCTGAATACTATGGCTTTACTATCGAGTTTCTAACCGTATGACTCAATAGGTGTTTTAATTGAATAGATTCCTCGACTCTGCTCATGGTGAAGGGGATATATAGCATTTCTACCGTAGGCCAGCATGAGCATCATACAATCACGTAGACGCGAAGCCCCCGATAGATAAGCAAGTAAGCTCAAATCGAGGGTAAACTCCGGAGTGATAAAAATTAGAGCGAACCGAAGGTAGAAATTCGGCGTCGAGCCCCGGCCCCCGGCAGACAAGCAAGTGGGCTCACACCGGGGGTAAACTAAGAAAGGATACGCCGGGGACTTTTTGATTTATTATCCCTTGGTGCCCCTTTGGGATAAATTGATTACTTTCTGGATTCCTGTTTTCACAGGAATGACCGATTAAATAGCATTTCTACCGGAGGCCAGCTTTCAATTGATTATTGATGATTGAGGTTGAATCCGCTAACGGCTTGCGGGGACAAGTTTCATTTGTTGCTTTTACTGCCATAGGCCAGCATGAGGCTCGTACCGTATTACGTAGTCCTGTGAGGGGCGTAGTAAATAAAAACAGTACCGAACCGCAGGCAGGAATTGGAAATTAAAAATCAAAATGTAAATTGCAAAATTGAGGAGGCCCCTAGGGCGGTTGGTTGAATAGATATCTCGACTGCGCTCGATATGACGGCTGTGTCAACTCGCAACCTGCGTCTGTAATCGGTATGATCAGAATGCACTTCGACACCACTCATCCTTCGTCTCCGCTCATCCTTCGTCTCCGCTCATCCTTCGTCTCCGCTCAGGATGAAGAAAAGAATTGAGAATGTAGAATTTAGAATTGATCCTTCCCATTCGGCTACGCTTCCCTCGACAAGCTCGGGACAGGCAGGGCAGGCTATTGCGCTCACCCTTTGTCTCCGCTCATCCTTCGTCTCCGCTCATCCTTCGTCTCCGCTCACCCTTCGTCTCCGCTCACCCTTCGTCTCCGCTCACCCTTCGTCTCCGCTCAGGGTGAAGAAAGGAATTTAGAATTATGAATTTAGCCCTTCGACTGCGCTCAGGATGAAGAAAGGAATTTAGAATTTAGAAATCTCCAAAAACAATAATCAAGTCATACAAAAAACCAAAAGTCTCAGAATAATCGCATCATCTTACACAAGACGTATTCTGCCTTTCAACTACCGTTTTAAGTGGAGTTTCAGGCCGTAGAATGGACGATGTCGGTAAATATGGCACTTTATCCTTGCACAGCAACTTTTCAGTATATATAATCATATTGGTCGCGAGACATTACTAAACTAACAGGAAGTTATATTATGAAACGGCAATCAATTCTCGTATTGGCAGTGTTGTTTCTATTACCGAACTATGCAGGATGCAAAATGACAAATCGAAATTAAAAGGGACAAAAAGTGCGACGAAAAGGTTTTACTCTTCTTGAACTGCTGATAGTAATGTCCATTATCGCCTTATTATTCAGCATACTTGTGCCCTGTCTAATGAGTGCAAAAGAAAGAACATATGAATTATTTGCTATGGAGACGGAAGTTAATGAAGAAGGAAAGGTCCACCTGGAAATTCACGACCTTTCTGACAGGAAACTATACGATGACATGTATATGATAAAGATCGACCCTCCGTGGAGTCGCCGCATTTTCTTAAAAAGACCATATCCATCCGGTATGAAATTAATAAAAAGAGACGGCCAAGATTATATTAAATGGAGACCTAAACTGACTGATATCGGTGTGCATTTTATTACTGTTGTTTTCGAAGGAGAAGAAATCTCTGAGCAGGAGATTACAATTTATGTTTTTAATAAAGAGCTTTTAGAAGCTGAGCGAGAGGACAAATCAGACGCGCATTAACGCTGATTATGCGGATTAGAAATATTAGCCTCAGAGGGCAAAGAGGGAAAAAGCAAAGAACAAAAATCAAAATGCAAAGTGCAAAATTGAGGAAGGCCTTCGAGAAAATATCCAAGAATATTTGCAGCTGACTACGGAACAGCTATGATATCCTATAAAAGTCTCTCAACTACCCCTTTATAGTGCCCAGCAGGCCGATGTAGCGATTATTTATTCTGATATGGCCTCTTGTATTTTATTGTTGCGTTTGTTTCTACACTACCCCTGTATGGCCATGCTGTTGCGCAGAAAGCATATCTGTAAGGTCATCACAGAAGCCCTGAACTACCCATTAAAAGGGGTTATATCCCCGTAGAACGGACGAACTCGTCTTGAGGGGTATCACAACAAACATAGTGTTTTCCCCTATAGAAGAAACAGGCTTTCCCCGATTAAGCTCCCTAATACAAAAGTTCGATAAGTGTGAAAGTGTTTTCTCTTTGCCCCCACCCCCCAGATTTTTTGAGCGTGGGGGCTTTTAAACACTTTACCCCCGTCCCCAGTTCTGTTATTCTCGGCAACCTCGGCTTGACATTTTCCGGCTGGATGCTTAAAAGAAAAAGAATGGTATAAAATATCGAAACCAACCACGCCCCTGCGTATATCTCGCTAATACGCCTTTCCCTCCGCAACGCAGGGGCTTTTATATTTGTCAGCGATACAACCCGCACTTATTGCCAATCGTATAACTCTATTGAAAGCAAGGCTCGGTGCGGGCCGAGTTGGTTTAGTACTTTTCGGCCCGCTCTTTTTAATATCGCCGGACATGCCTACAATGTGATGGGCATAGGGCTTTCCCTTATAGAAAAAAAAGGCCAAATCCTGATTTGCATAAAATACCCATTGTTTAAACTCTGACATTTAGAGCCAAGAGTAAAGGTTCTCTGGTGTGTTCTCTATTTTCAGGACGGTGACGGAGTCTAAAGCAAGATAACGATGATTTACACGAACGTGTTGAACCGCGGGCCTACCGGTCTTTGCAGCCTGGAAGACTCCCTTTGAACGAGGAGAGGCTTGGGATGTTATACGGAAACCATACATAACGTAGTTATATGGTGAAGCACACACAACAAATACTGCAGAAGAGAAAGGAGCAAGTAATGGCTAGAAAACGTCGTACGAAGAAGGCAACTCGGATTGCGGAAAAGCCCATGACTATCGATGATCTGATCGCGCTCGACAACACGCCGGACGATAAGGAGCCGGCTGAACTCGTTGCATTGCGAAATGCCGCGCCATGCATCAGTGCTCTGGGTGCTAAAGCCAAGCCTAAAGTGCAACTGAAAAAGGTCTCAGGTCGCAATGTGTGGGAACTCGGACTGGCCAAGGACTTCGTCCTTGGTGAGCTTGGGGAAACGGCCGAGGCGCTTCGGCGGCCCCGAGCGGCGACCAGCACGAGAGAATTTGAACCGAGCATCCCCAAGTGGAGTGGCGTGACCTATCATCCCAAGTTAAGCGCTCCCCGCCCAAGGCGCCAGTTTCGACGGGTCAAGGGACAACGAGTTAGGCCAGATGGTTACATTTTTGGGCCAGATGACAGACGGGTATACTATCCTAGCGGCTACCCATGGAGATGCATTGGTTTGGTCTTGGTGTGGACGAATCCGAGCGGCGGACCGGCGTGGTCAGGTGCCGGTGCGCTGGTTGGCAGGAATGTGGTTCTCACAGCAAGCCATGTCTGTCCGTGGGGCTCCAGTCCCTGGATGATGAGGTTCATTCCCGCCTACTACGATGGCTCATCCCTATCCGGTGTGTCCTCTTATGTCCAATCATACAGAGGTTATCGAGATCACGGTCAGGGAGACGACATGTGTACGCTTAAGCTGTACACGCCTCTCGGCAATTCGCTCGGGTACTTTGGCTACAAAACGTACCATGATAGCTGGGAAGACGGGAATTACTGGACGAAGTGCGGTTATCCCGGTGCAGTAGCGTCAGGTCAACGACCGAGCCGGATTACTTGGTTTCCCATTGTCGATGATGATAACGATGGTGCCGGCGTGGAACTGGAGTACAAGGCAGATTCCAGCAGTGGCGATTCGGGAGGTCCGGTCTTCGGTTGGTGGAGCAGCTCTCCTTACGTGATTGGTACTCACTCTGGTGGCGAGCAGGAATATCATTTTCCTTTTAGCATTGTCAAAAACAATGTTGCTGCGGGAGGTAGCGCGTTGTCGAGCCTCATTGGATGGGCTCGGAACAACTGGTAAAGAAGCAACATGGCGGAATGCAACCCGGTTGTTGCAGCGCCATCTAACCAGATGCTGAATCCGGCTGGGAATAGACCGGCGAGTTGAACGGGTCCTGAAATCAACACTGTTCGCGCCGGCCTGTTCCCAACGGGTTATCTTGGTCGTTAGCGGGCCAGGGGAAGGTGATGTCTGATCGTTCACAAGGTTTCAGCAATGTGGCATATGGGTTTGCGTAATGCGGATTCTCAACATGTGGTTTCGTAATTGAACCCTCAGAAGACTGTTTCTGTCTTTTGGGGATTTATTTCTTTGAAGGTGTTATGTCATATCTTCCTACTTCCAATTTAAAGCGCCCAGCAGGCCGTTGTAGCGATTACTTCTTATGATATGACCAGTGGTATATATCCTGTCGTGTTTGTTTATAAACTACCCTTGTATGGCTATGATGTTGCACAGAAACGCTATCTGTAAATTCAGCACAGAAGTCCTGAACTAACCTTATAAAAGGGGGTTGCAGGCCATATAATGGACAAACTTTCTTTGCCCCTGAGTGTGTAAATTCCATAACATCCATAACTTGGCGTTTTTGAGCCGTTATACGAATATAGGTATATTTACCCCCTTTTTGGGTAAATATTCCCAACTTATGTAACTTATGTAAAAAATCTCTCTCAGTACCTAACATCGTTAACCTTCTGTTTCTAAGCCCCAAATGGGCTTTACTACGCATTGTGATAAGAGATTACTGGTCTGGCACAGGTTTTGCGGAGATAGTAAGGAGAGTAAGGCTGTGAGCAAAGAAGCTTGCAGCCGTACAAAGCCCCTGTTTTATTCACACCTATCCTCTGTTCCTCAAAGCAGGGGCTTTTTTATCAAAAAGTTACATATTCTATCTTAAAACAATTGGTATTTTATGTAAATCAGGTTTGGGCCTGTTTCTTCTATAGTGGAAAACCCTATGCCGGTCATACTGCAGGCAAGTCCAGCAATATTACAAAAGTGAGCCGAAAGGTACTAAACCAACTCGTCCCGCTTTTCATTCTAATCTGCCTCGTATTGCCCTGTCCTACATCATATACCCTTTGGCTTGAGTTTGGCCATTTTAGAATAATGAACGACTAACTCCCTTTGAGAGGACTGATTGAAGCCTCGTTTTAATACATATCAGAACTTTTTAAAAAAACTGTAAGATTTTCTAATCGGGAAGAGTCTAATATTAGAGAAGTCCATTTGTTATTTTATATTCCAAGGAGGGAAGTCTTGTTCCAAGGAGGGATGATGTTAAGCCCCTGTTTTGTTCTATCCACACACCTTCAAGGCAGGGGCTTTTTATATCCCACACATTTTGTCCTGTTTTTCCTTGAAAATTCGACTTATGCAATCAATATTCACGTCAGCGGAAACGCCTTTATTTATAGAAACAAGGCGTGGTGGAGGGTATGGAACGTTTTAGCCGGGAATTTAGCCTTTTGTGAGACGTTGTAGAACGACAAAACAAACTGTAACTGAAAATTTATGAAGGGAGGTATATTATGGCCGAAGAAGTGTCTCCAGAATCAAAAGTATATGTTAAAGAAGAAGTTGAAAAAATGAGGAAAGAATTCAAGGAAGATTTAAAAGATGCCCAATCCAAGGCTACGAAAACTTTCTCCACGGTTGCTTTGATTGTCGGACTCCTCGGAAGTTTGGGTGTCTATGGTTTTACTAAAGATTTCATAACGAACGCAATAAAAACACGGATTAATGTAGAGTTAGAAACAAAGCTTAATAAAGAAAACCTGACAAAATTTGCAAATGACAGATTACGGTTGGAAGCAGCCGTGATAGATGCAAATCGTCTTGCGGAGGATGCAAAAACTTATGCGGACAAGGCAGAAAAACAACTGGAAAAGATTTCAGATCCTCAAAGGATAAAGAATCTACCTGTAGGCACAATTGTATCATCTATTTTAGAACCGCTTGAATTTTTTAAAGCATTTGGAGATCTTGATCGAGCAACAAAAGATTGGGTGTTAGCTGATGGACGTCCAATTGCAGCAACTTCTGGGTATAGTCAATTGTCTGGTAGAATGAATACGCCAGATTTGCGGGGCATGTTTTTGAGAGGAATGAATAAAGGAAGAAATGACGGCAAGCAAGACCCAGATGAGCGCAAGGCCGGGGACTACCAACAGGACGCATTGCAGGAGCATGGCCACAAGACAGACGCCAGGAAGCATGGCTGGGGCGCAATGGGTGATACGCAGGGCTGGACTAAAAGTGCAGGAGAAGCCCCCCCTAGCAAGCGTGACGAACGTGCAGCAGCCCGCGAGGACAGCGGTCGAGACACGACCCAAAAACGTGGCGGTTTACTTTTATATCAAGATAAATTAGCAAGCCTAACAACATAATTCACATATGGCCATCTAAGGTAAAAATGCCCCCTGTTGTAAGCCAAGGGAGCGGCTCTCGGGGTAAATTCAAAAGAATATAGAATTAAGAATATCTGATCCTTATTACAATTCAGATTGCCGTGTTGGTGTGAACGCTTCTGATTTGTTTTTGGACGTCGTCGAATTCTTTTAGTATCTCACCGTCTTTTTGGCTTAGGAAGATGTTGATCAGGAAAATAGTAAGGCAATTTGCGATGAAGCCGGGGACGATTTCATACATTGAGTCGCTTAGGCCGACCTGTTTCCATAACACAAGCACGACCGTTCCGGTTACCATTCCCGCTAATGCAGATTGCCAGGTTGTTTTGCGGCTGAACAGTGCAAAAAGGACCAACGGGCCGAAGGCCGCACCGAAGCCGCCCCACGCGTAGGACACTATCTCAAGAATTGTGTTGTCGCGGTCCAGCGCCATAATTAACGCTATGATTGAAATGATGACGACACAGCCTCTTCCAACCAGAACGATTTCCCTCTCGGAGGCCTCTTTCCTTATCGCCTTACAGTAAAAATCTTCCGATAAAGCCGACGAGGAAACGAGCAGTTGCGAATCTATTGTTGACATAATGGCCGAGAAAATGGCCGCAAGCAGTATGCCGCCGAACCATGGATTAAAGAGTTTGCTAATCATAAAAATAAAGACTTTTTCTTCTTCTCCGCCGCTCAGGTCATCGAACATTGCAATACCAATCAAACCGATAATTACCGCCCCGCACAGCGACAGAAATACCCAGATAACAGCGATGGCCATTGATTTTCCCAGCTTATCGGCCGATTTGATGCTCATAAATCGCACTAAGATATGCGGCTGGCCAAAGTAGCCCAGACCCCAGGCCATGCTGGATATTATCATGCAAATGCAGACAGGCAATGTAGCACCTTGCGGTATCAGGCTTGTCGATATATCTTTTATGGCCATCGCCTCTTTTATTGCTGAAACTCCTCCGGCGGTTTTGTAGGTCAGCAACGGAACAATCACTATCGCAAAGACCATTAACGCGCCCTGCAGCAGGTCCGTCCAGCATACCGCTAAAAAACCGCCCAGAAAAGTATAAGCGATTATGACAAGCCCGCCGATGATTACTGCAAGGTGATATTGAACATTAAAAGTAGATTCAAACAGCTTTCCCGTTGCGACAAGTCCTGAAGAAGCGTATATTGCGAAAAAAATCAGTATTATTATCGCCGAAACGACTCTTAGCAGACCGGTCGGGTCTCTGAAACGCGCTTCGAAAAAGCATGGCAGTGTTATCGCACTGGTTTTTTCGGTATAAACCCTCAGCCGGGCCGAGACCAGCTTCCAGTTCAGGACCGTCCCGATGAAAAGGCCTGTCGCAATCCAGGTCTTACCCATTCCGCCCAGGTAAATCGCCCCGGGGAGCCCCATCAGCAACCAGGCGCTCATGTCGGAGGCCTGTGCCGAAAGGGCCGTCACCCACGAGCCCATGCCGCGTCCGCCCAGCAGATAGTCTTCTATGTTGCTCGACCTTCGATAAAAGAAAAAGCCGATACCCAGCAAGACTATGAAATAAGCTATAAATGTAATTGAGGCAGCAGTCGGCATTTTCTTTGAAAGTTTAACCAAGATTGTTTCTATACAGTTGAAAAGATGAATTTTACTTATTGTGCCAAAGACGTGCAAGTGAGTCTTATTATTTATATTCTCCGCCAATTACTTTGACGGGAAATATTGGAGTATATTTTGATATGTAAACAGGCTGGGATTCGGTGAAACACGTGCAGTGACAGAGAAAAAGTCCGGCAAATTAAGGACGATAATTACACATCCGCTTCTTTCCAATTCTCGTCTGCTAACTGCATGTCCTTCTTGATTTTGTCGATTATTTCGTTTTTCTTTGCGGCCCGCTGCTCTGCTGTCAGGTCAGGAAATGCTTTCTTGACTTCTTTGTCGCTTACGGCAGCACTTCCGGCCCACATCTTTTTCGCAGTGCCTATATTGTAGTAACCGGCCCCCAAGCCAAAGTCGCACTTGTATTTTGTCTGGTACTTGTACCTGGAGCCCCCGGTCTTGTTTTTGGCGACTTTGTTCAGCAGGGCACATAACACTTTCGGGCTGCTCTTGTTTGTCGGAACGCCCTGGAGGTGAATTCGTTCCCAGGACAGCGGGACTAAGCCGTTGTCTTTGGCAAACTTGTCGCGCTTGTCCCATATCTTAGTGTCGCAGCCGGCATAGGTCGTACCCTTCATCGCCAACCACCAGTCGTTGTTATGCTTAATGCCATCCTTATCAATCCATTGCCAGCAGCCGAGGTCAACGGCAATAGCGTAATTGTGGAAGGATTCACCCGGCCCGGCCTTTGTCGATTTGCTTGGTAAATCGTACTGCACTTTGAACGTTCTGAATCCACCTTTGGGTGCCGGGGCAAAGGCAAAGCCCAGATCATGCATATCCTTTATGGTCTTCTTGACATTCTCAAGGAAGTCACCCTCGTATTCAGATGGCAGCCGGTCATAGCACTGTTGAAGAGTTTTGCTGGTCTTTCTGAATTTTTTCTTGCAGAACTCAAATTGATTACTGGGAACGGGTGTGGCCCCGGTCGAAGTCCCGGCAGCGACAACTATTGCCGCATCAGCGGCGGCCACGTTCGGATTCCCGTCGAAAGCATCGGCGTGCCCCAGTGGTCCGGGTGTGAAGGCCGGCTGAGCACCGTGGTCGGGAGAGGTCGAGTCCCTAAGTCCCAGTGGGCCTCTATTGGTGGTTTCGGGATCCTTCGCTATCATACCCCTCACCATATTGAGGAGGCTATCACAACTTGGCAGGTACATTCCCAATATACCGCGTTTTCCTAACATCGTACACTTTCCAAAATAAACTACTACCCTTTGGGGATTCACATAAATATACTATTGCATTTTATACTATAATAAGGGTTATAAGCGTGCCGAAGACCGCGGGTTGAGAGCCGAGCGGCAGGGCCTCAAAGTCGTCATTAATTGACACCAACGGCGGATCCGGGGCAACTTCCAACGGAGGAAAAGTAATATTTTTCGCCTTATTTATCCATGTGGGGTCTCCATACACTCCGGCCTTGGTGTAATCGAACGGTTTGAATCCAACTTTGAAGGCGGGGGAGTCCGGCTTCAAGCGAAAATCATAATTGTCCGCATCAACGAACATCGGGTCTGCGATAATTGTACCTGTATCGTGTCCGGTATTCTGCCACTGTTTCAATGACATACCGGCAGGTTTCACCTGGTTACCCGATGTATTCCAATAGCAGTTGTCCCGCATTTTTACTTTAATCTGCGTCCATCGGCCGGACAGCAGCGGGCCTGTGTTCCAATAGACAATATTTTTTTCAAACGTGAACGACAGATGCTTCTCCACACGTGTGGCCTGGATTTGGTGCAGCTTACTGAAAGCCAGGATATTGTTTCGAATGATATTTTCCTTGCCGTAGTGCTGGTGGAAGCCTCCTGTCCTGGTATTATAGACAAGATTGTTTTCCATAACGATACCTGTGCTGCCCTCATCGGTATAAAGCCCCCAGCCGCCGTAAGAGTACGAATATATATCGTGAAAAACATTGTTGCTCACGATAGTCCCTTCCGAAGGCCCGAGCGTATAAATACCGCCCATATCGCTAAGCACCCCCCAGCCGATATGATGCACGTGATTGAAACTGATGTTATTGCGTTTACATAGACTTTCACGATAGCCCCATCGCCAGCCTATAGAAAGACCGGTATAAAAAAAGTCTCCGATGTCGTTATGCGTAACGTTATTGTCGCCGCTATGTCCAATCCAGAGGCCCACGGCAGAGGAATATATCCTGCCGCCTGTGCGTATAATGTTGTTATCGACAGTAATATGACTCGTTCGGGATGGCTGGTCGGGACTAATCCTGCCCTCGCCGATTCGAACACCCCCGGCGCCTAAGTCATAAAGATAGCATCGCTCAAGCCGGCTGTCACGGCAGCCCCGGCGAAACCACACGGCATATGTTGCAACGTGGCTTATTTCGCAATCCTCTACCGTTATATTACGCGCCCCGTCGGCCATGACGGCCGCCTCGGTAACATACGCAGCCTGATATGGAGCATAACCGCCTGCAGGCAGCATCGATTGATTGTGACGAAAAACAAGACCTTTGAATTTGATATTTTCAACGAATTGTTCCGACTCCGGCTTACCCTCGAAGACAACGAGTTTCTCAATCACCGGTGCTACGATATGTGCTTTTGACATACTTTCGCCGGGATGGGGCTTATAGTACAGAGTACCATTGCGAGCCAAGAACCATTCCCCAGGCACATCCAGGGCCGCTTTGAAATTCTCCAAGTGAAAACGAGTATTCTCCGGCCAGCCGGAATAACTCTTCAGTTTCTCTCCCACGGTAATAATTTTATTTGCCGACGTATCTATCTCCTTCACAAAACGGCGGCTTATACACCACTTATGATAGGCAACCAACGTAACATCGCCAAGCTCGTCACTGTCAATATTTCGCAAAGGCTTAAGTGCGTCACCCAGCACAGTTGTCGTCCGTCTATATTTGTCCTTACTGCCCTCGAGCAGGACTTCTGTGGTATCGCCCATATAGTGGTAGAATTTATTCGGAGTACGGGCACGGACAGCCCGGCGGCCGTTTACGAACAACTGTTCGAAATACCATTTCCCGTTTGCAACTTCAGGTATATGAGTCTGCCAGATACCGTTTTGTCCTCGCTTGAAACCCGTAATTACCCTTCCTCCTGTGAAGACCGGCTTTGCGCCAGCGGCCGCTTCGTAGCTGATCGGACATTCTTTCGTCCCGCTGTCTTTTGGAGTCAGTATGAAAGGTTTGCTCAGACTGTAAGTTCCATCCATAACGACGACACGCACGGGCTCTTTGATAATCCCTCTCGATTTCAAGCGTCTAATCTTATCCCGTGCGCCGGCTAACGAGGCCACCGGCCCGTTCGTGCGATTTCTATTCGGTCTTTCCCGCCGTCCCGACCACCGGTCGTTACCCTCGGTGGAAACGTATATCGTAAGAGCCCGGGCATACTGACATAAAAATACCGAAACTAAAACACAGCATAAAAAAGACCTTATTGTTAAACCCTGTTTTCTCATATCGTCTTATCTCCTCTTAACTACACTATGAAAGGTAAAGAATATTTTAGCGCAGTAATTTACTAAAGGATATATATTGACCGGCATAAAATCTGTATCATCATAAATAGCTGCTTAAACGCATTACGCCGTTAGATTCTCTAATTCTATTTCGACCTTCTTGCAGGCGTAGTCCACTTCGCGAAGATAATCACCATAGCAAACCATCCAATGGAATCCGGGCATCCGCTCAGCCAGGGTTTTACTATCACAGGAAAAGCTAATATCAATTTGCGAACGGCAGACATCCATAAACGGAGCATCGACAATCTCACCGGTCAGGCCAACCCATCGCTTGATTAGAAAATCGGGAACAATAATGGTTATTCCCTGCCCTTTATGCATCTCCACCTTCGGTGCTGCGCCATAGTCCGACTCGAAGTGGGTCATTATTCTTGCCGGCTCGCGTTTCTTGCCGTCCATCCGGCGTGGAGCCGTACAATGGGCAAGCGTAATTAGCCCATCGTGCGGATAAGTCGGATCGTTGAGAAATACCGGCTTGCCAGAGATGTTCGCCAACAGAATACCCGATGGTATCACCACAAAGTCCGACTCACAAAATAGCAGATACCCGGAGTCATTCATTAAGCTCAGTGTCAGACAGGCGGACGTCTCGGCAATCGGCATAATCGTACCCATACAACCATTGATTGTAAGCGCAGTGCAGTCAGCCTCTTTCATTATCCCGCGGAAAACCTGCTCCAGCAAAAATCCGTTGTCAACAAACTTACGGTCGGTTTCCAGTGTTGTTCCTGCTGATCTCAGATATCTGCCAGCCCGATTATGGGCACGCTGGACGGCATTATTATCTGCCCTCGCTGCTTTAATTAACTTTCCCAGTTCCTTATAAGAAAATGTCTGAATGTCGAGTTGCCATTTTTGCTTAATGTCCTTAAACATCCCGACACGGAAATCGCTCGATTGTGCCCATGCTCCGGGCCCGCCGATTGCTATTATTCGCGTTCCCTGTGCGTTCCTCAGGCCACAAAGTGAACGCAGCCGCCACATAATCTCATCCTGGCTGTCAATTATGACGTCCCCGTAGTCAATTCCTTTAACCGCAAGGGTATCGGTATGCTGACGGAGGTATCGGGGGCTGATTATTTCGTACCACAAATAGACGGGGCCCGACTTATGCCGGCAGAAAAAGATAATGTCTTTACCTGTCTTTGCCAGCTCATCGAATGTGTCCATTCCCCCACCGGCGGCATAAATCATAATTACATCGGTCTGATCCAAATCGTTCACAGAAGCCACTTCACCTTTGCCTCGTATTCTACTGACAGGCAGGAATTCGAGGGGAAAATCGGCTTTGTCTCGAAGCTCACGAAGCTCGCTTTGGATTTTGGCTACTTCCTTCCTTGCATCCTGTTCGGTCTGGATACCGCCCCAACTGCGCCAGCTCCATTGTGGCCTTGGCTTTGGCGTACTATAAACAAGTATCGGCTTGACCTTCAGTGCTCTACGCTCCGGTATCGCCTGATTTCTTTCGGCCGCCGAGACTGCCGACCAGCTAAGGCCCGTAATAGCCGCACTTGCCAAGGCAACTGAGCCCACGCCCTGTAGGAAATCTCTCCTACTGACGCCATTCGCCGAATCTTGCCCGCCGCAGGGACAGCATGTGTGCCGGGGTAACTCTCTTTCATTATTTGATTTTACAGTCATTTCATATCCTCCTTTCGATGGATATTGGTTTTTGTTTACTTTGAAAGTATAACCCAATCCTGTCAGATAAGGAAGAAAAAAGATTAGATACTATCTTGTTACAGAGCATCCGTCCTGAAAGCCGTCATTGGCTGTTTATTGTAAATCCGCAAGATATCCTTTTCCGGGCATCCAAGGTGAAATGCCGAATAATATATCGCCTCACATCATCAACTTTTACCGTCAATACCTTTTATAATCGAAATCTTGACGGACAGCCATTTAATCACTAAAATTGTTCACTCCTGTATCAAGTAACGAGAATCGAGTATCAAGGAACGAGTATGACAAAGATTAATGAGAATTTTTTGAAACTTCAGGCCGGATATCTTTTTCCGGAAATCGGCCGGAGGAAAAGGGCCTTTCAAGAGGCCAATCCGGACGCTGATATCATCAGTATGGGCATCGGCGACGTTACCCAGCCGCTTGCTCCGGCCGTAATAGAAGCGATGAAAAAGGCTGTTGACGAAATGGGCCAGGGCGAGACCTTCAAAGGCTATGATGATGGCGGGATAGGCTATGAATTTCTAAGAAAAGCCATAAAGGAAAACGACTTCAACTCTCGCGGCGTCGATATCGACATCGGCGAAATCATCGTAAGTGACGGTACAAAATGCGATACCGGCAATATGCAGGAAATATTCGGTCTTGACAACGTAGTAGCCGTATCCGATCCTGTATATCCGGTATATGTGGATACCAACGTTATGTCGGGCAGGGCAGGCGGCCCGGCGGGGCAGGGCAGGTATGAGGGGATTGTCTATATGCCCTGCACCGAGCAGAATAATTTCGTACCGGATTTGCCGAAGGAAAAGGTCGATTTGATTTATCTGTGCTTTCCGAACAATCCCACAGGTGCAGTAGCAACGAAAGAGCAGTTGAAAAAATGGGTGGATTATGCCGGCGAGCATAAAGCGATAATTCTTTTTGACGCCGCTTACGAGGCCTTTATCTCCGACCTGGAGATACCGCACTCGATATACGAGATTGAGGGTGCAAAAGAGGTAGCCATCGAGTTTCGCAGCTTCTCCAAGACTGCGGGCTTTACGGGCCTTAGATGTGCGTTTACCGTTATCCCAGGGCAGTTAAAGGCCTACACCAACGACGGCAGGGCGGTTGAAGTCGCCCCGATATGGAAAAGACGCCACTGCACAAAGTTCAACGGCGTATCCTACGTAACCCAGGCCGGTGCCGCCGCCGTTTACAGCCCCGAAGGTAAAGAGCAAAACCAGAAAATTATCGATATCTATATGGCCAACGCCAGGCTCATCTACGAGAGCCTCACAAAGCTTGGCTTCACTGTTTATGGCGGCCTCAACGCACCATATATATGGCTAAAGACACCCAACGGCGTCGGTTCCTGGGAATTCTTCGATACATTACTCAACAAGGCACACGTCGTAGGCACTCCCGGGGCCGGTTTTGGCTCAGCCGGAGAAGGATTCTTCCGCCTCACCGCCTTTGCCACTCCGGACAATGTAAAAGAAGCCCTGCGACGTTTCAAAAGCATTGTGTCATAAATTTGCAAGTGTGTGGTATT
Organism: uncultured Pirellulales bacterium; assembly: GCA_964653075.1. GTDB lineage: Bacteria > Planctomycetota > Phycisphaerae > Sedimentisphaerales > Anaerobacaceae > NIOZ-UU13. The sequence continues at coordinate 18,303 of CAZZAX010000061.1, forward strand.
TTGTATATTGGATTTGTCTATCCTCTATAGTCCCGATTATTTCGGGACGAAGGATGGATTTCGATGCGCATGTTATAAGCGAATTTATCCGTATTCGTATTTAGGATTTACACAAGATGATAACAGCATATATTGGTCTGGGCAGCAATTTAGGCAACAGACAGGACAACATAAAAAGTGCCATCAGGATGCTCGCCGAAGTTGCAGATACCGAAGTCGTTCGTGTAAGTGAGCAAATCGAGACTGCTCCGCTTGCACAGGCCGGGCAGCCTATGTACTTAAATGCGGTTGCCGAGGTGCGAACATCTCTGAGCCCCGATGATTTACTCAAGACTCTTATCAATATCGAAACGGCCCTGGGCAGGATGCGCCTGGAAAAATGGTCATCGAGAATTATTGATCTGGACATTTTATTATACGGCTCCGAAGTCATAGACAGCCCCCATTTGACCATACCGCACTCTCAAATGCACCTGCGCTCGTTTGTCCTCGAAGGCCTTGCCGCGCTCAACGGCGATTTGCTGCACCCTGTGATAAAAGAACCAGTCAATGAATTAGCCCGCAGATTGAACGGCTGCGATTTCATCCTCAATCCCAACATGCCGCAGCTTGTCAGTATGGCCGGCGTTATCGGTGTCGGAAAAACCACTCTGGCAAAAAAACTATCTACCCGGCTTGATTGTCAAATATTAACAGAACCTTATGATACCAATCCCTTCCTGCCCGATGTTTATGCCGGGAAACAAGAGCTTGCACTGGATTCGCAGTTATATTTCCTGACCGCCAGGGTCGAGCAGTTAAATACTAACACCCTTGAAAAGGGGCAGATATATATAAATGATTATGTTTTTGACAAAGAGCTTATTTACAGCAGACAAACGCTAACGCCGGAACAATTGACCTTGTACGATAAGATTTATAAATCCTCCAACTCTGAGGTTGCTCTGCCGGTGCTTGTTATATATCTGCTCGATTCACCGCAGAATTGCCTCGAACGTATTCATCAACGAAACCTCCCTTACGAACAGAAAATCGAACTGCAATTCCTGGAAAATCTTGACGCTGAATATAGGCAGCTCTTCAGTAACTGGAAAATCTGTCCTGTTATCTGTAAGAAAACCTCCGAGCTGGACTATAACAAAGACGGCGATATCGACCATCTGGCAGAGCAAATAAAATATTACACTGCCGGACATTCAGTAATTACAAGCGTGGCAAAGTAATCTAAAATATAACAATGGAAGTGGCGGAAACGATACAATCGATGAGAAGTCTAATAAAAGCAGCCCGAGACAGTGGAAACAATATCGGCCTTGTACCGACAATGGGCGCTCTGCATATCGGCCATATTTCATTAATAGAAGCAGCCCTTAAGAAATGCGATTACGTCGTAGTCAGCATCTTTGTCAATCCCACCCAGTTTGTTCCCGGCGAAGATTTTGATAAATATCCCCGACCTTTCGAAGCGGACCTGGATATTTGTAAAAAGGCCGGCGTTGACGCTGTTTTCGCCCCGGCACCCGAGCAAATGTACCCGGAAGAAAATCTGACCTGGGTAAACGTTAAAAAACTCACCGAGCCGCTCTGCGGCCAATTCCGCCCGGGCCACTTTCAGGGAGTAACCACCGTCTGCAGTAAGTTATTTAATATCGTTGCTCCCGACATTGCGTTTTTCGGTCAAAAAGACGCCCAGCAGGCAATAGTAATCAGGCGTATGGTTGCAGATTTAAATATGCCATTGAAAATTGTCGTCTGCCCCACAGTTCGCGAGCCGAACGGCCTGGCGGTAAGCAGCAGAAACAAATATCTGACCGAACAGCAGAAAAAAGATGCTGCAAACATTTACAAAGCACTCCGGAAGTGCCGCCGGATGGTTGATACCGGGGTAAAGGATGCCTCGAAAATCATCGCTGAGATGCGCAATATATTACTGAAAGCCCCTTCGATTGAGATTGAATATATAAGTATTGTTGATGCCGATACTCTCGGAAATATCGACCACATTGGCGGTAAAATCCTCGCAGCCGTAGCAGTAAAAATAGGCCCGGCAAGACTAATAGACAACATTCTTGTGGACGGAGATAAATAAGGTTGTATAATTGACCGTTCATTCATTGTTAATGGAAGAGTAAAAGAAATACGAATAATGTTTGTAAAGTTATTGAAAAGCAAGTTGCACCGTGCAACCGTTACCGACGCGAAGCTTCACTACCCCGGCAGCATCGCCATAGACCCTGCCCTTATGGAAGCAGCCGGAATTTTGCCGTATGAATCTGTTTTGGTTGCCGACTTAAACAACGGCAGCCGGCTGGAAACCTACGTCGTACCAGCAGAACTTAACTCCGGAAAGGTTGTAATAATGGGAGCGGCAACACAGTTAATTAAGCCAAACGACATCGTTATCATTATGGGTTTCGGCTTTTTTACCCCTGACGAAGCCAAAGGATTTCAATCTGAAATAGTCGTCCTTGGTGAGAACAATAAAATTAAGGATAATTGATAAATGTTCACCCTTCGCCGCTCGGAAAGGACAGGAGCGGCGAGCAACGAGATATTAAATAAATGCGTCCTGAGCTTTTCGAGATACCTCTGATACATCTGACCGTAAAAAGCTATGGTATGATGATGGTAATCGGCTTTCTTGCCGCCGTTTACCTGATAAGACGCTTAAGCCGCGATATTACTCCTGACCCTCAGCTTATCACGAATGCCGCTCTTTATTCGTTAATAGGAGGCGTGTTCGGAGCACGTGTATTTTACGTGCTTCACCATTTAAATGATTTTAAGCAAAACCCTGTATCCGTCTTTGAGATATGGAACGGCGGCCTTGAGCTGTTAGGCGGTGTGATATTAGCAGTCGCTATCATTATCTTCTATCTAATCTACCACAAGCTGCCCATCCGACGCTATCTTGATATCCTTGCCATCGGTCTGATGCTGGCACTTGTTTTTGGCAGAATCGGCTGTTTTCTAAACGGCTGCTGCTTTGGCAAACCGACAGACCTGCCCTGGGGCGTTCGTTTTCCGTATAACTCGTTTGCCTATCTCAGCCAGATAAACCCGAATTTAGAGAGAAATCGAGCCGAACCTCAGTTGATATTGCCACAGGACGAATACATCGGTTTTATTGATAAAGATGAACATTGGCACCCGAAACAATTCGAATACCTGACAGACCAGCAAAAAATCGAAGTTACAACAGGTAAATATCGATGCCTGCCCGTCCACCCGACACAATTATATTCATCGGCCGCAGGCGCCATCTCGTGCCTTATTCTTTATCTTTTTTGGCGAAGGTCAAAAAAAACCGGCAAAATTCTTGCAAAACCCGGCTGTACGTTCAGCTTGATGTTCATTCTTTATGGTATTACACGGTTTTTTATGGAATTATTGCGCGATGACAATCCATTCGAATTTGACGGCCTGACAATCTCGCAAAATATCAGTATTGCTATGATTATACTCGGTTCCGTTTTGATAGTCGTGTTCCAGAAAATAAGCCCCGAATCCAAGAAGCCTTGACGCAAGAGTCTTTTTTTCCCGGGCCTTTTTTATCTTGAACATTTCTCAAAATTCGCCATACTATATGATGAATAATAACAAACGCAGGAAGAGCCGAAACCACCGGCAAGACGTAAATATCAGAGTTGCGACTGTAAAGGAACGGTAATACAAAGAACAGTATCATGGGTCTTTACGAGAGAGATTACACTCAGGAAAATTTCCAGTCGAGACACCACCCTGCGCCGCATATGAGGATACAAATTCCGCGTATCACGCCGGTTGTCAAGTGGCTCCTGATAATCAACACAGCAGTATTTCTTTCCGGATTTCTAATACCACGATTCGGTAGTTTTCTGTTTTATTGGTTCTCCGTGTGGCCGAAAACCACTGGAACAACCATGCAGCTTTGGAGATATATCACATACCAGTTCCTGCATGCCGGACTGGGACACATCTTCTGGAATATGTTTGTCTTGTACTTTTTTGGAACAATGATTGAAAATTTCTGGGGAAGCAGGAAGTTTCTTATATTCTATCTTATATGCGGCACAACAGGAGGAATATTCTACCCCATACTGACTCATATAGGATGGCTTGGGGTTGGTACGTTAGTTGGTGCTTCGGGTTCAATTTTAGGAATGCTTGCCGCGGCCGCGATTTTGTTCCCGAGAATGGTTGTTTATTTATTCGGGGTGTTTCCTCTCAAGATGTACATCCTGGCGATAATTCTTTTAGCTTGGAGCTTATTATCAATACTGCGGCCTGATATTAACGATAATGCCGGTGGTGAGGCCGCGCACCTCGGAGGGATGTGTGCCGGCGCAATCTATGTGCTTTCAGAGAAATGGCGCCAAAGAGTAAAGATGAAAGTCCATAAAAATATCTGGCAAAAGAAGATGACAGAGCATCGCGACCTTCAATATGAGGTTGACCGCATCCTGAAAAAAGTACATGATAAGGGGATGCACAGCCTGACATATAAAGAAAAGAGGGTACTCAAACAAGCCACAAAAGCAGAGCAAATGCGCAGCTAATTCTAATAACCGGTTCCGCACCAAATAAGCCCCTTGCTTTAATCGTAATACAATGTCGCTGCAAGTCTACCGAAAGCCCTAAATGTCTCGATACCAATAGTAAATAATAAATTGAAATAATTGTCGATTCGGTGGTAAATTACTCGCAATGGGACATTTCACACTATATATTTCATCTTTTGCCGCACTCAAATAGAGGAATTAACTAATCACCTTTTTTTGTATTAATACCGAAATTAATATTAGCGAATGATTTTTTGACCTTCACATTGTGTGCACTTTTGTGTTCACTTTTAGGGTAGGCAGATAGAGATTATCAGCCTACTCTTTTTTTTAAACACAGGTACCTGCGCAAACGATTGTCTTGTCCCGGCACTTTTGTGGCTTGCAGCCATTTATGAAGAATTTCGGTCCTATGAAAAGACTAAAGGTGCCATAAGAAGCATGCCGGTTGTGTTAAGTAAGCAATGCGGAATGATACCCAGATATATGTTCTTCTTCCATTGTATGATGTATGCTCCCGGCAGCAGGGCGAGGATTCGCTCCAGATTTCTCCATGGTGAGAAGAAGTGATAGACTGAGAAAAAAACGACATTTAACAGAGGCGCCCAGCCCTTGAAACGGGATATTCTTGGCAGAAGATAACCGCGAAAGTACAGCTCTTCAACAATCGGCCCAGCCAAACCGTTCAAAAGGACACCCAGAATCCATGTGGCTAAAAGCACAGCTTTTGAGGAGTGTTCGATATTATAGCTCAGGAAAAACCATTCAGGAAGCCATGAAAAATACTCTACCCTTAAATGGTCTTGTATCGGTGGTGAAATAAAAAAGTACGAAATAAACGCCCATGCAACGAATGAGGGAATTATGACAAAGTGCCGCCATAGTGGTATTTTCTGCCTGTAAAGAACAATCCCTTCTAATGATAATGTCTTATTTTTCTTTTTTGCCTGATATAGAATATATCCGAACTCAAATGGAACCAAAACCACTATAACTGCAAGAAACAAACAGAATAGCGTGGGAAATCCTTTCTCTGTCAGCATCGGTGTCGCAACGATGAAGAAGAGAAATATCAACACTCCCGGCAGCAAATGGAGGATGACGGATTCCAATAATGTGTGTTGTTCGATGTCTTTTTCACCGTCCGGGATATGATTTTCCATGTTAGCATTCACCTTATTGCTGCTCAAATTCACCGCAGCAGCAGTCGGCAGCGACTTCAGGCCATCGCGGCTCCCGAGCGATATCTTTACCGCTTATCTGGAAACTTGGGCCCGGATGAGGCGCGTGTCTGCGGCATTCTCCCTTTTTGTCCTTATCTCTTTTGCTAATAAAGAACCGGCATTTGTCGCATCTTTCATTCTTTTTCATTTCTCAACTCATAGATAATATGTTTTAATAATTTTCTTAGTCTAAACACTATTTGATACCCGGTCAACATATAGTGCATAAACTATAAACAAATCTTCAGAATTTAACAGAGCTGGCTTAAGTAATCAAAACGAGCCAATCGCCCGGATTATTATTTACTTAAGTTTTGTTTGAATTGAATATTAACGACGCCGTAACCTATATCACCATCCTCTTTTTTCGTTCTATATACCGGATACGTTCTATCAAACACCTTGACAATTCCATAGCCCATGTCACCATATAAAGGACTCGTTCTACGTACAGGATACTTTTGGCCGTGCACCTCAATAACTCCGTAGCCGAGATCGCCTTCTTCTTTCTTCACTCTAAAAACGGTATGAATCGCCATTGTTCCTTCCCTGTCTCGCCACCTATATAAAAGTTCTACTCCCATCATCTCACTGTTCCAGCCCTTTTATAAAGGCTTCGAATCTATAAGTCAATAGAAAAAGTTTGAACAATTCTGTGCAGGGATAAATGATAAATCTCGGTTAAAACCATATGTGAAAGGGCCGGCGGTATGAAAACAGCTTTACGCACAATTATTGGCATTGCATCTGTTTGTATATGGATGTACGCGGCTTATTTTTTGCTTTGAAGTGGTTCGGCCATATGGCGAATGGTACAATTTCTTACAATGGAAGAACATCGGCAGTTGTAGTACCGGCTTTGAGTGGATTAGTTCTGCTCGGTGCTGTCTGCCGTCAAATGCTTTTGTCCCTGTGTCAGCCTGCCGCCACCGAGCAAACCTCAAGTTGTTCACGACCCTTCGGCTGACTGACAATATATATTATAACGGTCCTCGTTTGTCAGGCAATCGGAAAATAACTGATTTATATATCGGGAGAAATACTATATCCGGTATCGGGAAATACCTTACATGCTCTGAATACTGTGTCGGGGTGAAAATATCTTGTTGTCGAAATGGAAATATACGGAGTTATTCTGCGCCGCACCAAAGACGGGCTGTATTATCCTCCTTATCGAGCCAGTCGGCCCGTCCGTCGAAGAAAAGATTGTTACAGCCTTTATTGCGATGACGATTTTGAGCTATCCGCCGGGTAAGGTTACTGCCCCTGGTGGTTTCTTCCGAGGCTGGCAAATGTGTTCTCGACCAGACATCCAGATAGTTCATTCTGGACAGGATATCCAGCTCATATTCGTTCCGGACAACAGGTCGCCAATCTCCTGCTGAGTTATCCGCCATATAAATACGCTGCGCCGGGGACTTGACACTGCTGAGCTTGGTCGGCTCATCCTTTTGGTTTCCCTGTTCGCTGCCTGAGAATGGATTGTCCATGTCCCAGGCGTTCACTACATAATCCACCGTCTGCTCTGAATTGCTGTGGCCGTACTGACCGATCCCTGTACGTGGAAAAGAAGGGCACTGATAAACATCAACCTCACGGTAATCTTCGACTTTTCTATATTCATGTCCTAAATACGGAATGAATTCAAATATCCATTTTACCTGATGGTCCAGTGCACGGGGAATATAATCGTCGTTATCCAGTGCGTATGCGTGCATAGCAAGGCCGAGCTGTTTGAGACTGTTCAGGCAATAAACCGTCCTGGCTTGTTTCCTCACACGCTGTAGTGCAGGCATCAATATGCCCATCAGCAGCGCAATAATGGCAATTACTACTAAAAGCTCTATCAGTGTGAAGGCCTGTCGCTTGTGCATACCACCATTCCTTAAAAACATGTTGTACGAATTCCACCTTCTTTAATTATACACACTCTTAGCTTAAAATCAATGAGGAAATACTATTTTTCATTGACAGGCCGGATAGAAAAAGGTATGAAAATAAAACGCTATCCTTTTTCCTTCCTCTTTTTTTTAAACACGTCCCTCAACCTTCCGCGGTATTTCCTTGGAGTCCATGACAATAGTTTTCGCTGAAACAGCAGCCTCAATCCTAAAATTTCCAATCCTATGAGTGCCAGCCACGAACCCGGCGAAAACGGTGTCAGTGCCGCCGCCACACCCAGGATAATCAACACTATACCGAGAGTGATTCTAAGGATTCTTCGCATGTGCCCTCTTAAAAGTCTGCGTCATAAAAGAGAATTGAATCTGCAAATACATCCTGAAATTCCGGCTCGTGGGCGATTTCGATGTATTCAATCTTTTTGGCCAATTCGCGTGACTTGTCCCTGTAATGCTGACTGACAAGGGCCATCCTCGCGCCGGAAGAGGCGGCATTACCGACAAAAACAATCCGTTCAGGCGGAACGTTAGGCAGCAGACCTATCCGCAATGCACTTTCCTTCCGGATATAATTACCAAAAGCGCCGGCCAAAAGTACATGTTCTATATCGTCATCCACGAGGCCGATTCTCTTTTGCAGAAGCTTGATTCCCGCTCGTATGGCGGCCTTTGCCAATTGCGTTTCGCGAATGTCTTTTTGTCTAAGAAATACCCTGTAACCGTTGTTGTTTTCAGATAAGACAAAAGCCGGCTCACCATCCTGCTCACTTATGCGCGATAAAATAGCCGGCGTCACTTTGCCTTCGAGCTTTGCCGGTTCTACAAATCGTCCGGTTAAATCGATAACGCCGAGTTCCAGCATTACCGCTACCGCGTCAATAAGGCCGGAGCCGCATATCGAGCGGGCCGGGCAATTTCCTATCACGTCTAAATCTATATCACCCTCATTTACAACAACAGCTTCTATCGCTCCTTTGGCTGCTCTGCTGCCGCAGGTTATACGTGCGCCCTCAAGGGCCGGCCCGGCCGCACAACTGGCCGCGTAAAGTTGGTCCTTAGTACCGAGCACAAGCTCTCCGTTCGTGCCGATATCGACCACAAGTGTCATTTCTCCGGCTGAATCAATATCGACCGCAAGTGCCACAGCCGTGGTATCCGAACCGACAAAGCCGGCTATATTCTCAACGGTATGGATGTTGCCGGCCGGATTCATTGCAATATGCAGCTTCCCCGCAGATAAATCGTGTGATTCGAGTGAAAATGCCTTGTACGGAGCTTGGCCGAGTTGACTTACGGGCAATTCGAGGAAGATGTGATTCATAGTCGTATTGCCTACCACGCACATTTCATATATTAAGTTTGCTGCGATGCCCGTTTTGATGCAGAGTTTTGCCACCAGGTCTTTGATGCAGTCTGTTATGACTCTATGTAATTCAGATAAATTCTCTTTGTTGTGAGCGTATGCTATCCTGCTGATAACATCGTCACCGTATTTGCTTTGCGGATTTAGAGCCGCTTCCGTAGCGAGACATTGCCCGTCAATCATATTTATTAGCTTGGCGACAACGGAGGTTGTGCCGATATCAACGGCTATACCGAATATCTTATCCGCTGAAGTTGTTCCGAGATACTTCTCATATATGCCCGCAGACTCCTCAATCTCTGTTTCGATACCATGGGCTAAAATTTTATGCTCGAAGAATCTGGCTTCTTCTGGAATTATTACGGTAAGGTCGCTTGTAATACGGTACTGACATGCAAGAACTTCTTGCCCGTCCGGCTCAAGTTTTATCAGACACTTTTTGCAGGTACCTTTACCACCGCAAATGGTATTCAGGATTATGCCCGCCTGGCCCGCAGCTTCCATAACGGTTGCACCTGAATGAATGGAGATTTGTTTGCCGTCTGGCTTGAAAGATATTGTGAAATGCTTCATTCTCGCATCTCGTATCCGCTTCTTAAAAGCGGATGCTTCCATCTCGTATCTCGTTAATTTCTTTCGAGATACTTTTGACGAGATACATTTTGTCGCTCTTTACTTAGCTGATTTTATGCCGTATTTTCCACTTGGCACGTCTTTTTTTACTTCCCACTTTACGCCTGCGTCTTGATTTTCCCATCTATTTCTCCAAAAATATACTAAATTTGTTTATTGCAAAAACTTTTAACCTCCTTCAATATATGATATTATAAATAAACTTGGAAGTAAAAAAATAAAAATAAAAAAAGCACGAACAAAAAGTTCGCTGTTCAACTATCAAAACATGTGGGGCCACGCTGGTTTTTGGGCCGATTTAGGCGGAGTAAAAAAATGATACAATGTAAAGATTGTGAGTTTTGTGATAGTGATCCTACCGGCAAAAGGACCTTCAAATGCGACCCGTTTACTAATATCAAAGAGCCGGAATGCATAGCAAAATGGCAGCTTATTCGCCTGGATATGCTGTTAGCAAGCTATCAGGGAATGCTGAAGTGGTACGGGAAAATGGCGCCGCTTCAGGACAAGATCATCCAATTCATGCAGCGAGAGATAAACGAGCTTGACGAATCTGATAGCTGGAAGCTCGATGACGAAGAGCCGGAGGAGGAAGAAGAGGGCATCTAAGTCCCTCAGAAGTCAGAAAATTGGTGCATTTGTCCTTATTATCAGCATCACTAATACAGATGTTTTTTCCATTAAAATGGAATAAAAGTGCACATTATAAGACCATGAATTAGTGTCCGGACGTCGATTTTTGTGGAATTTTGCAATAAATTGGCCGCCCAGCCCGTCTTTATTTATGTAAAAAACGCTTAAATATGACAAACAGCGATGATTTAGCCCAATTAATAATCGGCTGCAAAAGCGGTGATTCTAAGTGTTTTTCGCAGGTAGTCGATATGTATGCAAGCCGATGTTACGGTTATTTTTACCGTTTAACGGGCAATAGGGACCTGAGCGACGAGTTGTTAAGCGAGCTATTTGTCAAGTTGGTTGAGAAAATCGCTTCTTATAAAGGCGGCTCCTTCGAAGGCTGGCTGTTTAGAATAGCGTCTAATATTTTCCATGATTATTTAAGGAGTAAGCAGAGGCGGAAAAAATTGCTTAAAGTCCACAAAGAACAAATTGAATCAGAGATAACAGAGCCAAAAAAATCGGGCGATGAGCAAATTGACATTTTACAAATACAGCTCAAAAGGATGGACACCGATACGAGAGAATTGATAATGTTGCGTTTTTATTCACAATTAAGCTTTAAGGAAATAGCGAAGATGCGGTCCGAACCGATTGGTACGACATTGGCAAAGCTGCATCGGGGGCTGAAAAAACTTCGGGAGTTAATGGGGTAATGATGTTAGAAAGGGAGCAAGAATACTATGAACAGTCGAAACGATGAAAATTTGAAAGAGCTGTTCGAGAGATTCCTGAGCGCCGAGCAGGCCGAAAGCAGTGTCGAGGATATACAAAAGGCTGAGCAAATCCTCCGCGAGCACCCTGCGCCCGAGCCTGATAATATGCTCATAGCCAATATAAAGGCAGAAATCGCTATGCGTCTGCCGGCCAAAAGAACAAATATCTTTATTAAGATAGCTTCCAAGGCCATTTATGCTGCTGCTGCAATTTTGATTATATCGGCGATAAGCCTGAATTTATTCGATGATAATGTTAACACCCGCGAACCGACTCCGAGGCAATATGGCTCAATAATACCAACAGCAATTTGGGAAAGTGATGATATTACCACTGATGATGCGGACCTGGCAATTTACACCATTGAAATTGAGCAAATTGAAGAAGAGCTGCGCTCCTTGCAGTCGGGCGAAGACGCCGGCAACGGCGACAGCAGCTTATCTGAGTTGGAGATGGAGCTTGTAGCAATTAATAATGATTTCTGGAAGGAGTAAAGAAATGGAGTTACGTCGTGGAATTATCTTAATTATGGTAATGGCGGCAATGGCAACGGTAACTATTCTGCCTTGCTCTTCTGAAGAGAAGAAGACCAAAGAAGATATCTGGACTGACGGTGAACCAAGAGGGCCTGGAGGTGGACCGGGACGAGGCGGGCCGGGACGAGGAGGGCGAGGCTTAAGAAGGTTCAGAACGTCAGAAGAGGAAATTGACCACTTTTTGAAGGAATTGATGGAAAGCGACCCGGCAAAAGCAAAAGAGCTGGCGAACCTGCGTGAAAAAGACCCTGAGAAGTTCAGAGAAGAGCTTAGAAAAATCGTCCGTGAGCAGTGGAGTAAACGCATGGAATCCTGGAGAAGCAGGTGGCGTGCGGACTTTCTCGAATGGCTTCAAAAGGCTGTACCTAAGGTAGCACAGGATTTGGCTAAGTTAAAAAACACAGATCCTGACCTTTATGCAAAGAAGTATGAGATAATCAGGGGAAAATATAGGCGTATTTTCGAAGAATCAAGAAGAAATCCCGAGTTAGCCGAAGTTCTTATGGCAGAACTGGAACTGGATGAAAGACAGGAAATGCTGCTCAAGAAAATAAAGACAACAAAAAGTGAAAGAGTAAAGAAGAAACTCATGGCTCAGTTGGAAGAAGTGGTTAGCAACAAATATGACCTGATCATAAGGAAAAAGCTTATTGCGTACGAATTCCTGCTCAAAAGGGTAGAGGATCTTCAAAAAGAACTAAGTAAAAATAGAGAAGATCTCGCAAAGTGGAAAAAACCAGTAATTAAGGCTCAGAACGTCAAGGAGCGAATCAAAGAACTGATCGAAAAATCTCAAAGATTCAAGTGGTGATAATCAACGCTAACGAACTGAATCGCGAAAGAAATTCACTCGGATTAAAATATTCTATATTACCATCAACATCGAAGCTTGAATATATTTGTGATGTACGCATAACGGACCTCAAACGATAAAATAATCTCTAAAATATTTTTATAGTACGCCCGCCTTGCTCTGTCCCCCGTAATTTAGCCGCTGTACCCGAACAAATACACCAGGTATCCAAAGTATCCGCAGAGCAGCATAATACCGCTTAGACGACCGACAATGCGTTTCCCAAAAATAACCGCCAGGGCAAAAGCGACGCTGATGATAATCATAATCCAGTAGTCAGTCCCCCCTGCAAACCGTTGTTCTATATCAAAGGGCAGGACCATTCCTGCACCGCCGACGACAAGAAGTGTATTGAAGATATTGGACCCAACGAGATTGCCGACGGAAATATCATGATGGCCTTTGACAGCCGCTACCACGCAGGTTACAAGCTCCGGAAGAGATGTCCCGAATGCGATGATAGTCAGGGCGATAACACTTTTGCTAAGGCCGATTTCCGTACCGATAAACACCGCCCCCTCCACGGCCATCTTAGCACCAGCCGCCAAGCCTATCAATCCAATCACAATATAGAGCACATTTTTTATTCCATCTCCGCTTTTTATTCCCTCTCCGCTTGCCCGGGTTATCACTTCCGTACCGTTGGCCTTCTTTGCTGCAATTCTGTCCAGCTCAGCCTGCTTATTCCTGTTTAGCTCGCTCTCTTTTCGAGCCAAATGTATCGTTATCAGAATCAACGCCGAAAAAACAATTAACAAAGCAAAGGCTTCCGGCCGGGACAGATGTAAATTGCATAGAAACGGCCACAAAAGCAGCCCCATAAGAATCATTACCGGTATCTCACGTCGAAGCGTTTGTCTTTTGACCATAAGAGGCCGGATAAGGGCTACAAGACCGCCCACAAGGGCCAGATTCGCGATGTTAGAGCCGAAAACGTTGCCGATGGCTAAATTTCCCCCCTCGCCGGATTTTCGCAGGACACCGGCGATGCTCGCGGCTAATTCAGGGGCTGATGTACCCATAGCCACGACCGTCAGGCCGATAACGAGGGAGCTGATACCGAGACGCTTTGCCAACCCAACCGCACCGGCCACTAACAACTCGGCGCACTTCCACAATATCGCCAGACCGCCTGTTAAGAGTATTAAAGCCAATATTATATTCATCCGCCTGCCAAATCCTCTATTAAGATCCCGGTTTTATCAGGCTTACAATTTTGTAAAACAATAATTGAAGATGCTTTGTATTGCAAGCTATTTAGTATATGCACACTTTGCATCAATTTTGGCCTTTGAAGGAATTGGGTTTGTATTGGGTTTGAATTGGGTTTGTTTTGGCTTTGTTTTTTCGCTCGGCCAGTGCGATAATTTTTATATTCCATTTTGAAATAGATACTTAGGTTCATTTTAACTTTTTGGCAAATTGGGTTTGTTTTGGGTTTGAATTGGGTTTGTTCTTTTGCCCGGTAAGCGGGGAAATTTTTTGTAATTCATTGTTAAAGCATTTCTTAGGTTCATTTTTTGCCTTTTGACAATTGGGTTTGAATTGGGTCTGTATTGGGTTTGTTTTTTCGCCCCGCCAAGCGGGTAAAATTTCGTATTTACTTGTCTCAAAAGAGCTTACGCCAATTTTAATGTTTTTAAAATTGGGTTTGTTTTGTATAAAAGCAGCAGCAATTTTCGTACTTTTTTCATTGGAAAACCTACCTTTTTGATTATTTTCCTGCCTAAAAGTTCGTATCGCGTCCCTTCGACTCCGCTCAGGACAAGATTGTGTG
>CAZZAX010000062.1:0-32476 GCA_964653075.1 uncultured Pirellulales bacterium
AATCAACTAACGAGTGTCCCGAAGGAATTAGGTCAGTTAACAAATCTGACGACGCTCTCTCTGGACGGAAATCATCTGACGAGTGTACCGAAGGAATTGGGGAAGTTGACAAATCTGCAGGAGCTCTGGCTGGGCGACAATAAACTGACGAGTGTCCCGAAGGAGCTGTGGTGGTTAACAAATCTGACGACGCTCGATCTGAGAATTAATCAACTAACGAGTGTGCCGGCGGAGATAGGTCAGTTAACAAATCTGACGACGCTCTGGCTGTACGAAAATGAAGGATTGACATCTCCACCGCCCGAGGTTGTTAAGCAAGGGACGAAGGCAGTATTGGCGTATTTGCGGGAATTGAAGAAAGGAGAGAAGGAACGTTATGAGGCAAAACTTTTAGTTTTAGGGTATGGTGGTGAAGGAAAGACATGTGTATCGAGGGCCTTAAGGGGACTTGAATTTCAAGAGCAGATAAGGACAGAGGGAGTCGAAGTAGTACAATGGAAGTTTGAGAATATGAAATTTGCCGGTGAAAAGGAAAAAGAAATAACTTTGAATATATGGGACTTCGAGGGGCAGGAAATAAATCATCAGGCTCATCAATTCTTTTTGACAGGCAAGTCTTTGTACCTTTTGGTGATAAACGGACGAAAGCAATTCAAGCCTGAACGTGCAGAGTACTGGCTGGATACGATAAGGGCACGTGCTCCGGAGAGCAGGGTTATATTAGTCGCAAGCGAGTGTGAGAATACGACACCATCATGGCCATTGGATAAGCTAAAGCAGGAATACGGAGATTTGCTACAGGGAGATAACTGGTACTTTATGGTTGGTTGTAAGACAAGAAAAGGGATTGATGATTTGTCGGTAGAGATTAAGAGGGCGGCTTCAGATATGGAGCAGATGGGTAAAGGATGGCCTGAGACATATCAAAAATCAGAGAAGGCTATTGAGGTAATGAGAGATAAAGATGCCCGGGTGAGCAGAGAAAAGCTTTATGAAATATTCGAAGGCAGCGGAATCGATAAAGACGGATTTGAGAATGCGGCCGGACAGATGGAAACATTAGGATTGATTACACAATTCAGAGATTCTCCTGAGTTAGAGGATTTTGTCGTTTTGAATCCGCAGTGGCTGACAAAGGGAATCAGTCTTGTTATGGAGGACAAGAAGCTTGATAAGGACAAGGGTGAAATAACTCATAAGAGGATGAAAGAGATATGGGACGAAGATTACAGCGGTCTGTATCAAACGCTTCATAGCTGTATGAAAGAATTCGAGCTTTTATATGATATGGAGGACAAACCCGGGTGTTTAGTACCGCTCAGGTTCGGAGATGTTCGACCTGATATTCCATGGAGTAATATAAGGGGTGCCAAAGAAAGGAGAATTGAGTATAGGCTAAGTATTCATCCACCAAAGGGGATAATGAGCCGGTTCATAGTTAAGACGCATCATATGATTGCTAAAAACGACAAATTTCCCAAAGGAGTATATTGGGACAAGGGAGTGTTTTTGCGAACAGGAGAGGGTGAATACAGGAGCGAGGCGCTGTGTGAGTTTATCGAAGAGGACAGGACGATACGTATAAATGTAAGGGCGGCTTTTCCACAGAATATGGTTGAACAGTTGAACGGGTTCGCTAAAGCGGTGTTTAATTTCTTCGAGGGATTAGAGCCAGAGCGCAGTTATGGCTGTATGAAGTTCGAAGAAGCGAAGGAGGATGAGTGCGAAGGTGCACATGCGGAAAAGAGGATTCTGTTTGCTCTGTCAAGGAACAGAACGCTCGATTGCGAGAAAGGATGGCACGAAGTCGATCCGAAAAGACTGGTTTATGGGTTCAGCAGCTTCGGAGAAAGAGTAGCGAAGATGGAGGAGCTGAAAGAGGCGCTGGATAAGAGGCCGAAATGGGCTGAGGGTTTAGCGGGGGACGTAATGTCTTCGTTAGTATGGATAGACAAGGTATATAACGAAGTGCTGGAGATTCGAGTAGGGCAGAAAGAATTGCCTGCGAAAGTACGTCAGGAAGTGGAATTGAAATTGCGCGACCATATTCAACTGATGAATGAGATGTTGGATAATCGGGAATTTAATTCAGCGCCGGCGGTCATCTCTATCGAGGCCGTTGACGGGAGCAAGTTCAATCCGAAGAACTGGTTCGAGAAGGAATATGTCCTGAGGCCCTTTTGTGAGCGGGAGGGCAGAGCTCATCCGGTAGATTTCGTTGTGCCTTTTACAAAGCCAAAGGAATGGTGGGTGAAAACAGCACCAAGGTTGTCAATGGCAGTAAAGGTTTTATCAGCCGGAGTTCAGATTGCATGTGCGGGTTTGCCTTTGGGGGTGAAACCTGAAGTTTATAAGGCTGTTGAGAATCATGCAGAATTTATGAAGGAATTAGCAGGGCATTTGGAACTCGAAGGCGGGGCCGAGTCGGATATAAGTGAAGAGGCGGGACGGACTGTTGAAAAGATGAAGGGTAAAGACAGTCTTCGGGATTTAAGGCAATTGAGCGGTGAGGATGAAAAGAGGATTGCTCGGATGCAGTTGGCGGAGCTATTTTCGGAGATTGCGCCGGAGAATTACAAGGGGCGGCAATGGGGGCCCCTTCGGCGAGTAAGGATGCCGGATAATACATACCGGTGGCTTTGTAATAAACATGCTGAGGATTATAAGAAGTAAGGGAAATTCAATTTACTATTGACTATGTAGTCAAAGTGGTGCGAACTGCCTTTAGGCGGATAAGTATTATTGCGCACCCTACCAGCACAAAGCGATTTGAAGATTGAATTTATGAAAATACGGCTTATTTCAGAAAAAGAAGTGAGTTTGGTTACTTTTTATCAATATACCCTGTTCTTTCTTATTAGTTATGTAGTATTGTCGGTTCCAGGTATTTGCTCATGTGCCTTTCTTTTATAGACCTTCTCATAGGCTTTACATGCCGGGCAAATGCCTGATTCAATTTTCTTAACGAACCAGAAGGCCAACCCTTTTTGCTTTCGGCGGGCCCGGCTGCAAATCGGACATTCAAGGCATTGTTTAGCTTTCTTGCGGTCTTCATCGGTAATAACTTCATTTTGCATAATATTTACCTTTGTTGTGTAAGAAAAAGTATTATATCGTTACAAAAGTGCTTAATAAACTTCCTTTAGTTTATTTACAATAAAAATAAACAATAGCTAAAATGTCAAAATGGGCAATATGTTTCTCAGTTATCTATTGGATTTAGCTTTTTTATGATCACTCAAGTGCAGATTTACATCCATAATAGTTTTCAGCACAACAAGTATAAGAAGTAAAGCCGCCGGTGAGCCTATGGTCATCGCCAAAAATCCGCCTCCTGAAATTGCAATATACATTACGATAACTCGTCCATAAGGGGCGCCCATGAGCTGCTGGGTTTTAGCGAAAGACTTCTAAAAACTTTAAGATGCAGTTATTTACTCATCATATTCTTAATGAAAGAAAGGAGCAGCCCCGTACCCACGATAATTAGAAAAACGGGTATCAGAGGAAAGTCCGGTTTATAGTTTTCCCAGAAGCCGCCTATCATAAAGAGCAGGCCTATGACAACATAGAAGATTTCAAGTTTCAGATTCAAATATTTTCGGGCTACCTGCACCAGAAGGGTAATGAACCCGATGCCGAGCAGGATAAAACCGGCGGAAAGTTTCAAAAGAAGGGCTATTCCGATCCAGATAAAGAACAGCCCCCAACCTGCTGCAGGCAGCTTATCGGCGAATTTAGGCGGATTGGTCGTTTGTGGCTCCTCGGTATTGTCTGTGCCGGAATCATCAGGTTTTTGGTCTTCCATAACTTAACCTCCATAGAAACTTTACGCTTTTTTATGAATCTATTTAACAATATACGGCAGTATATAAGTTTTAAGGCCAAGGTAATAGAATATCTTTTTCTATTCTATTACATGGATGTTTTTCTTTTTGCACATGTCCTTTAATATTTTTGGCCAGACGGTCGCACTGACCTCGCCGATATGGGCCTTTTTCAGCAAAATCATAAACGTACGTGATTGTCCTATTCCCCCGCCGATACTAAGGGGAATCTCATTGTTTATGATGGCCTGATGGTAGGGAAAGTTCAGGAAATCAAGCTGACCTGAAATCTCTAATTGCTTCTTCAGCGTTTCGGCGTTGACACGGATTCCCATAGATGTTAGTTCGTGTCGTCTCTTGGTAACCGGATTCCAGACCAGAATATCACCGTTTAGCCCATGCATTGGGCGTCCGTCTTGGGAGGTCGTCTCTGTTAGCCAGTCATCATAGTCCGCTGCCCGCATTTCATGGGGGTAGCCGTCCTCGAGTACCCAGCCGATACCGATAATAAAGACGGCCGGGTATTCCTGCAGAATCGTTATCTCTCGCTGCTTACGAGGCAGATCGGGGAACCTTTCAAGTATTTCTTCTGCGTGAATGAAGGTCAGCTTATCCGGCAGACTCGGATATTTATCGGTTTTCAATTGAGGAAAAAGCTCCTGGACGTGGTTCTCCGCCCCTTTAATTACCTTCCAGATTTTCTCTACCACATCGCGCAGCATCTTGAGGTTTCGCTGTTCGGCGTTAATTGCAAGCTCCCAGTCCCACTGGTCGACATAGGCACTGTGGTCGTGGTCGAGAAAGTAATCCTTGCGAACGGCACGCATATCCGTAATCAGACCCTCACCTATGTCCATTCCGAACTGCTTTAGGGCCATTCGTTTCCACTTTGTGGCGGCCTGAACAACCTGGGCATCTACGGGATTTTTATCGTGGTCATTTGAAATGTGGAAGCCAACCGGCGTCCGCGAGCCGTCGCGGTCGAGCATGTCGTTGACCCCGCTATCAACGTCAACAATAAGAGGAACGGTAACACGGATGAGATTCAACTCCTTGCAGAGGTTTTCCTCAATGTAGTCTTTGGCGGCATAAGTGGCAAGCTGGGTTTCCTTCGGATTCAGCAGAGAGCTGTAATCCTGCGGAAGAGTTTTCTCCAATTCCGCATAATCACCAATACCGGGGCCGGCTAAATCATCTTTTTTGTCTGCCATTATTTTGTCTCCTGCAAATTTGTATGTAAACACTTTGAAAAAATAAGTTTCCGTTGATCGGGCGTGACAAATAATAGTAGAAATGTTGACGATGTGCAATTTAATTTTGACGACGGATATAATCGGACGAACCTCCCGAGTGAACTTTTTCCTGTGAAAATGTTCGAATTTAACTTATTGGCGGAAGAGTTTTCCGCCCGGCAGGACCACTTTTTGACCGATAGCGGGAGGGGTAAATGGTACGAAGGCGCCGTCTTTATGTTGCAGCCATCGCAGCGAAGGGTCTTCGAGGGCAGCCGAAAAAATAAAAGCTGCTTCCGCTACTTGCCCGTTACTTGTTATTTCTCGTATTTCAACAGTCATTCCTGTCAATTCAACTCGGTCACCAACAGAGAACGGATTTTGTTTATTACGAAATAAAGAATCCAAAACGTGTGCGTAAAATAAATACGTTGGTCTTAAAATAAGAGTTTTAGCATCCGGACGGTAGATTTCGACCGGCTGAAATAAGCTTGAAGTCAGAATTCTTAAATGGCGGGGAAGCGGCTGATTATTACATTCCCAGACCATAGGAGAATGTACCATAAGGAATGTTATGGGCGGATTAACAATAACAAGGTCCTGATTTTCCACGGATTCATCCAGCCCCCCGGTTATCATTAGTTTATCGGAGAATTTTTTAGGTATCATCGGATAAGCTGCGCGGACCGGCAAGGCCAGTGGAGCAATGATAAGGTGAATTAATATAAATATAACGGCAAGCACAAGAGACGGGATGCGCCACAAGATAAGTCTTGATCGCCCATCGGTTTTAGCAAAGACAAAATAAATGAATTGTGCGATTACGCCCATCGCTCCGATGCCGACAAACGTTAGAAGACGGTCGGAAGGAAAAGTTGCACAGATCGGAAGTACAGACAGAATCATCCCCGTTGCCCAAAACCGTGCAGTCTGCTGACGCCAAAGCAGAGGAATTAGAGCTGCAATCAACAGCACCAGAAAAACCAGGGCGATGCGCCATAACCAAATCGAGTATTTCGGATGCATCATCATAGTTATATCTGATGGTGGTAATGCCCACTGGCCGAGCAGTAAAAACGGCGCCCTGTTTTTGACGGCGCCGATATAACTCAACGGTTCGCTCAGTGGGTCAATATAAGCACCCATATTTTCAACTCCATAACCCAGATATGTCCATAGGAGTCGCCAGATTACAATCACGGCAACGTAAGGAATCATGGCCGTGAACCGCTGGCGTAAGGTTCCGCTATCAATAAAGACCGCGTGAGCAAAAAGATATGCGCACGTGGCTATTCCTGCTTCCGCCGAGAGTAAACTTGCCGCCAGAAGTGCCGGTCCGACAACCAGGCCCATGCGCAGATTGCCACGCCGCCATTTGTCGTGGATAATTATTGTTAATACCCCGAACAATGTAGCCATTACGGCATTACGATTTGCAAGGAAACCGACCGGCATACCGTGAGCATCGTCGATAGCGTAAAGCAATGCAGCCAGACCCGCGACCCAGGTAATAGAAATAAATCTGCGGTATAGAAAAGCAACTGCTGCAGCAAGGGCACCATACCATAAAACACTTTGAACATGCATAAGAAGGGGCATGTCCGGCCAAAGAATGTAATCGAGCCAGTGAGTTATTGAAGCCAGAGGTCTCCAGAACGCCCCTTTTATACCCTTAAAAGTCCACCATGGGAAAAAACCGTGATCCATTATTTCGGTAGTACGAGCAGGGTCACCGTCAAAAAAATTAAACATGTCAATAGGAGAGTTTAAGAGCCTGATTGGACTGTCTATCATCAAAAGCTTATGGTGATAATCATCCCATGACAATCCTCCCATAAGAGACGGAAGCGTAAGTATTATAGCTAATATCGCAATTGCATATGGGAACAAACGGCTGCTCAGCGCATTACGTAGAATATTCTTAAAACCAGCAGGCGAACGTATTGTCGGATTTTCTTGTATCAAATGAGGTTTCTGAATAATTTGTTATTTTTCCTGTCTCAACCAGGCCGTGAATTTTGCCAGACCGTCCGGAATTGGAGTAGAAGGATAAAACCCCAGTTCCCTGGCGGCTTTTGTTATATCAGCGTAGGTACGATTGACATCGCCCGGCTGGAGGGGAAGATATTCCCTGCTTGCTTTTTTGCCGAGTGCCTTTTCAATTTCAGCGATTAAATCGTTGACTGTAATAGGCTGTGATTCGCCGAGATTATAAATGTTAAAGCCTTCACATTTGCTCATTGCTGCGGTTGTACCGTCAATTATGTCGTCGATATATGTAAAATCACGCATCATCGAGCCGTCGCCATAAACAGGTATTGGTTTGTGCTGTTCCATCAGCTTTGAAAATTTGTGGATGGCCAAATCCGGCCTCTGACGAGGGCCGTAAACGGTGAAAAATCGCAGACAGCTTATGTCGATTCCGTAAAGATGATGATAGGTGTGACAAATAAGTTCGCAGGCCTTTTTAGTGGCCGCATAAGGCGAAATGGGGAAATCCACGCTGTCGTCTTCGGAAAACGGCACTTTTTCATTGTTTCCGTATACACTGGAGCTTGAGCCAAAGACAAATTTGCCGATTTTATGTTTGTTGGCCGCTTCGAGTAAGACCATTGTTCCGTTTATATTGACATCGCTGTAAAGCAGCGGCTGAGCAATCGATGGCCGAACGCCGGCCCTGGCGGCCAAATGGACAATTATTTCGATATCTTCGGCCGCTTTGCCCATAGCAGTCCTGTCACGAATATCGGCTTCTATAAGCCGGAAATTTTTGTTTTTAAGACAAATACTGATGTTATCGCGTTTAATCTGAGGGTCGTAAAAATCATCGAAATTGTCAACCCCGATTACCTCCAGGCCCTCGTCAAGAAGACGCTCACATAAGTGAGAGCCTATGAAACCTGCGGCCCCTGTTATTAATACTGTGCGCTCCTGCACTTAGGGAACCCCTTTCATTTTCGTTGTCTGTCGTATTGGTTTTCCGGACTTATGCCGAAAAGACAATAACAGCCCCGCAAGCCAGGACAATTACTGCGATTACTCGAAAAAGTAATACCGTCTGCTTTTGGTACCACTCAAACATTTGTCTGATTCTTTCGGGCCCGAGCAAAAATATTAAAAGACCTGATATCAAAAAAAGAACCCCGAAAGCGGCTATTATCCATTTTTGATAGCATTCACTGGCTCCGAGCAGAAATATAATGGCCAAGGCAAATCTTATTACTCCCGCGAAATATACCCGTTTGCCCTTTTTAATGAATTCCATCAGCCGTTTCATAAAACCGGGCTTTAACAAAAACACAATGCCGATAAGGACGATAAGTATACCCGCAATTTTAATAACAATTTCCATACCCATAATCTTTTACCTTTAACCTGGCCTGCTTTTTGCGGCTTTTGATAAAACGGGGGCCCTTCCTATACTGTAATATTCGAACCCGGCGGTTTTAACCACCTTTGGATCGTAGAGATTTCTGCCGTCAAAAATGACGTTTTTTTTAAGTTTTTCTGAGATAAGCCCGAAGTCGGGGTTACGGAATTCCTGCCAGTCGGTGAAGATAACGAGTGCATCGGCGTTTTCAAGTGCATCGTATCCGTTCTCAAAGGTTTCGATTTTACCATCAAGGGCAGCCGTCGCTGCCGGAGCTGCTTCAGGGTCGTAAGCTCTTATCGAAATGTTGCAGTCAAGGAGCTTCTTTGTGCAGTAGATTGCAGGTGATTCTCTCACATCGTTGGTTTTTGCCTTAAATGCCAGCCCCCAGACGGCCAATGTGGTTTGGTCGTATCGGCCTGCGAAATAATCGATGATGCATTTTGCAAATCGTTCCTGCTGATTTAGGTTTACCTGCTGGACCGATTTGGCTATCGTCATTTCAACGCCGTTCGCCTTGCCGGTATGAATTAGTGCCCGAATATCTTTGGGAAAACAGCTTCCGCCAAATCCGACACCCGGAAACAGAAAAGCCGAGCCAATCCTTGAATCGCTGCCAAGGCCCCGTCGGACCTGTTCGATATCTGCGCCGAGTTTCTCGCATAACACCGAGATTTCATTCATAAAAGAGATTCTCATTGCCAGCATTGTATTGGCGGCATATTTTGACATTTCGGCGGAAACAGGATCCATAAACAGTATTCGGCTGCTCTTTCGCATAAAGGGGCCGTACAATTGTTTCATTATTTTTTGAACTTCCGGATTGGTCGTTCCAATGATTATCCTGTCAGGGCTCATAAAATCTTCAACGGCGGCGCCTTCTTTTAAAAATTCCGGATTACTGACATAATCAAACGGGGTATCGGTTTTAGATTTTATAATTTCCGTTACTTTTTGATGTGTACCTACCGGAACGGTGCTTTTTGTAGCAATAATGCGGTAATTGCTCAGGTTCTCGGCGATATCGGCCGCGACCGAGAGTATTGCTGAAATGTCGGCTGAACCATCCTCTGCTGATGGAGTACCGACCGCAAGAAAGATAATAAGTGAATTATCCAGACCGTATTTTAAATCTGTTGTAAACTCAAGCCGGCCAAGCTTTTCATTGCGTTTCACTATTTCAGTCAGTCCCGACTCGTAAATGGGTATTACACCATCTTTCAAACGGGCAATTTTCCCACTATCATTGTCCACACACACAACATTGTTGCCTGCCTCTGCCAGACAAGCGGCCGTTACTAATCCGACATATCCAATCCCAACTACGCAAATCTGCATATTTATAGCTCCGGTTGTTTGAGTTATAATTTCAATTTATAAGAATCATTGTTGTTGAAAAAGCAAAGTATCAATGAAATTACAAAGTCATTTAATCAAGTACTTCCATCATATCGACGTCTATTTCAACACTTGCTGCCTGACCGAGCATATCTATCTGTAAAACCAGCCGTGTGGCATTTTTGGTTCGCACGACAATACCCTCAAGCCCGATTAGCGGCCCTGCTATGACACGACATCGTTGCCCTGCCTTGATGTACTTGTGCGGAGTCAGGGGGGCACCAGATCGAAGGGCCTGATCAATTTGGATCAGCTCGTCGAGTAATTTCTCCTGGTAATTGACTTCGATCAGGTGTGCTACCCGATTTGTTTTCAATAGTTCCACCCGATCGTTCTCCCGGCCGCAGAAGAATAAATAACCATTGAATAAAGGCAGTAATGAGCGTATCGTTCTGCGGCTTTTACGCCGAACTTTCCAGCTCATCGGAAGAAAGTAACTGATTTCTTTACTTATTAAATCATGGGCCAGTGCCTTTTCATTTCTGCTTCTGGTATGTACAACCCACCATTGACCCTCAAAATCACGTATCGATTCTACCTGGGGCCAGATGATTGGTGGATTTTCGCTCACTTTCAACATATTTTACGTCCTAACTCTTTCCGTAATATTTTAGTACGGTCTTCGCCACATATTCAATCTGGTCCGTTTCAAGCTCGGAATAGATCGGCAGCGACAGAACCTCTTTACAAAGTTGTTCAGCAATCGGCAAATCACCCGGCCTGTATCCGAGGTCGCTGAAGCAGTCCTGCAGATGCAATGGTTTTGGATAAAATATCGCCGAACCTATATTATTTTCGGCCAGGAATAGTTGCAGCTTGTCTCTTTCTGGTACCGTAATAGTGTATTGGTGATAAATACTGACGTTATCTGCACTAATTTTAGGTATTTTTACCGGTGAATCACTGAATAGACTGTCATAAAGAGCGGCGTTTTGCCTTCGTTTTTCATTCCATCCGTCGAGGTATTTGAGCTTGACGTTAAGAACGGCCCCCTGGATACCATCGAGACGAAAGTTGCCGCCGATTACTTTGTAAAAATAGCGGGGATTTTGACCATGGTCGCGAAGGGCCCTGATTTTCTCCGCAAGGTCTTCTCTGTTTGTCGTTACCAGGCCGCCATCGCCGAAACCACCCAGGTTCTTGGTCGGGTAAAACGAAAAGCATCCGCAATCTCCAAAATTACCGGCCTTGATGCCGTCCTGGCTCGCACCTATTGCCTGTGCGGCATCTTCGATAACTGCAAGATCGTAGCGTCTGGCTGTCTCGGTAATTGCTTTCATCTGAGCGACCTGTCCGAATAAATGGACAGGAATGATTGCTCGAATTCTGTCGGTTACCTTTTGTTCGACGGCAGATGGGTCAATATTGAAAGAGTCTCGGTCAATGTCAACAAAAACCGGCTTTGCGCCCAGCCTGATGATAGAACCGGCGGTGGCAAAAAAGGTAAAAGGAGTGGTTATAACTTCGTCCCCCGGTTTTATCTCCAGAGCCATTAAACTCACGAGCAGGGCATCGGTTCCGCTTGAAACACCGATTGCGTACTTGCAGTTGCAATATGCTGCGACTTTTTCTTCGAATTCAGCCACCGCAGGGCCAAGTGCAAAGGCCTGATTGTCGCAAACTTCACTTATTGCCCGGATTACTTCATCCTTGATATTGGCATATTGTGCCTTCAAATCCAGAATTGGAATCTGCATTAAAACTCCCCTGTAAATCTTATGCTTTTACTACTTTTTTTCCTGCCGAAGCAACTGCCGCCGTAGCGTTACGGGCATCAACCACGAGCTTCGCATTCTTTACAATCCATTTATAATCGTAATCACTGTGGTCGGTGGATATCAAAACCACATCATAGCTTGATAACATTTGTGCCGATAATTTCTTGCTGGTCATTTTCAGGTTGTGCTGCCGCTGCTTGTGGGTCCTTGGGATATATGGGTCGTTATAGTCAACCTTGGCGCCTCTTTTTCGCAGCAGCTCAATTAGCTCTATCGAAGGAGACTCGCGTAAATCGTCGATATCCTTTTTGTACGCCAGTCCCAATACGAGTACCTTAGAGCTGTTCAGGCTTTTTTTGTGCTCATTAAGTGCTTCGGTTGTTTTTGCGATCACGTAGCGCGGCATACTGGTGTTGATTTCACCCGCCAATTCGATAAAACGTGTCGGCATACCGTACTGCCGGGCCTTCCAGGTAAGATAAAACGGGTCGATTGGTATGCAATGGCCTCCGAGCCCCGGCCCCGGGTAAAAGGCCTTGAAGCCGAACGGTTTGGTGCTTGCGGCGTTGATGACCTCCCAGATATCGATACCCATTCTGTCAAAAACTACCTTCAACTCGTTCACCATGGCTATATTTACACATCGATAGACGTTTTCGAGGATTTTTGCTGCCTCCGCCGTTTCGAGACTTGAAACCGCAACCGTCCAGACAATGGCGATATCGTAAAGTTTGCAGGCCATATCGCAGCATTTTTTCGTCAGGCCCCCTACCACCTTGGGAATAGTACCTGTGGAAAAGTCCTTATTGCCCGGATCTTCCCGTTCCGGTGAATATGCTAAGTGAAAATCTTTGCCTGCTTTCAGGCCGCTGCTCTCAAGTATCGGTACCATAACTTCCCTTGTAGTACCTGGATAAGTCGTGCTTTCCAGAACAATCAACTGCCCTGGCCGCAGGTATTTCGCGATTGTTTCGGTGCTGCTGATAATAAATTGCATGTCCGGCTCGCGGTTTTTGGTCAGCGGCGTAGGTACACAAACCAGTATTGCATCTACGTTTTTAAGACGTGCCATATTGCTGGTGGCCTTAAAGCGGCCGGCTTTTACGATTTGCTTGACCTTCGAATGAGGAACGTGTTTGATTATGCTCCGCCCGGAATTCAGAGTCCGGACCTTTTTATCATCGATATCGAAACCGATTACTTTAAGCCCTGCCGAGGCAAATTCTCCGGCCAAAGGCAGGCCTACATAGCCAAGCCCCAAAACGCCGACTGTAAGTTGTTCTTCTTTGATTCTCTCTGCCCAATCTCTCATAAACCGTACCTTTGTAATATACTCAATTTGTCTGAAATACCGCAAGGTATAACCGGGCTGCGATTCCTAAGCCGGTGCCTGTTTATTTGTCGATTAATCAGACCAGCGCAGTTAGTCTATCCACCTGGAAATCTTTGTCAAGCACAAGATGGATGCTTTGGCATCTTATTTCCAATAGGGGCAAAAGAATTGGAAATTGAGAATTAGATATTGACTATTTTCTGCTTTCGAATAAAAATTGGAAATCTCATAATGGTCTGTTAATCGAAAAACGAAAATTGAAAACCAAAAATAAACTAAACATTTTGTTCACCTGTATCGGCAGACGTGTCTCGCTGCTGGATTGCTTTCGCAGGGCGGCCGGACAACTGAAGTTAAACGCTTCATTTTTCGGCACGGATACGACCGAGCTGAGTCCGGCACTGCAACTGTGCGACGAAAGCTTTCTGGTTAAGCCTACGACACAACCCGGCTATATCAGGCAATTGCTGTCGATTGTCAGAAACAACAGGGTAAAACTGCTTGTTCCCACCGTTGACCTGGATTTGAAGCTTCTGGCTCAGAACAAACCCAAATTCACGTCCCTCGGTTGTCAGGTGCTCGTTTCGGCTCCAGAAGTTATAGATATCTGCCAGGACAAGAGAAAAACCTATCGTTTCCTCATAAAGAACGGCTTCGATACTCCCTTTACTATGAGTGTTCGCTCGGCACTTTCAAAGGGCAAGCTCAACTGGCCCTGTTTCCTTAAGCCCTGGGATGGCTACGCCGGCCGGGGCAACGCCATTGTAAACAATCGCAGGGAGCTGTCGTTTTTTGCCAAAAGGATACCAAACGCTATTTGCCAGCAGTTCATCAAGGGCACCGAATATACCTGTGATGTATATATTGACTTTAATTTGAAGGTTCGCTGTGTCGTTCCGAGAAAACGCATCGAGGTAAGGACAGGCGAGGTCAGCAAGGCTCAGATTATAAAAAATACCAAAATTATGAAACAAGCTGCCATTCTGGCCGAAAAACTCGGGGCTGGTCCCGGCGTTATTACTCTCCAATTGTTCCTGACAAGCAGCGGCAAAATCAAATTCGTTGAAATAAATCCCCGATTCGGCGGCGGAGCCCCCCTTTCAATCAAGGCCGGCGCAAACTTTCCGAAATGGATATTGCAGGTGCTGTCAGGCAAAAAACAAAACATTCACTTCGATGGCTTTAAAGATAATTTAATTATGCTCCGCTACGACTCCGAAGTCTGGCTGGAAAATCCTTAATCAGCTATTTTCCAGATAATTTCCGTACCTTTATGCCCGGCAACTGGCGAGATGGCATGAACATCCCCCTCCGACAGCCACTGCTCTATGGATTTTTCACTCAACAACGGCACACCTTCACTACCTGCATATTCGGATATG
Organism: uncultured Pirellulales bacterium; assembly: GCA_964653075.1. GTDB lineage: Bacteria > Planctomycetota > Phycisphaerae > Sedimentisphaerales > Anaerobacaceae > NIOZ-UU13. Next base: position 14,261 of record CAZZAX010000062.1, read on the forward strand.
ATTCTGACATCCGCTCTTTTTCCCTTAACATCCTGCATATAAAGCAGCGGATAAACCATCGTATTGTCGGCATAAACGATAGCATCAGGAGCGAGCTTTTCAAATACTTCTTCGGCGAACCGTTCCGCCCCGCTATAACCAAGCTTCCATGGCCGTAAGAACCACGTATAGTCATTCCGGTAAGGGACATCCCCCCTGGTGGAAATATTAAATTCGAGTTTTTCGGCTATAAAAGGGACGGCTATATAAATCGGTATTGGCAGTAAAGCGAAGATGAAAACTATCCAGCATAGAATCTTGTATTTGAACGCGGTAATAAGCAAATCAAAACCGACACCAATCAGGACTGAAACCAAGCCGTAAAAGGGTATGAAAAACGCGTACCTGTCCGGCACTGTATAACGAAATGCAAATATAAAATATAGTATCAAGAGTGCCAGGATAACCTTTGCAAAACCAAACCCTCGTGGCACTTTTGTCAAACCGTAGATGCCAGCAAAGAATAAAATAATGTTGGGTGTTGGGAAATTGTATGCCATAAGTATCAGGTTCTCTTTAATAAGCCTGCCAGAGAGACCCACATTGAGAACGTTCCCCTGCCATTTGTTACCGAAAAATGCCGATATCGCAGTAGCTGTAAAACTGCCTCCCTGTATGATATCTTTGATTATGAGGTATCCGTATGGGGCCGCACCTATAATCCACATCAGGGCAATATTTCTAAAGTCTCTGAGCTTGATGTGTTTCCGCTTCAGCAGAATTATACAAAATACCAGGTAGCAAACGAAGGCAATTACGGCGAACATATGATTGGCGGCCGCCAGGCCGTTGCATAGCGCCAACAAATACAGATAAACCACCTGTCTTTTCTTAAAGTATTGCAGCAGCATCAACAGTTCAGCCGTAAAAAGTGCCGTATAGAGAGTATATGTTTCTGCGATAACGGCGTGCCGCCAGAAGGTATGCGATAAAGCCAGTGAAGCGGCGGTCATTAATGCAGGTAAAAGCTTGTCCAGCCATATTCGCATCAGCAAAAACAGGTTTGCAATAGTAAACGCCGCCGCAATTGCTGAAATCAAGTTTATCCTGTGTGCGAACTCGCCCAACGGAATTTGCTTTACCCCGATGCCGATAATATGGTAAAGCGGATGTGAAAGCGCCAGCCCCAGCCTGCCTTCGACATCATTGTGCCATATCCGGTATTGATACATCCCGCTATCCTGCCAGAGCGGGCCCGGAGCACAGGTGGCTATATAGAGCCCGCCCGCTATTAAAAAGACGGCTATATAACTTACTTTATGATTTTCACCGATTTTGACCATTGACCATCTTCGATTAATTAATTGCTATTGATTTTTTGTTTATCGCCTTTTGAAGATAATCAATAGTCAATTAAATGGTTACTGTCAAGTATTGTGTATCATCTGCAAACCGCGTCACCCCCTCATAGATGGCGGGAAGAAGCAGAGTATCGCCAGCCGCGAATTTAACTTCATCACCCGCCCCTGTAAATGTCCCGGAGCCGGAAATGATAATCAGCGTTTTCATCTTGCCGGTTGAAATCAGCAGCTCGCAGTTTTTCCCCTGGTGTCCTTTATCCACCTTAAAATATTTGCAGTCCACCAACCGCCCAATCTTTGTTACCGAAAGATTATCACCGGACGAATCGAAGTGGATGCTTTCCAGTGCCTCTTTGATATGCAGCTCTCTGGATTTCCCGGCTTCGTCAACCCTGCCCCAGTCGTAAACCCGATACGTCGTATCCGATGGCGTCTGAATCTCGGCAATCAGCAGACCCGGCCCGATGGCATGTACCGTCCCGGCAGGAAGAAAATGACACTGACCCACCTCGACCGGTATCTTTACCAGCATGTCCTCTACGCTGCCCTTTTCTATCGCCTCGGTGAACTGCTCCTTTGTTACGCCTTCTTTGAGTCCTTTATAAATCACCGAACCAGGCTCGGCCGATATGATATACCAGCACTCGGTCTTAGGCTTAGGCTGAGGCTTGGGCTTGGGCTCCCCCCTGCCCATTCGCTTACAGGTCTCGGGATCGGGGTGCACCTGTACGCTAAGGATGTCCTGTGCATCCAATAATTTAATTAAAAGCGGAAACGCACCCTCTATTAAACTCGCATCGCCCATTATCTCTTTCGGATATTCTCCGATGGCCCAATGGATAGTCTTTCGGGCTAATTCACCGTTCGTGATTACGGACTTATCTTCCGGCAAATCGGCAAGTTCCCAGCTTTCGCCGATTTTCTCACCCGCCGGTAAGTCCTTACCGAAAACCTCTCGCAGCTTGTGTCCGCCCCAGGGGCGCTCTTTAGGTATCGGCCTGAATTTTAATGGATATACTTTCACGCGGCCTATTCTAACCACAACCCCACGCCCCGTCCAATCCAATTCGACCAATTTTCAGCAGAGACAATTATCTTTTTAAGTAGTTGAATAAGCTCTAATCGGCCTTTTTACTTCCGGTCGCCTTTGATATGAGCAATTCTGCTATCTCTTTGTGGTCCCGGCGAAGGGCTTCATTCACTGGTCTATTACCTCCACCATCTCTTGCATTGATGTCGGCACCGTTGGCTACAAGTATTTCCACGATTTCCATATAGCCGCGAAGGGCTGCATTGTGTAAAGGCGTATCACCATCATTGTCCCTTGAATTAACATCAGCGCCATTGGCCAATAGTAACATAACTAATTTTTTATGGTCCTTTGAAACTGCATAATGCAGCGGTGTTGTTCCGGCTCTATTCTTTACGTTAACATCAAATTTATTTGTAATTAACAATTCAACTAATTTTATATAGCCTCTTTCAACTGCGCAGTGCAACGGTGTATCACCGCTTAAATTCTTTGCATTTACATCTACACTATATTTAAGAAGAATTTTAGCCAGCTCCATATCATTCTCGAAAGCCGCTTTGTAAAGAGGGGTTTCTCCTACATCGTTCCTGATATTGGCGTTTGCGCCGTGTCTGAGCAACAGTTCGACTACTTCTCGATGGCCAGGTTCGTTACCTCTCCAGGCAGATGTAATTGTAAGTTTAATGCTATCTCTAATATCTATATATGGTGGAAATGAATAGCCCCAATTTACGCGCCAGAAAACACAATGTAGCGGTGCCCAACCTTCTTCTTCTGAAGCATTCACATCTGCGCCTTCAGTAATGAGTCGTTCCGCAAGATTCTTTAATCCATTAGAAGCGGCTAAAAAAAGCAATTTTGTCTTTTCCTCATCTGTCTTACCTATATCAGCGCCCTTGGCCAGAATTAATTCAGCCGTATCTGTGTATTCTTCTTTTAATGCCCTGATAAGTGGTGTATCGCCGTTTTTTGCTTTTGCATTCATATCGGCGCCTGCAGCTATTATCATTTTGACTGCATCATTTTTGGCTCTAAGAACTGCAATATGTAATGGTGTATCATTGGCATACCCACCCTTTAAATTGGGATCAGCACCATGATCAAGTAATAGCTTAACAATGTTAGCGTGTTCCAATTCAATGGCCTTGTATAGAGCGGTGCCTATTTCAGAATCGCCTCCTTCATTGACATCGGCTCCTTTTGCGATTAGCAGTTCCAACATGTCGATATTATTTTTTCTTACAGCTTCATGCAGGGGTGTAGAGCCTCTTCCAAAATACCAGGAGCCGGTGGTTTTTGCGTTTATATCAGCTCCGCTGTCGATAAGAAGTTTCGTCATTTCCTTTTGGCTTTCTCGAACGGTGTAGAACAGCGGAGTCTCTTCGTAACGACCGCATCTGATATTTAAATCTGCGCCATTGGTTGCGAGTAGCTTAACAACGTCTCTATGACCTCCGGGAAGTGCGAGGAACAGTGCCATCCAGCCTTCATTATTTTTAGCATTTACATCTGCACCGTTGGCCAAAAGCAGCTTAACTGTCTCTGTGTGGCCATGATACGACGCTATATGCAGTGGTGTATCACCATTTTCATCTGTGACGTTAATTTCATAACCGTCAGAAATTAGCTTTTGTATATTTTGGATATCATCGGTCTTGGCTGCATAATGCAGTGTTGGTCTGATGCTTGTTGGTTTCTTCTTACACCCAACACCAACAAGCATAGTTGACACCAAAATCAGGCAGAAAAGTCCATTCCTTGTCATACTATATTTCCTCTTATAGAGCTTTCCTGATAATAAGGCAGAAACTGGCCGGATGGTAACGGACTTTTTTCAGATTTTCCGCTTTATCTGGCTATAACAAACACAAATTGAGCGCTTTTGTTTTTTTTCAAGCACAGGCCGGGCACAGGCCTTCGAGACGGACCTGCTGGCGCTGAATAATAAAGCCCTTGTGCGGGCTCTTTGCCATCGGAAGCGATATTTCCGTAAGGCAGTGTGTGCTGCCGCAGCTTGTACAGGTAAAGTGGGGATGGCACTGGCTCTCGGTACAGTTGTGGGCTAATTCATAATGGCACGCTCTTTTTTCGATAAACGCCTTATGCACTAATCCGACCTTCAACAGACTTTCCAGTGTGCGGTAGATTGTAACCTTATCGATGTGTTTTTTTCCCAATCGCCCTGCAATCTGCTCCTGGCTGAGCGGCTTGTCGGTTTTCATCAGCACCTTCAGTATGGCTATTCTGACATCGGTACAGTAAAGCTTTGCTGTTTTTAATATGTTGCGGATCTGTGAATCTGAATTTAGCTTCATAATAACACCGTATGGTATTAATCGTGATGGTGAAAATGCGACAAATCGTCCGATGATTTCACAAATAACAACGGAAAAACGATATCGCTGACACAGCACGGCAGTAAAACGGCCAAAAACAAAAATCCGAAACTGCCCACCATCTTCACAACTGAGATATTTCCATCCATTGCCATAAGCATATGGAAAGATGATGCCCACGTGCTCAGCAGAACGTGACCTGCGTGCGGAACCTTTGTCCTCGGCTTGAAAAACGCTATCAGCACCCCTACTAACGCGGCCGGTATCACGATATACCAGCCCTCGATAAAGCCGATGTGTGCCTCCTCGGCGAAACCCGCATGTTCGTGCGCATGGCTCTCGATGCGCATACCCAAAAGCACCTCGCCGACATATGGTATCAGCGAATCACTGAGAGTTCCAATACCCAGTGAACCAAAGAATCCCACCAACAAAACAGCAATGATTTTTTTCCTTTTGGTGTGAAATTGGAACATCGAGGCCGTTACTATTGCACTTAACAAAACATGTGCCGGATGGAATACGTAGAATACCTTTTCGCTCGTATCGTGCTCGAGATTCCTGAAAAGCAGCATACATGCAATACCTGTAAAGGCCCCGAACAACGTAAATGGTGAATGGCTCTCCAGTTCTTTAACAATAATTCCAAGCTTGTTTCGCGTTTGCATCAAGTTCCTCAAAATTGCCGATAACCAAAAATAGCTTCTACTTAAAAAGAATATTTTATAAATATTACGTCAAAAATGCAACTAAGTTGCAAATATTTTTCGAATTTTATTTTTTTATTGTTGTACTTTCAGATTACTCCTTTTAATATATATATAATTCTGTTACCCTGAATAAAGGTCATTTGGATTATCCAACTGATATAGATAAAAGTTTTTAATATACCTTCTATTGCTTTCAACTCTTCTCGTGTCTATAATAAGATTCTTTTATCGATAGCTCATATTATGAGCTTCCATTAATATTGAAAAAGCAGGTAAAGCCGATGAGTAATCGAACACTGGAAACCGGAAAAAATAAGATAAGTCGAGGATGGCTTCGCCGGAATATTCCGAAGGCGGTAATCATTCTTGTCGCAATAGCCGTACTGACCGTGATAACGAAACTGCCACAGCGAAAAAAAGATGCTGCTCCAACTGAAGCGCCGCCGGTGAATGTCACGGTCATGCCCGTAATTGCCCAACCGCAGCTTGCCGATACCTTTAACTTGCCGGCGGTAATTGAGCCGAACCGAATCGTTGTGGTTTCTGCAGAGGTTGAAGGCCGCATCGAGGGGATACCTCCCAAAGAGGGCGAATCTGTGAAATCAGGTGACCTGCTCATCCAGATTAATGCGGACCTGATACGCCCCGTGTTTGAGATGGCACAGGAGCAGGTCAAACGTGACCAGATCGAGTTCGAGCGCATGAATAATCTCGTAAAAGATAACGCCACCCCCCAGCGTGACCTCGATGATGCCCGCACAAAGCTGGCCATCAGCAAAGCGAACCTTGAGGAGGTCCGGGCCCGCCTGGAAAGAACTCGTATCTACTCACCTACGGCTGGACGGCTGAATGACATTATCATCGAGGAAGGGGAATACGTTCAGGTCGGCACCCCAGTGGCCGAGGTCGTGGATAACGATACGGTTAAGGTCGTAGTGGATGTGCCCGAACGCGATATTTCGTTCTTTTCGGTCGGACAAGAAGCGGAGATTTTTGTGAATGTCAAAGGCCACAACACCTCAATGACCGGGACAATCTCCTTCATCAGCGAGCTGGCAGATGTACAAACCCGCTCTACGAGAGTGGAAATCTCTTTGGACAACAAGAAACGGCTTCTGCGAAGCGGCCAGATCGTGCTCGTCCGCCTCACAAGACAAATTCTCAAGGATGCCATCATGATACCCCTGCTGGCGGTAATCCCGATGGAGGGCAGCAAGGCCGTCTATGTAGTCAATTCCGAAGAGGCACAGCGTCGCCAGGTCGATCTCGGTTTCATAAAGGGCGACCATGTCCACGTCAAAAGCGGTCTGGAACCCGGTGACCACTTAATAATTGCAGGACATCGTTTTGTCGCACCCGGACAGAAGGTAAACGTTGTATCAGAGAAAAAGTAGCCGCTATGATTATCACCGACCTTGCAATCAAAAACCGCACGACCGTTGCTGTCCTGGGCCTGATTATTGTACTGCTCGGCGTCTATAGCTATCTTTCATTACCGCGTGAGGCTTTCCCGGACATCCCAATCCCATATATTATGGTCACCACGACTTATGAAGGTGTCTCACCAGAAGACATCGAAACATCCATAACCATGAAGATTGAAAAGGAGCTGAACGGAATCCGGGGTACCAAGGAAATCCGTTCCAGCAGCGCCGAGGGTCTTTCGCTGATTAGTGTGGAATTTAATCCGGATGTAAAGAACGAAGTGGCCCTGCAGCGGGTGCGTGACCGCGTGGAAATAGCCAAAGCCGAGCTCCCGCTGGATGCCGAAGAACCTCTGATTCGGGAGATAAATCTCGCTGAGTTTCCTATCATGACCATCAGTATCTCCGGTGACGTATCCCCTTTCCAGTTCAAGGAAATAGCAGATAACCTGCAGGACACACTTGAGACGGTTCCCGGAGTTCTAAAGGTGAATGTGTTTGGCGCTCTGGAGCCCGAAATCAGGCTGGAGTTCGACCCCGACCGGCTGGCCACGTATAATCTGATGATTCCGGAAATTCTGGCTCTGATACCTTCTGAAAACGTTAATATCTCCGCAGGAGGTCTCGAAACGCAGGGAACTAAGTTCAATGTTCGAATTCCGGCCGAGCTTGTTACCGCCGAAGAGGTGGATCACCTGCTCCTGACTGTTCGTGACGGCAAGCCCATCTATCTGTCCGACGTCGCGAACGTAACGGACACCTTCAAAGACCGTACGAGCTTTTCACGCCTTAACGAAACAGATAATGTCACATTGAGCGTTCAGAAGCGTGTTGGAGCCAACGTGGTCCACATCTCCGATTACATCCGTGCCGTTATCGACCAGGCACAGAAACAGATACCCGGTGCAGTCAAGTTTGACATTACCTTCGATATGTCGAAGTACATCCGCAGCATGGTAGCTGACCTGGAAAATAACATTCTGTCCGCCCTGATTTTGGTAACGGCCGTGCTTTTGCTGTTCTTAGGCTGGCGACCGAGTACAATTGTGGCCATGATCATACCTCTTAGCATGCTCATCACTTGCTTTTTGATACAGATGCTTGGCTACACGCTGAACATGATCGTGCTATTTAGCATGGTGCTGGTCCTGGGCATGCTCGTTGATAATGCGATTGTCATCGTGGAGAACATCTTCCGACACTTGCAGCTCGGATACGGGCGAACTGAATCTGCGATCCTTGGCGCGCGCGAAGTTGCCTGGCCGGTCATCACTTCCACGTTCACGACTGTATGTGCTTTTCTTCCCCTGATGTTCTGGCCGGGAATTATGGGCGACTTTATGAAGTATCTGCCGATCACCTTGTCCCTGGGCTTGCTGTCCTCACTCTTTGCAGGGCTCGTGTTCAATCCAACTATCTGCTCTGTATGGACCGGTCGTGTGACACAGCGGCCAAAGACGGAGAATTGGTTTGTCAGGGGTTACCGGCGGATTCAACGAGCCGGTTTGGAAAATCCGGGCATGACTTTATTCCTGGCAACGTGTCTCCTGGTTGGCCTGGTAATTCTCTATGGCAAAATTGGCAAAGGCACTGAATTCTTCCCGGAGGGTGACCCGGAGCGTGCTATGATCGATGTGCGTGCCCCACAGGGCACGAATATCCACGAGACAGACCGCATCGTGCGTATAATCGAACAGCGTGTCGGGCCCTACAAGCCGTATATCAAACACGTCATTGCAAATGTAGGCGCCTCCGGCGGTGGTATGGACCTCGTAGCAAGCGCCGGTGGTCCCCACCTGGCCAACATTACATTGGTTTTTTACGACTTCGCAGAGCGCGTGCGTCCTTCAATGGATATCATTGCAGAGATTCGAAAAGATATTGACGACATCTCCGGCGCAGAGATTAAGATCGAACGTGAAGAAGATGGCCCGCCCACCGGTGCCCCCGTCGCCGTACGTTTGATAGGAGAGGACTTTAAGACCCTCGAACGCCTCAATAGCCAGCTATACCAGACGATCGCAAATGTGCCTAACATCGTCAACCTGCGCAGTGACCTGGAGGCCACCCGTCCGGAACTGGCCTTTACCGTCAATCGCCGCGTCGCCATGCTGCTCGGTGTCAACACCGCCACGGTGGGCAACTTCCTCAAGATGGCTGTCTTTGGCACCAAGGTGGGGACCTACCGTCAGTTCAACGATGAGTACGACATCACCGTACGCCTTCCCCTTGCCCGCCGTCTCAATATCGACGACATGTACGGCCTGCACATTCCCAACATATCCGGAAATGCTGTGCCGCTCAGCTCACTTGGCAGCTTCGAGTACCGTGGCGGATTCGGTACTATAAACCGCGTCGATCAGAAACGCGTCGTCACCCTCACTGCCGACGCCGAAGGCCGGCTCAGCTCCGAAGTATTAAGTGACGTCCAGAAGAGACTCTCCGAAATCGAGCTGCCGGCCGGCTATGAAATTCGCTACGCCGGAGAAAAAGAGACCGAGGACGAGTCGCGTGCTTTTTTGGGAAAGGCCTTTGCAATTGCTCTGCTGCTGGTTATCCTGGTTCTGGTCATCCAGTTTAACTCACTTATGGTGCCGCTTATCATAATGACAACGGTAATACTCTCACTCATTGGCGCACTGACAGGATTACTAATCTGTGGTTTGCCCTTCGGCATCATTATGACAGGTATCGGAGTCATCTCTCTGGCGGGCGTCGTCGTGAACAATGCCATCGTGCTGCTTGCCTATACCCGGCAGTTGCAGCAGCGCGGGATGGACCTCCTTTCCGCTGCGGCAGAGGCCGGAGTTACACGCCTTCGGCCTGTGCTCCTGACCGCAACGACCACAATCATCGGCCTCATCCCTATGGCTGTTGGCATCTCGTATGATTTCCACACCTTTACCTGGGCCACCAAGAGTGAATCCAGCCAATGGTGGCGCAACATGGCCGTTGTCGTCATCTTCGGTCTAGGCTTCGCCACGGTCCTTACCCTGGTCGTGGCTCCCTCGCTATATGTTATGCTTAGTCGCCTCTCTCTTCGCATGGGATTCAAAGGATTAGACGCCGGCCATCCGGACGACAAACCAGAGACACCCGGCAACTGATTTTAGCAACATCTTCTCCAAAACAGGAAGTATTAAATATAAACCCTGAAAAGCATTGCGGATTTCACTTAAGGCGGGTAAATTAGAACATCTTTTGAAAGAGTTTGGACAACTGCGGAATATTATGTTCCGGACGATAGTTTTCCCTTTAAAGGAGCAGAAAATGAAGAAGATTGTTGGCTTGCTGTGTTTGACGATTCTAATATTCAGTGTCTCCTGCCGGGATATATCAGGATCGTCAAAACCGCTCATTGGTATTACCAGCGTTTATAAGATTAATGAGAAGAACAATTCCTTTTCAACTTCGGTAAATTTTGCTTATGTACAGTCGGTGGCTGATAACGGCGGTATCCCGCTGGTTCTGCCGACCATCTCTGACGAAAAGATTATGCAGCAATATGTCCGGCATCTGGATGGCCTGGTGCTGATAGGAGGCAATGATATCCCCCCTTCCGCCTATAACGAGCAGCCCCACGAAACCGTCAAAGTACTGTCTGTGCAGCGCTACAATTTTGAAAGAAAGTTGATAACTTTGTGGTTGAGCAGCGGCAAACCACTGCTCGGGGTTTGTCTCGGAATGCAGTTCACAAATGTTGTTTCAGGTGGCTCTCTTATTCAGGATATCCCTTCTCAGGTAGGTACAAAAGTTAAGCACCGTGAATATCATCAGGTAAAGATTGACCCTGCCAGTTCCCTGGCGAAAATCCTTAATTCAACTGAGGCGTCTGTTTACTCGAACCACCACCAGGCGGTCAGGGACGTTGGGAAGAATTTGAAAGTTATAGCCCATAGCGATGATGGTGTTATTGAAGCTCTGGAAAGAATCGATGGGGGATTCGGCTTGTTTGTCCAGTGGCATCCGGAACAGACCGACGATTCCGAACACCGAAATGCAATCTATGGCGCCCTGATAAAAGCTTGTACTGTGCGAAATTAATATTTTCCATAATAAATACAGGGAAGACAAAAGTGAAGATTATTGAAACAACCTCCGGCCTTGATGAATCAAAGAAAGTGGAAAAAGGCTGTGTGCTGACTATCGGCAATTTCGACGGTGTTCACCTCGGCCATAAGAAAATAATCAGACTTGCCAGAAAACTCGCTGACCAAAGGCAGTCTGAGCTTGTCCTGATGACTTTTGAGCCCCATCCTGTGGCTATATTGTATCCGGAAAAAGCACCCGGTGTATTAACGCCAATGGTATTGAAAAAACATTTGCTCAGTCAATTGGGTGTGGATTGCCTGGTTATTTTGGAAAGCAGCTACAGGATTTTGAACCTTTCGCCGGAGAGCTTTGTCGATGAGTTTCTTCTTAAATCTTCCAGGCCGGCTGTTGTGGTTGAGGGGGAAGATTTTAATTTCGGTTACGGCAGAAGTGGTAACGTCCAGGTACTAAAAGAGCTGGGAGAGAGATTCAGTTTCGAACTCGTCGTGGTACCCGGTAAAGAGATTAAACTTAACGGCAAGCGAAATACCAGAGTCTCCAGCACTCTGATTCGCCATTTGCTGCATAAGGGCAAAGTAGCGGATGCTGCACAAGCCCTGGGCAGATATTATCGACTCTCCGGCCGAACCACCCCCGGTAAGGGAAAAGGCAAAAAGTTGGGGTTTCCAACTGCAAATATTGAACCGGTAAACCGGATTATACCTGCCGAGGGTGTCTATACCGGCTTCGTGGAAATAGCCGACACCGAACAACAGCTCTGCCAAAGTAAAAACAAAATACCAGCCGCATTTAGCATAGGAAGAGCTAAAACATTTATCTCCGACCATCCTCTGCTGGTTGAGGCCCACGTCCTCGAACAGGACACGGGAGATTTATACGACAAGCACCTCGCTATGGACTTCGTCAGCTTCATCAGACACCAGCAAAAGTTCGACTCTTCAGAACAGCTCTCCGCACAAATCGCAAAAGACTGCAAAAAAGCAAAAGATATTCTGAGCAGCAAATGACTAAAGAATATACTAATCCATTATTCCTGCGAAAGCTTGCCCCTGCCTGATTGGGGGGCACGAATCCATATTTTATGGCCACAAAGAGAACAAAAGAAGTAAATGAAATTTTATAAATATCACGCTTTAGGAAATGATTATATCGTATTAGACCCGGCCGAGTTCGAAGAGCTGACAGAAGAGCGGATTTGCAGACTTTGCCACAGGAATTACGGCCTCGGCGCCGATGGCATTCTTTACGGGCCGACAGATACTGAAAAAGCTGATTTTGCCCTGCGAATATTTAATCCGGATGGAAGCCAGGCTGAAAAGAGCGGCAACGGACTGAGAATTTTTGCACGGTATCTTTGGGACAAGGCAAAGGTACAAAATGATGAATTTACCATATCAACTATCGGCGGAATCGTAAAAGCCAGGGTGCACACTAACGGCCAAATAGTAACTGTTGATATGGGGCAGGTTAGTTTCGAAAGCACCAAAATACCTGTAACCGGCACGCCGCGGGAAGTTATTAATGAACAAATGGAAATCGAAGGGCAGATGTTAAACTTTACAGCCGCCACTATTGGAAACCCTCATTGTGTGATAATGTGTGATGAAATTTCCGAGGCCCAAACCCGAACATTTGGCCCTTTAATCGAGAACGAATCGCGTTTTCCAAACAGAACTAATGTTCAGTTTATGAAGGTGCTGGACCGCTCGAATATAAGAATTGAAATATGGGAAAGGGGTGCAGGATACACGTTAGCATCCGGCAGCAGCAGCAGCGCTGCGGCGGCAGCAGCACACCGATTAGGTTTATGCGACTCGAACATAACAGTACATATGCCCGGTGGAGAAATTGAGATAGTTATATCGAATAACTTTTTAATTACAATGACCGGGGCGGTAACAAAGGTGGCCGAGGGTTTAATATCCGAGGAGATATTTATTTGACTTTTTAGAACTTGACATTTGCTATGGTGAAAAAATAATATGAAACTGCCTCCTTCAGTACCTGCATACTTCAAAGATGAAGAAAAAATCGTAAAATGGCTATCGCAGCTAACCAATAAATCGCCCAAATTGGTACTTTCTCAACTGCTGAAAGAGCATGATAATCCCGGCATCAGCGTATCCGACGCCATGTACCAATACGGCCTTGAACCACATAAATGGACTGACAAACTCACTGAGTTTTATTCCCAGACCGATGCCTTCCTTTACGAGCTTATCGTATGGAACCTTAACAAACGCAAGCGGCGAATGCGCAGGCGCATAGGGAAATACCTATATAAAAATCTCGGACAACATCTCAATATTTTAACTGTTGGCGATGGCCTGGGTGTAGATTCGATGTACCTGACCAGGGCAGGTCACCATGTGACGTATTTCGAAACTTCTGCTTATGCACAGGCATTTGCAAAAATGCTCTTCGCCGATTGTGCAAAGGACGTAAACATCCTGGATGACCCGAATCAGATACCGAAAAACTCGTATGACGTCGTTATATGTCTTGACGTGCTCGAGCATGTTCCTGATCCCCCTGAGTTAGTCAAAACCATTACCAGCTACCTTAAACTCGATGGCCACCTCATCGTCCATGCACCTTTTTATCAAATCCATCCCAACACTCCAACACACCTGAAATCAAATCGCAAATACAGCGGCAGCCTGAGACTCTTCGAAAAGCACGGCCTGAAACTTGTAGATGGTGAACCGTCCTGGAACCCAATAACTTTGAAAAAAAAATCCGGCCGGAAAACTGACTATTCTCCCCTTAAACCAAAGCTCCTGGCTCTAAGACTTGCCGGACTGTATCTTGCGTTAGGACGATTTACAATCTTACCTTTCCTCTGGATCAATTCCTATCAACGCAAAGGCCGGCGATGGTTCAAAGAGTAATTTACAAACGCGTTTGCATATTGCTCGTAAATCCAGGTTTATTATTAGACAACTTTGAAACTTTCCGCTAAATTATCAAAATCAGATAATGCCTTAATTAAAAATAACGACAACGAGGTATAAAGAGTTTTATAAGGATTTTTCAATGGTAACGAATGACGATTTCAAAAAAGCAGTTGATTTAATTAATAATTCCGTCAATGTTCTGCTCACGGCGCATACCAAGCCGGATGGTGACGCCTGCGGCTGTATCGTGGCAATGTCCAATGTCTTGCAAAGTATGGGTAAAAAATCCGGGGCGCTCATGCTCTCGCAAATGCCTGATTGGTACGATTTTTTATTTGCTCAAAAACCCCCTGTCCTCGGCGAAGATATCGACCTCAGTCAGTTGACCGATGGAAGCTTCGGCGAATTTGATTTGATAATAATTGTCGATACGAACAGCCTCAGCCAGTTGCCCAAATTTGACCGGTACTTAAAGCAAATCGATAAGCCTGTCCTGATTTTCGACCACCACGCAACAGCCGACGGTCTCGGAAATGTGGAGCTGGTTGATTCCGGTGCCGCCGCAACAGGTTTGATTGTTTATGATTTAATAAAGTACGCCGGCTGGCAGATAACTGAAACAATCGCCGAGGCCCTCTTTGTGGCAGTAGCTACCGACACCGGCTGGTTCCAGTTCAGCAATACAGACAGCAGGGTCCACCGGGCCTGTTCCGGGCTGATTGACGCAGGCGCAAAACCAATTGAAATATATCACAATTTATACCAGAATTTCTCATACGCTCGTTTCAAGCTCACCGTCGCCATGCTTAACACGCTCCAGTTGCATCTTGACGGACGCTTCGCAATCCAGCATATATCGCAACGTGATTTCGAACAGACCGGGGCCACGCTCAAGGACACGGAGAATTTAATCAACGAATGCCGTCGTATAAGCACAGTTGAGACAGCGGTCTTATTAGTGGAATTGGAGGATGGACGAATCAGGTGTTCCCTGCGAAACACGGGAGGCATTGATGTCAGCGAAATCGCGGCGAAGTTCGGTGGAGGAGGCCATACAATGGCAGCCGGGACTTTTCTGCTCGGCCCGCTGGAAGAGGCAAAAAAAACCATTCTCAAAGAAGTGACCGAAAAAATCAAATCCTTAAGCTGTAAATAACTTTTATTTCGGCGGAATGTACTGAGGGATCTTGCCTGCTTCGTTTTTGCGAAACACCTCTTTCAAAATAGCCCGTCCCTCTTCGCTGTTGGCTTGGACCCATTCTTTGTCTTTGATTCTTCGGATTAGCCTGCCTTTCGTAAAGATTTCCGCACCGCTGACTCTCAAATCCAAATGCCCGATACTGCTCTTATCTACGTTTGGATCGGTCGTTTCCAGAAACCCGATAAAAGTATCGGTGGTATTTGGATCGTCGCTGTAAGTAAATACGTACGCCCTGACCCCTGCCGGCTCTCCGCTGGCAAGCGGGCCCGAAGGCGCCTCAATCGGCGGCAGCTGCCCGCTTTTTACAATAAAAAGTCCCCTGTGCTTCAGGTCGTAGAACCATTGCTTCTCGGAAGTATCGACTTGCTCGACCTTTTCCGGCAGCGTAAGGCTTACTAAAAAAACCATCACACCGACCACCAGGAGTACGCTTACACTGATAATTAATATAGGGCTCCGCCTTAGCCAGTCCCGTATGGCCAATCGTTCCCACCATCCTTTAATCTCGTATTTCAGATATCCAAAATCAGGCATCCTAAAATCCCATCCGGACATTCTACTAAACCCGCAAAATAATAAGACTATTGTAAAGTCGTCTTACAAAATATACAAATAAATTTAAACTGACATCTCTGAAAACGCGTTTTTTGTTCATTATCGAATACTAAAAAAACAGGTGGAGAAGTAATTAATGTAACTGAATATTTTAATGTGTTTGTGCGTATATATATTTGGATACGAATATTGCGTAGACAAGGTAAATTAGCTGACTTGCGCTTAAACCCTAAGTTCAGAAGATTGTCCCCAAAATGGTTTGTGTAGTGTCTGGATAAGCAGTACAATTCAGGTATAAATTCCAAGAGATAATCTCCTCGAATGCGGAGTCTTCGCTTTGTCCGATATGAACGAAGAAATACATAATAGTAAACACATAAATTTCAACAGACATCGTGCTCTAACAATTCTTCTCATATCTCTTGTGTTTATTGTAACACCTTACTTCATCTCTAAGATGTTCTATAATGAGCATGGTATTTGCGAGAATCCTTTTCTGACCGAACTTGTTTTACCGAGTTTGTCTTTAATTTTTATGTTACTGGCTGTTATTCTGCTAAAAAAGGCTCATATAACGGAAGCTCTGGATTTCATCTGGTATCGTTGGAACCGTTCAGAAGTAGCAAAAACTGCTTTGCTGATTCTCGCTATACCAATAGTTTATATGATCACCGGTGTGCTGGTGCGCATGTTAGATCTACAGTTTAAACGGGAATTCTGGTACTTTGCAACTCAACAAGGTTTAGCTTTCTTTGTGACATTAACTGTTTTGACAGCAGTCTTGTTTCCCGTTATTGAGGAGATTTTCTGGCGAGGCTGTGTCCAGGTTGTCTTAGAACGTATTATTGGTATATTTCCGGCCCTTATGGGACAGGCGCTTCTATTTGGTACTGTTCATTTTAGACCTTTGGGGGGATTCATCCAAGTATTTGTGTTCGGACTTTTAGCTGGTTTATGGCGCTGGCGACGCAGAACACTCCTGCCTATTATCATTGCTCACATTGCAATTAATTCTCTCTGGTGTGCAGTACGCTGGAGGGATTGGATTGACTGCACAAGAATAAAAATTACAAACGATTACTTGGCTGAGTATAAAACATTCGTCGGAGTAAATAAACTTGATCCTAAGGATAATGCACGTGAGTTCTACGAAAAGGCACATCAATTGGTTGTAAATGTTCCTCCGGAATGGACTCAAGTAAAAGATATTTGGCCTGTCTACTGGACACCAGGACAGAGGGAAGCAATATCTGCCTGGCTCTCAGAAAATGACCAGGCCATAAAATATGTCTCCGAGGGTTCTCAGAAGCCTTATTACTGGCCTGAATTTAAGGGTAACATTTTGATGACTGCTATGCCCGACATTGCCTGGGTCAGAAATGCTTCTTTCGCTCTTTATGCACACTCACAAATTAATGCTTCTGATGGTAACTTGGAGAAAGCTTCTTCAAACCTCATTACCTGCCTGCGATTTGCTGACCATTTTGCAGGCCGACAGTCGTCAATCAGTCAAATCGTTTCTTTCTATATGAGGGCAACAATAGCAAATGGAGTTCGCATGATTCTTGTGAATGTCGATGTGCCACCTGCAATGCTGGAGCAGCTCCAGAAAGCAATTGAGCAGTCTCTGGCAAGTGGTACGTATGTTTTCGATTTCACTGTAGAGAAATTTTTATTGTATGATTTTATACAAAGTTCATTCACGGATGATGGTAATGGAAGTGGACATATACCTGAGATTGTAATAAGAACTCGGGAATCGTTCCGGTTTTTGCCAGAATTGACCAGGCAAAAAAAACAAGCCTTACTTAGGCTGGATACACGCGGAACAACGAGTTCGACCAACTTGTTATTTAGTCGTCTTGCCATTGCGGCCAAAATGACTGCTTGGCGATTACAAATCGACTCTAACCTTATTAAAAAACAATTAGAATTAATTACAAGACGAAATGCTTTCATCTCAGTGTTTGGCCCATCTTATAATAAATTGTTAGAAAGATCAAGCCAGGCAAGAACAGATATGGAGGCATTAGTAGCAACCCTTGCGATTTTCCGATACAAAGCAGAAAAAGGACAGTTGCCATCCAGCCTGGAAATGCTTGTGGATCAGCACTATCTAAAAGCACTTCCACAAGATAGTTACAGTTTCGGACCTCATGTTTACAGACTAACAGAAAGTGGATTTTTGTTATATAGCCTTGGTGCCGATTTTGATGATGATGGCGGAACACCGAGCAAATGGGGGGAAGGCGATATGGGTGGCGACCAGGTCTTCTGGCCAGTTGAGGGAGCCAACGGATATTCAGAAGCTGCTGCTAATGGTCAATTAAAATAACTCAAACTGACCGTTTTAAGCTGCGAGGAGCTTCTCCAAGCGGCGAATAACAGGTTTTTCATGACTGTATTTGATAACATCTTGAACATTCTCCTGCCAAACTATCCGACGCATACGATCTTTAAGTTTGCTAATCGGCTCAAGTCTCAGCACCTTCTTGGTCTTCTCTTGGCCTTGTGCACGATAGGCTTTTATGCCCATGTGGGTCAGGCAGGCATAGGCACAATCGACCAGGTGCAGGTGTCTAACCACAGCCTGGTACCGAAGTACTCGGTAATCGCCCAGCCCCAAATGCTGTTTCTCGTCCTTGATCAACATCTCAATAGACCATC
>CAZZAX010000063.1:0-32239 GCA_964653075.1 uncultured Pirellulales bacterium
TGGCACGCGACCGTCATAATAAACGCGTGAACTGCCTGTTTATCGATGGTCACTCAGACGATATGATGGCTCAAGATGTCACTGCGTATGATTTCGGCCTGTCTGCAGAACATAGAATTCCTTAAGCAGCGGTTTGCAAGCCGGGTACTTCTATGACGTTATGGATCTGAGTGGCATTCCTAAAGTGGTTTTCGTTGATCCACAAATCGACTTCAACTGGAATCAGGATTTACAAAATAATATTCAGCTTATCAGGTAAGGAGTTTCTTATGAAAAAGCGTTTGCAAATACTATGGTGTGTTATTTTTTTGGCATTGTTCGCTGTCACATCCACCCGGAACACGTTGGCCGGGCAAATAAGTGGAGAGTCAAAGAAATGGCACAAAGTCACATTGACGTTCGATGGACCCCAGACGAGTGAAAAGGCCGATCCGAATCCGTTTCTGTCCTATCGTCTCGATGTAACCTTTACACACGTTAAGAGCGGCAAGTCTTATCTTGTCCCGGGTTATTTTGCCGCCGACGGCGATGCGGCCAATACCAGAGCCAACAAAGGTAACAAATGGCGCGTTCATTTAGCGTCCGACCAAACCGGTGTATGGAAATACAGCGTCTCATTCAGGAAGGGCAGGAATGTCGCAGTTAGCAATAATAAAGCTGCCGGTGAAAGTGCGGGCTTTATGGACGGTCAGACCGGTTCTTTTTATATCGGCCCCACGGATAAAAGGGGACGGGATTTTCGAAGCAAGGGTGTGCTGCAATACGTCGGCAAGCATCATCTGAGATTTGCCGACACCGGAGAGTATTTCCTAAAATGCGGTGCGGACGCTCCCGAGAATTTTTTGGCTTACAAAGACTTCGACGGTGATTTTAAGTTCGACGGCCACAAAGACAACTTCATCAAGGATTGGGCCCCGCATATTATGGATTGGAAGCAGGGAGATCCGACCTGGCAGGGTGGAAAGGGAAAAGGCATCATAGGGGCGGTCAATTACCTGGCATCAAAAGGCATGAACGTCTTTTCTTTCCTTACTATGAATATCGGGGGCGACGACCAAAACGTTTTTCCCTATATCAGCTACAATGAACTGCTGCGAATAGATGTCTCGCGGCTCGACCAGTGGGAGATAATCTTCGAACATGCAGACAAGCTCGGCATGTATCTGCACTTCAAGACAATGGAGACCGAGAACGAATTACTGCTGGACAAGGGCGACCTGGGTACGCAGCGCAAGCTTTACTACCGCGAGCTGATTGCGCGGTTCAGCCATCACCTTGCGCTCAACTGGAACCTTGGCGAAGAGATCAACGACGCCACGACAGAGCAAAAGGTCGCCTGGGCGAACTACTTCTGGACGACTGATCCTTATCAACACCATATTGTCATCCACAATGCAGGTGATCCCCATTACGACATGCTGGGCGACGCATCGAAACTAACGGGCTTTTCCCTGCAAACCAGCAAGCCTGATTTCAGTCAGGTCCACAGGCGAACACGTAACTACATCGGTCGCTCCGTGGCTGCGGGCAAGCCCTGGGTCGTAGCCTGCGACGAGCCGGGCGATGCAACCCACGGCCTGATCACTGACGCCGAAGATCCCACCCGAGACAACGCCCGGAAAAACGCCCTGTGGGGTAATATCATGGCAGGCGGCGCGGGCGTTGAGTGGTACTTCGGTTATAAGCACCCGCACAGCGACCTGACCTGTCAGGACTACCGCACACGCGAGAAGGTGTGGAATCAATGTCGCTACGCATTGGAGTTCTTCAAGAAATATGAAATTCCATTTTGGGACATGAAGTGCGAAGACGAGCTGACTGCTAATACGGATGATTACGTCCTGTGCAAGTCTGGCCGGATATATCTGGTCTATCTCAAGCATGGAGGAAAGGTCGAGCTTAACGCGGCTTCCGGCAGTTTCACTTATGGATGGTTCAATCCCCGGACGGGCGATGGTCTAAACGGACTGCTTAATACCGGCTCAGTTGACGTCGGGCAAAAGGTCGAAGTAGACGCATCTGACACCAACGATTGGCTGCTTGTGGTACAAGGCTCCGGCAGACTAAGCCTTTCTTCCGAGCAGGCTCCTCCAGCAAAGTGAATAGAAATGATAAGATTGAGTACTCCGCCAATCTAATATAGCCGGCAGAGTTTGTTTTTAACTTGTATATTGCCGGCGAAAGCCTATAATCCAGCAAAAATTGTCAGAATCGGCTGCGCTTTCGATATATTTTTCTGTTTTGTAAACAATACCATTGGAAACATGCCGTCGTAATTGAATAAGGACTTATGAGCAGCAATAAAAAATACAGAATAGCTGTAATTCCCGGTGATGGAATCGGTCCGGAGATATTGCCGGCCGGCGTTAATGTTCTTAATGCAGGGGCTGAGAAATTTGGCTTTCATCTTAAGTATGAAGAATTTCCTTACGGCGCCGCCTACTACAAAAAGACCGGGACGTTCATGCCGGAAGAGGCACTGGGGGTACTAAAGGAATTCGATGCTATCTACTTTGGAGCGGTCGGATTACCGGATATTGACGACACCCTTCCTGCAAAACTTTTCACATTCAAGATTCGAACCGGCTTTGATCAGTATGTCAACTACCGTCCGGCAAGACTCTTGCCCGGTATTGATGGGCCGCTTCGTAACAAGAGACCGAAGGACATTGACTTCGTAGTTATTCGAGAAAACACTGAGGGGGAGTTTGTTCAGTCCGGTGGTTTTATCCGGCCGGATTTTGCTGAGGGTATGGCAACGGACACGAGTATCTTTACTCGCAAAGGAATCGAACGAATCGCTCATTATTCATTTAAAATGGCCCGACGACGCCGTAAACTCGTAACGAATGTAACGAAATCCAATACGTTGATTCACGGCCTGGCTTACTGGGACAGGATTATCGAGCAGGTAAGCGCAAGCTATCCGGACGTGGAATATCGGAAGATGTACGTTGATAATGCATCGGCGAATTTCGTGCTTGCCCCCGAGAAGTTCGACGTTATTGTAACGACAAATTTTATCGGAGACATCCTGAGCGATCTCGGCGGTGCTATAATGGGAAGCCTCGGTTTGGGACCGAGCGGCAATATCAATCCGGAGAGGACTTATCCTTCGATGTTCGAGCCAATTCACGGCTCGGCGCCGGATATTGCCGGGCAGGGTATTGCCAATCCGATAGGCGCTGTCTGGTCCGGAGCAATCATGCTCGAGCATTTGGGTCAGCAGGAGGCAGCTCAGAGTATTGTTCGAGCGATTGAGATGACGGTTCAGCAGGGAGTGCTTCCTGTTGACCTGGGGGGCTCAGGGGGAACCGTTGAAATAACCAATGCTATTGTGAACAATCTTAAATCTGCCGCTAAAGACAATGCCTCGAATAATTGACTTAACATTGCCACTTTCCTCCGGAGCGAAAGGGATTTGCATTGAGCCGGCCAATCGGCTCGAAACCGATGGCTGGAATGCGAGTACGCTTTGTCTTTATTCTCACTGTGGTACTCACATCGACGCACCTGTCCACTTTGGTGTGGGCACAGAAACTATCGAGACGATTGATGTGGAGAACTTGATAGGTCCGGCCTGGGTAGCTGATGTACGTCCGATTGGGCCGCGGGCTTTGATTGAGCCACAGCACCTCGGAGCAATTGCTGATAAGTTCAAACCGGGCGAGAGCCTCTTAATCTGTACCGGCTGGAGTGCCTACTATGGACGGGACCAATATCGCCAACAGCTTCCGCGAATAAGTGAAGAGCTGGCGCATTGGTGCGTGGAAAAAAAAGTGAGAATGCTCGGAGTCGAACCGCCCTCGGTTGCGGATGTAAATAACATCGATGAGCTGACTACAATTCATAAGACTCTTTTCGAAGGCGGAGTAATTGTGGTAGAGGGATTGGCTAATCTGACATCTGTATCAAAGCCGCACGTGACCTTTATTGCCCTTCCGCTGAAGATTGCCAATGGCGACGGCGCACCGGCTCGTGCTATTGCTATTGAGGATGACGATTAAACATGAAATAAAACAGTATAGAAGATGTCAGTACAATTACAGGAAATCCTCAGTTCATTGCCCCCAATTTGGTCCGAAGATTTGCTGCCTGCGATTCAAAGCGAAATAAAACAAAATCCCGTTTCGGTCGTCGTTCTTGATGACGATCCGACCGGGACCCAGACAGTGCACGATATACCGGTTCTGACGAGCTGGAAACTTCAATCTATCATCGATGAATTTGAGAGGCGGACATCGTTGTTTTATCTGCTGACAAATTCACGAAGCTTGCCGACAAAATATGCAGTTGATTTAGCTTTTGAGATTGGGGCGAATATCCTGGAGGCTTCACGTAAGACGGGACAGGGCTTTGAGATTATCAGCCGGAGCGATTCGACCCTGCGCGGTCATTTCCCAGCAGAGGTCGATGCATTTGCTGAAGTGCTTGGAATGGAACAAGCCGTTTTTGTAATAATACCTTTCTTTCTGGAGGGGGGGCGATATACTATCAACGATATACATTATGTCAGAGATGCAGAGCAGCTAATCCCTGCCGCTGATACGGCCTTTGCCAAAGATGTAGTTTTCGGTTATCGCAACTCAGACCTTAAATTATGGGTCGAGGAGAAAACGCAAGGCCGTATTTCCGGCTCATCGGTCCAGTCACTGTCTATTGAGGATATCCGGCAAAAGGGCCCGAACTATATCTCAGAAAAGATGACCGAATGCAAACCCGGAAGTGTTTGCGTAGTCAATGCCGCGGATTACCGTGACATGGAAGTGGTGACACTGGGTCTGCTCCGGGCCCAGCGAAAAGGACAACTTTTTCTATTTCGAACCGCCGCTTCCTTTGTTCGTGTCCGAGCCGGACTTATGAGACGGCCGTTATTGAACGCTGATGAAATAAGCGGCACAGGCGGTACGGGAGGCTTGATCGTTGTGGGTTCTCACGTTCCGAAATCGTCTCAGCAGTTAGATTACCTGCTGCAGCACGGAAAAATACAAAGCATTGAGTTTGATGTAGAAAAATTTATCTCGCATGAGGACGAAGATAGACAGATTAGAGATGCTGTTGAGTTTTTAGACAATGCATTATCCCGGGGACAGGATGTCGTGGTTTATACGAGCCGTAAGCTCAGGACAGGAAGAGATCATGAGAGCTCATTGTCTATCGGCAGACAGATTTCACAGGGACTTGTGGAGATTGTTCGTTCGTTGAGTATCCGTCCCCGTTACATTCTGGCCAAAGGGGGAATCACTTCAAGTGACATAGCGACACAGGCCCTGGGGATAGTTCGGGCGAAAGTGCTCGGACAAATATTGCCTGGTGTTCCGGTCTGGCAGAGCGGACCGGAAAGTAGATTCCCGGATATGCCGTATGTAGTGTTTCCCGGTAACGTCGGGCCAACCGATGCGGTTTCTGAAGTCGTCAAGCGCTTTAGGGAAATAAAAGATAAGTAGAGGATTTTGGATATTTTATGAAGACATCAAATAATATTATGAGCCGCCAGCGTTTTGTTCTTATTTCGATTCTCTTTTTCCACAGCGTCAACACCTATATGGATCGTGCGTGCATCGCATCTGCTGCTGATTATATTATCAAAGATCTTTCCATTTCCAAAGAGATGCTGGGTCTGATTCTTGGAATATTTGCTGTTGGATACGCTTTGTTTCAGGTCCCCTCAGGCTGGATTGCCGATCGTTTTGGCCCGCGCAAAGCACTTACTATCGTGGTGTCTGTCTGGAGCATATTTACCGCCCTTACCGGCGCAGCCCGTAACGCCATACAAATGCTAATCCTCAGGTTTTTTTTCGGAGTGGGTGAAGCCGGGGCATTTCCAGGTGCAACGCAGGCCTTTTTCCGCTGGCTGCCTGTCAAGGAACGCGGACTTGCACACGGTATTAATTTCTCAGGAAGCCGTTTAGGTGCTGCTTTTTCGCTCTTTTTGATGCCGTGGCTGATAAGTATCATTGGATGGCGCTGGACATTTGTGGTTAATGGATTGATTGGCATTATCTGGGCAACAGTTTGGCTTATCTGGTTTCGTGACAATCCCAAAGATAATCGTAAAATTAATCAGGCGGAATTAGATTATATCGAAGCCGGACGTGTCAGTGATTTTACTACAGGAATCAAAGCCTCGTTTGCCGAGGTTTTTACATCCCTGAATATGTCACTGGCAATGCTGCAGTATTTTGCCAGTAATGTGACTTTCTTTATAAGTTTAACATGGCTTCCTTCGTATATCAAAAACCAGTGGCCTGATGACCCGCAAGCCATCTATTATTCGGCAGTCCCTCTTATTTTTGCCGCCTTTGCGAACTGGATTGCAGGCTCAATGGTAACCGGATTGTTCAAGAAAGGTTACCATGTGGGTTCAAGACGTATCACGGCTATTGTGGGTTTTTCGCTGGGAGTAATCGGTTTGATTCTTGCAATACAAACCAGAAACCTGGATTTCCTGACCACAGACAAGGCTCAGCTCTATTGGTTTGTTTTCTGCTTCGCCCTTGCAACATTTGGTGTGGATATGACTCTTAGCCCAAGCTGGGCCTTCTGTAACGATATCGGCGGTAGTAATTCGGGTGCCGTCTCGGGCTCTATGAATATGGTGGGCAATATCGGGGCGGCTTTAAGCGCTATTATTTTTCCGTTATTATTGAACGAAGAAACAGGAAGCGCCAATACCTTCTTTGTGCTGGCTGCGGGTCTTAATTTTATGGCTATTGTGACCTGGTGTTTTATGAATCCTAACCGGACCTCAGATAAGAAGCTTTCCCCGCAAGCCATTCGAACCCGGTTTATTGCCATGCTTACGTCACTGGTCCTTTTGACTGGCGGTACTATTGGTTATAACATCTATAAATCAACACGTAAGAAACCTGCACCTGCGGTAGATACCAATAAAGTTGATGATGACAATCAGATAACTACAGAAGAAAATGAATGATTGATGTATTTCTAAATCGTAATCATTGGAGAAATATCAATGAGTACATTCAAAGCCGTGGCGGTTGGAGCGGGGTATTTTAGCCACTTCCAGTACGAAGCCTGGGAGAGAATTCCGGAAGTTACAGTTACCGCTTTCTGCAACCGCGACACAGACCGTGCACTACAAATAATGGAAAAGTACGGGATTGAGTCACATTACACGGACTATCGCGAGATGTTAGAGAAGGAAAAACCTGATTTTGTGGATATTATAACGCCTCCTCCGACGCATCTGCAGATGTGCAAAATCGCTGCGGAGCTTGGTATTCACGTCATCTGTCAGAAACCACTTGCCCCCACCTTTGACGAGGCAAAAAAGATTGTGGAATGCAGCAATCGGGCAGGTATTCGGTTTATGGTTCATGAGAACTGGCGTTTCCAGCCATGGTATCGGGAAATCAGGAAGCTGCTCGATGAAGGTGCCGTGGGTGATAAGATTCACTCTGTGTATTTCCGCTCACGCATGGGCGATGGCTGGGGGCAGAATGCCTATCTTGATCGTCAGCCGTATTTCCGGGATTATCCGCGCTTGCTGGTTTATGAAAATGGCGTACACTTTATAGATACGTATCGTTATCTCTGCGGGGAGATTAAAGAAGTTTATGCGGTACTAAAGAAACTTAATCCGGTAATCGCCGGTGAAGATTATGCTGCCATCATCTTCAGCTTTGAAAGCGGGGCCACTGGAATCTGGGACTCCAATCGATACAACGAATGCAACTATGAGAAGCCCCGTTATACTTTTGGTGAGCTCCTCCTCGACGCAAATGAAGGGTCCATACGACTCTATCTGGATGGAAGGATTACTATACAGACGCTCGGCGATAACGAGCGAATGCACGATTATCACCACGAAGATCGCGCTTTTTCAGGAGACTGTTGTTATACGACGCAACGCCATTTCATTGACAAAATGCTGGATGGTAAGCCTTTCGAAACAGACGGACGTGAATACCTTAAGACATTGAAAGTACAGGAGGCCGTATATGAGGCGGCATCCAAGAATACAATCATCAACATCGGTCAATAATCAACGTGTTCTCAAGCCCAATTGCCATCACTTAAGTTCGCTTTAGCGCCTACTCCATAACCAGCTTGCCCTTTGGCACAATCTTAAACACATATGCATAGTCAACAGGCTTCCTGACGGGCAAAGTGCCAGTTTTGAACCATCGGTTGGACGTTTCGGTCTTCGGGCACAAGCACATCGCCCTGTGCGGCGCTAAGGTACTCCCATTCGCCGTACAGCCTCACGCACTCAGGGTCCCAACCCGGACCGGATTCGGGCTCAAGGTAAAGATTGCCCGTACATTGGCCGGATGGAAAGGAGAGGGTTTTGGTTGCCCCTGGCGGATGGTTGGGCATCAACAGAGTAATTTCATCAGCTCGCAGGCCCGCGACAAGCCCAAAGATAACGAGCATGATCGCCCTTGCGTTAATTCGCTTACGTATTATGTTATTGGGGACCATCTTTACCTCCTTTCACGACGGCGGTTCGACGGTGTCCGCCGATTAGTACGAGGTTGACTGACTCTGGTGCGTTTTGGGCTGCGGACAGGGCGAGTCTGTACTTTCGGCAGTTCGTTTATGTGAATATATTCAATCAGAGGGTGACTTTTTGTCAGATCGGTCACCGTCTGCATCCGGATGGGTTCGTCGGTATCAACACGGAGCGACCAAATGGAAGGAAGGCCACTCAGACGGCCAAGGGCGGCATCCGTGATCCGCCCGCAGAGTGTCAGATCTCTGAGTTTCGGCAGGCCGTTTAGATGCGCCAAATCCTCGCCCGTACAGCCCGAAAGTCCGCTGACATACAGACGGTTCAGTTCAGGCAGTTCCCTGAGGTGGCGCAGGGATGCTCCGGTCAGGAAATTCGGTTGAATCGACAAATTCTCAAGCAAGGGCAGGTGTTCAAGAAACGCAAGGTCGCTGTCCTGCAACGGTAGCTCGGACAGATTCATATCCTTTATCTTTTTTAGTCCGGACAGGTCCAGCATCAGCTCGTCGGCCGGGTCTATTTTAGCAGCATTACCTCGTGCGACCACTTGCAGGTAGCGGAGTCTCGACAAACCGTTCAATTGGTTCAGTCCACTACGGGTCATAGAGCAACTGAGGTGCAGGCTTTCTAACTGTTTCAACTTGCCGATTGACGCCATGCTTCGGTCGGTCACGACGTTTCGGCCTGAGATGAGCATGAGCAAATCCCTCAGACGGCCCAATGTCTCCAGACAGGCAAGGTCTGCATCGGACAATGATTCGCTGTTAATATGGAGTTCCTCCAGAGAGCCGAGGCCGGCCAGGTGGGACAAGCCTGTAGGACCATAGTAGCCCTGCCTGCGACTTTTCAGCGCGACGTGCAGGCATTTGAGGTTACGGAATCTCGCCAGTGTTTTCATGCCATCGGCCGATAGAAAACCGATCCCTTTTATGGATTCGAGATTGGGCAAGGCCGCCAACTGCCGCACTATTTCATCCCCATAATATGAACCTGCAGGACCACTCCACGCCTGTGCAAAATCCACCTTCTTGAGGTTCTTCAGCCTCTTCAAGTGGGAAGCGCCTGCAAGGGTGAATCTCGGATTGGTACGGATAAAGTGTAGTTCCTCAAGGTTTCTGAGTTTGCCTATTGAGGCAAGAGTGGCATCGGTGAAACGATTGCAGGCCCTGCCCCAGAGGGTCAGGCCTTTGAGCTGCGTCAGGCCCTCCAGATATTTAATGTCCCGGTCGGAAATTGGGCTGGTACCCCAGATACATAGCCGCTCCAGACGGGGCAGATTCGCCAGTTCAGCCAGGCCCGGGCCCCATATCTTTCCGGTCCGTATCCTCAGCCAGCGTAGATTAGGATGTTGCCCTACCTGCCTGAGGCCTGCGTCGGTCACCCCTGTACGGAGGTCCAGATACACCAGAGCAGGCAGGTCCATTAGGACAGCCAGGCCCCGGCTTGTGATAGATGACTCTCCGATCTCCAGGACCCTGAGAGAACGCAGCGACCTGAGGTGTTCCAGGCCTTTGTCGGTCACACCAGTGTCGTTAAGACTCAGCATTTGAAGGTTCGTTAACCGGCTGATCGGCTCAAATATCCGTGGATCTGCGTCAGTCCTTAGGTGCATCGCGGAGCTGACTGAGAGCCTAAACAAGTCGTTCGGATCAAGTTCCGACAGCCCGGACAAGTCATCCGGGTCTTTACGGACACGGTCGGCAATTAACAGTTGGTGAGCCAGAGGATTTTGTGCACGCACTTTTGCCGACTCCCGCGGGCTAAGTGCCAGATAAACCAACAGTTGGACGTTTCGGTTTTCGGGCACACGTACATCACCCTGTGCGGCACTGAAATACTCCCATTCCCCGTACAGTCTCACATGTTCGGGGTCCCAGCCCGGACCGGATTCGGGCTCAAGGTAAAGATTGCCCATGCATTGTCCGGATGGAAAGGACAGAACTCTGGTTGCCCCTGGCGGCTGCTTGGGCCTCAACAAGGTAATTTCTTCCGCTCGCAAGGCCGCGAAAAGCCCAAAGAGGACGAGCATAATCGCCCCTGCTTCAATTCGCTTAAATATTATGTTATTGGGGAACATCTTTACCTCCATCGTGCAGTTTGACAAGCTTCCAAAGACCCTCTACCCGGACCAGTGTGGTCTTAAGCATCATCGTTTCATCCGGGGACCAGTTCCTGCCGTCCAGGGAGAACATAGTATGGACAGTGGCATTCCAAATAACCTCCGCGTAGTCATCTTCTTCGATCACTTCCACGAGTTCTACGGGATGACCCAGGCAGCGGGGATACAGGTTGCCCACCGTATCTTCTGACTTTTCGATGAAACAAGGGGCTAACTTATCTGTCGTGGCTTGATCGATAAGGGACAAAACACTATGCACTGCAACAGCAGGCGAACTGAGGTCCGGGGTGTCGGCCTCACCGGGCGGGCGCCCCAATGGAATGACTATAGGTGGAATTGCTGGCTTATTGTACCCCAATAGACTGCCCAACGGCAACCGTTCACTGAACGAGGACTCTTTGCTGTCCGTTTGATCTACGGATTGACTGTCCGTCTGCACAGGGGCTGATAGCCGCTGGAATGTGGGGACCGATTTCAAGTGGTGTACATAAGCAGCCACTGATACGAAGCCTATGGCCCCTGTTACAGCAAATATAACTTTGATTTTTCTCGCTTTGCGTAATACCGGCATAAGCAATACTCCCAGGCATACTATTTGCCAGTTGTCAGCAGGCGGTATAATGGTGATTACTGACGAAATTTAATACCTATGCTGCCTTCTCGCTCTCGCTGAAGCAAACTCTTTGATGTTCTTTTATGATACTTAAATATACATATATTTGTCAAGAGTTAACTTCTATGATCAGCGAAAATTATTCTTACCATCCGACGACAGTTAACAATACCGGTCGGAGATATCCACATAGCGGGACAAGTAAAGTTCACAACAAAATTGTGAATTTGCCAAAACTACGGAATATCTGCATGTTGACTTAATATCCTAAGATTTCTGAGAAGGTTGTGTCAAATTAACTCAGCAGTGTTGTTGGGTATCCAGCCGTCATTATTATCAGAGAGTCTGATATGCAACCATCCGGGGCGGCGTTCGAGAACATCGAATTCAGTGCCTGCGTGAAGCGGGTCCTTGAAACTTGCCGGGTAGTTCTGCCCGTCGCCCTGGCGTGCTGCAACATCTTGAACCGTAATCACACCACAAATCAGGTGTGCCCTTTCCCGAGTTTCCACGACAACCGAAGCGAAAAAGCACAGCATTAAGATTCCGGTAATCACGGCAGCCGCTGAAGCGGGCACTGTCCGGCCGAGCCATACTATCACGGTTAAGGTGATACAAAAAGCGGCGAAAAAAAGGCATGCAAGAATAAATTTTGTTCGCAGAGAGAAATCATAGTGCCAGAAAAACAAAGTCTCCATAATCCGTTCACGGGCCTTTGGAGTAATTTTGTCTATCCTCTGACTGCGTGCGAATTCAAGGTTCTTCTGAATGTTTGCATCCGAGTTGTCAAGTTTTTGGGCACGGAGGTAGTTTAAGATTGCCTTGCCGATATTTTCCTTGAGAAGATATGCGTTACCAAGATTGTAATAAAGCCCGGCATTTTCTATTTGGCCTTCGTTTATTATCTTTTCATAGCTTAATATTGCTTTTTCGTAAAGCTCATCCGCTTTTGCACTGTTCTGGCTCGAATTAGCCTGTCTGAATGCTTCATTTGCCTGGTTGAAGAGAATGTAAAGTTGTTCTTTTGGAATTTCGGCTTTTGCGGCAGCGAGACCCGTCATAATAACACAAACAAACAAGAATAAGACGCTTCTGAAATTCATTCTTTCGAGTGCTTCTCTATAATGTGAATAAGCTTTATGACTTCGCTCACCTGTACCGAATCAACAGTCGCTTGTGCCGAAGCATAGCGGGACGCCTCGCATTGAAATATAGTATCTCTGTATTTGGCGGCGGTTTGTTTATCGTGCACAACAGAGGCAACTATCTGATAGCAATCGTCGGCGGTTAGTGAGCCCGCAGTCTTATCGAAACGCTCGCCGATGTACTGCTTCATAGTTGAAACAAGCAGCTCCTGTCGTTCCTTCGGACTGATACCGGATATTTTCTTTAATTGTTTGACTGCTTTGCCTGCGGCCTGTCGCCTGCGTTTCTTTGAGAGCTTTTCGGGACTCGTGTGCGTAAAGAGTTTTATTAAGGAGCTTGTAACCAAAACCACCAATGGAACCGACCAAACCACTATATAACCGGGACTGACCATTGTTGCCAGAGGCGAGAAGGTTTGATTTGTAAGAACATCAGGCCCTTCATAGTTTGCGGAAATCCCTTTTTTAATCGCTTCAACCTGCCTGTTGACATACGTCGGTTCTGTACCCTCCAAATCGGCATTAGTCAGTATTTTTGTGGGAGCAACTTCAAGTTTTATCGGATCTGTGTGGCTTTCGACATATGCGCCTTCATCTACGTCGAAGAACGCAAGAGGAATAGCCGGTATCTGATTTATTTTATCATTATTGGCGCGTATCGTCTGGGTAAAGACCTTCATATTGTTCTGGATGGTTGGTGAAGCTTTCTGGGAGGGAATCTTAAAATTTCGAGCAAGTTCGGTTACTTCCTCCAACTCGGGCCACTGTACGGGTTTTAAGTAGCGGCTGCCTCCAATTTTAATTGTAAGCGTGATTGGATCACCGACACTGACTTTCGTAGGTGCAGCAGAAGCCTCAATCGTATATCGTCCAACAAGACCGTAGAAGCCATCGGGTTTGCCCTGTTCAGGCAGAGGTAATACAGTGAGCTGTAACGGCTGCGAATTTACTGCGAAACGCTGGTACTTCTTTTGGGAGCCAAAAAAGCTGAAATTGTCAAAAAAAGGATCTTGCGACCGGACCCGGCCAACGGCCAGTGCTGCCGAAACTGAAGAAGCTCCCAAATCTATTTGGCCGGGATGCTTCGGAATTAAAACTTTGTTAAAAGAAACCAATAGGAAACTCTCGCCCTTGTGCTGCACCGCACGCTGGCTGACATGAGCAGTTATACCGCTGTGAAGGCGATACAGTTTTGCCTGTGGATCGGAAATCTCAGGCTCTTCAATATAAAAAGAATCGCTTGCAAAAGCCGGTAAATTGAACTGAAATTCTCCGACATCCGCTGATGCCGAGACATAGAACTTCACGGTCATAATCACCGGCTGGCCGACGTAGCATTTGTGTTCTGAAAGCACTACGTCGAAATCCAGCTTGTCGGTCGTGCCGGGTTTCAGGATGTTCAGTTGAACAGGATTTGTCTGATATTGCCTTTTTTCAAGCGTGACAGTTACCGGCGGCAGTTGTATTGTTCCCGGCCTGCTCACGGTCAATGAATAGCTCATTACATAGCGTTTAATGACTTTCCTTGAGACTTTATTATTTATGATAGTCGTTGACGTTTGTGAGACGTCTCGATTTCCTGTGCTTTGTGGATTGTACTGTGCCAGAGGGGACAAATCGACCTGTCCCGCCTTATTGTCGCCGTCAATAATTATCAGGTATCTGAAACTCTGGCCAACATAGATGTCTTTGAATGTATCAACCTGAGCGACGACCCGCACTTGGCCGGATGCACTTACTGAGACCAGAGATAACAAAGTTACAATAGTAATAAAATTTACGTTCTTCATTTTGTAAGATTAATTTATCAACACTTGCGCATTGAAGCTACCAGTCTTTTAGGACCCTTTCATAACGACCTCGTTGAAGAATTTGTCTTTGCTTTTTCTGACGTTGTTCTTTATCGAGTATCTCCTGAGCGGTCGCATCAGGAGCGGCTTTTTGTTCTTCCTCTTGTTGCTGTTGTTGTGCATCCTGCTGTTTATCATCCGGTTTATTAGGGTCTTGTCCCGAGTTCTGCTCTTGCGGCTGATTCGGGTCCTGTTGTTGATTCATCTGGTTTTGTTCCGGTGTATTTTGCTGCTGTTGCTGCTGGGGCTGGTTCGGGTCCTGAGACTGGTTCTGCTCTTGCGGCTGGTTCGGGTCCTGCTGCTTCTGCTTATTAAGCTGATCAAGTATGTCCTTGATTATCAGCCTTGCCACTTCAATATTCCTCGCAGCCTTTTTGTTGTCCGGCTCAATATCCAAAACCTGTCGCCAGAAAGTAATGCTCGTCTTCATATCATCGAGAGCTTTTTGGAGGTCCGAATCTCTTTGCTTCGAACCTCTCTGAAAATAGCAGTTCCCTGTGTTGTACTTGGCCTTGGCTACCAGCTTCATGTCTCTGGCCTTTGCTGCAACCTGCTCATATAAATCCATAGCCTTCGCAAGGTCGTCGAGGCGGTAATAGCTGTTGGCTTTATTGAACTTTGGCCTCGGTGCCTCGGGCTTATCAACAAGGGCCTGGTCATATTCGTTGATAGCCTCGTTGAAATTTCCTTCAGCGTACTTATTGTTTCCACGACGTACCATCTCTTCAACCGATTCAGCCAAAACCATCTGCGCCGGTATAATAACAAGCAGTAAAACTGCGATTATCCTATATTTTTTTGCGCTCACTTATCAAAGCCTCACAAATAATTAATCCTATACCCAAAGCCAGAAATATCTGGAACTTCTCATCATATTTCATCATCGTCAGTGATTCAAGCTCGCGTTTTTGGGCCGTTGCGATGAAATCATTGTAAATTTGATCCAGGTTGAAAGTCTCGCCCGGCCCAACCGGCAGGAATCGGCCACCGGTCGGGAAGACAATCTCTCGAAGCTTATCACCCGCGAGCTTCGACCAGACTTCCTTCCCATTGTACATCAGAAAACTCTTTCGTCCGTCAGGGGCCGTGATTGGGATGCGCGAGCCTTCATTTTCATCACCCAGGCCGATTGCAATTATCCTGACACCTTCCTGCGCGGCCTTTTCGGCGGCCTGAACGGGAAAACTCTCCTGGCCTTCGTGCTCTTCACCATCGGTAATCAGGATTATGTCTTTATACTCCCGGCTTTGCCGGTCGAAAACTTCCGTTGCAGCCTTTCGGATGGCATCGCCAATCATTGTTCCTCCCCTGCTGGTGCTCTCAGTTGAAATGTCGGCCAGAGCCATTCGAACAAAGGCATAGTCCTGTGTAAGTGGGCATTTGACCGTGCTGTTACCTGCAAAGGTTATTATCGAAATCCGATCTCCCTGTAGTGTCTCGAGAAGGTCGGTAATCGCAATCTTTGACCGTTCGAGTCTGTTCGGTTTGATGTCCTCGGCCAGCATTGAGCGGGATGTGTCCAGCAATATCACGATGTCTCTTCCCTTGCGTTTTATCTGCTGCGGCTGCGGGTTCCACTTGGGTTCGGTCAAAGCCATCACTATACTTATATAAGCAAGAACCAGCAGCAGGGCTTTGAATATCTGTTTTTTCAAACTCACAGAAGTATTGATCTTCTTGAGCATTTCATTGCTTGCCAACATCCGAAGCGCCCTGGCCTTGCGCCAAAAACACCAGATGTAAGCCGGTAACAGTGCCACAGGCACCACAAACAAAAACCACAAAGCTCTGTCATTTCCAAGATTCATAATTACCCGCCGTAAGGCGTCCCCAAGCGGACTGCAAATGCCTCACGGTATCTTGCGGAAAACACTACAGCCTGCCAAAATTTCAAAAGTCAAAAGCACCAGCGCAGAAAGCGTCAAAAAGCCGAAACGCTCTGCATATTGGGTGTACTGAATCGACTTGACGTGAGTTTTTTCCAATTGGTCGATTTTCTTAACAATATTACGAAGCGCCTCGACATCATCGGCCCGGCTGTAGAAACCACCGGTTTTTTCGGCTATTGCCTTTAGCAATCCCTCATCAAGGTCCTGACGCGTTGGCATTTTGTAAGTCCTCCCCATCATCTCAATAGTTGTAAATGCCTGGGCCGAGCCGATTCCAATCGTGTATATTTTTATGCCCCATTCTTTGGCCAGTTCCGCTGCGGCCAGTGGGTCATATTCGCCCACATTATTACGACCGTCGGTCAGAAGTACAATCGCCTTGCTTTTTATCTTAAAACCGGCCTGTTCAGCATTATCTGATTGCTCCAGCCCCGACCGTCCTAATTGAGCATTTCTTCGTTTAATTTCTTCTTCTGCTTTTTTCAACCTCGCCGCTGCTAAGGCAATGGCATCACCTATTGCCGTTCCGTCCTCACTTTTCAATTGAACAATCTCAGTTTTTTTGAGAAACTCAAGAAGGACATTGTGGCTGAGTACAAGGGGACACACCGTATCCGCATATCGGGCAAAGGTAATCAAACCTATAAGGTCGCTGCTTCTGCCGGTCAATCCCTTTTCACCACCAGCAATGAAATCGGCAAGAACTTTTTTGACGACTTCCAGCCGATTGAGTTTCTCTCCGAAATCCATCTCGGCCTGCATACTGCCGGACCTGTCCACCACAGCCTCTATTGCCACTCCCTCGGTGGAGATTTCCGAAATAACCGTTCCTTTCCTGGGACGAGCCAGCGCCACAATAAGCAGCACTAAACACATCAGCCTCGCTGCTTTCAGCAGCGGCCGAAGCCGCAATCTCCACGACAAATGACAGTTCCTTATGTCAACCAGACTCGGAAACTTCACCGCCGCGCTGTGTTTCTTATTTAAGGCCGGATATGCCAGAGCCGGCAGTAATAAAAACAACAAAAATGCCCATGGTGAATATAACTGCATTTATGCAACCTCTGCTTCAACAGTCTTATTTTCTTGCAGGTTATCGGTTACGTCGATCCTGCGCTCGTCTGATTTCGTTTTCTCTATAAATTCTTTAACCAAATCAAATGTCCGCTGGATTTGTTCGGTTGTGGGTCTGTGCTTTGCAAACTTCACAAGATCACAATGAGTAAGGAATTCTTCAAGGCTTTTCTTGTCCGATACGGACAGCACGTCCGTATATCGAAGCTCCGCCAAAAATTCCTCTGTAGTTCTTTCCGGCGCCCGCAAGTCAAAACGATGCTCGATATAATGCCTGAGGATGCTGCTTATCCGCTCGTAGAATTCCTTTATCTTCCCGGCCTCGACAAGGTTTTCTTTCACCAAAGCCTTCAACCTTTCATAAGCAATCTCATGGGCGGGCTTAAAAATTCTGATAAGTTTAGCAGCTCGTTTTCTTCTCAGTAGTATCCATCCTACCGCTACTGCTGCAATACAGGCGATAATCAGCAGCCAAAGCCACCAAAGCGAAGTCTCCTGGGGCATCTCAACCACGCCCTCAATATCTTCGATGACTAACTCTCCACGCTGCTCACCAAAAAGTGAAGTGACCTCGACCTCAACAGGCTCACTCGAAAGCTCATATTTCTTGTCCTGGACATTGTTAACATCGTAAAACTCAAATGCAAAAGCGGGCACTTCATACTTGCCCGATAAAAACGGTTCCAGCCTATAACGATAAGTACTGGCTACGTTGTTTTTCTCATCGAGCCTGTTTCCGAGGTTGCTCCAGTCAACAATACCGAAATTCTCAAGCACCTTGTCCACTTTCGGCATCCGAACTTCGTAGCCCGGTTCAATTACCGCTTCAAGCTCTAACAGCAGTGTCTCTGCAATTGTCAGTTTACTTTTATCAACGCGCACGTGAACACTCAGCGGCCCACGCTCATACTGTTTGTCGATTTCGAATTCCGTCTTTTCAGCCGTGCGTTCCGAACGTTCCTTACAGCCTGCGCAAGCCGCGAGTAAACCGCAACAAATCAGCAATACTAAAATACCACGTTTTTCAATAACAGCTCTTGCCATATGTATTGTAATAAATACCTATTTCTGTAAACCGGAAGAGTCCGGTTCAGGTTCGGCTGCCTTCGATGGCGCCAGAACCGAAGTGTGGATTATAACATCGTATTTGTCCATCATTTGCCTGATATAGTCCTGCTGGACGTCCTGGCGTTTCTGGTTCGAAAGCATCATCATTACCTGCTGTCTGACCTCGTCAAATGTCTTCTGTCGCTGGCTTTCTTTTGTGTCGACTTTAACAATCTCCCACCCCTTTTCCGTCTTAATTGGTTCGTCCAGAAATTCCGGCGCCTCAACAGCAAATATCTTTTCGTTAAGCTCCTTGACATCGCCGATAACAGGAACATCAGAGCCTTCTATAACATCGATGTCAATTTTGCCTCCGCTTTCTTTTGTCTCTTCGTCTTGTGAAAGCTCCTTCGCCAGATTGTCGAAGTCCTCACCGTTTTTGATACGTTTGATAATATCTTTGGCCTGCTGCTCTTCATCTACAAGAATATGACTTATTTTTGCCCTGGCAGGCTCAAGAAACTTGTCTTTATTCGCTGCGTAATACGTCTCAAGGTCGGTTTGTGTTATGTTGATCTTGGAGGCAAGCTGCTCATTCATCAACTGCTGGCTTAGAAGCCCTTTGGCAAGCTCATTTAAAAGCTTCTTTACCTCAGGTTTCTCGGTGAGCTGTATTTCCAGGGCCTCACGATACAATATTTCCTGAGCCAGCCAGCTCTGCAAAAACTGTTGTTTGTTCTGTGGATTTTGATACTGCTCAAGCATTTTCTTTTTCTGTTCATTGAGCTGCTCAACACTCATAAAGGCCGCAACGGAACTCAATTGATTATCGAGAGCATTTTCAATCTGTGCATCGAGATCAGCCTGTGTGATTTTTTCAGCGCCTATTTCCGCAACCACTGCGCTATCCGCCTCCTGAACCTTATTAATGCTTGTCCGATCCATCAGCTCGTAACGCAGGGCCGAAAACTTGCCAAGTTTTTCAAAGCAGTCTTTTATATGCTTGTTAATCTGAGAGGCCAAATCATCAAGTTTTTCAGCGGTTTCACTGCGGTAATAAAACTCAATCGCATCGGCGTAGAGACCGGCCTTCTCCAGAGCCATGCCGGCTTGAAACAGCGCCCTGGCACGTTCGGTATTTGTCAACTCGGCACTTGCGATATAATCCTGCCAGGTATCTGCGGCCTGGTTGTATAAGTTTCTCTGAGAAAGCTTGGCAGCAAGCTGTTTGGTCTGCTCTGCCGAAAGACCGTCTGTCCGCGTTTGTTGAATGGATTCTCGAGGTTTCAGTAATATCAGCAGATTAGCCAGCCCTAAACCTACCAGCATTAACATTAATATAACAGCTATCTTATTCACAATAGGACCTTTTTGTTTTTTCTCTGGTAGCGAAAAGTTGAGTTTCTCTTCCATTTATATCCAAACTCCTTCAAACAACCACCTTTTATACAAGTGATAATTCTGCTTACTCAGCGCCGCCGATGCCGCATGTGGAAAAACTGAACCAGGTCCCGGATATACGGCTTATCGGTGCTTACAGGAACACAATCAACATTAATCGACCTGAGCAGGCTCTTTAGCTCATTAAACCTGTTCAGGCTCTTATTGTCGTACTGATTATGGAACTTCCTGCCGGAGGTATCGACGAGAATAATTTCACCGGTTTCGGCATCCTGAATCTCTATTAGTCCGACTCTCGGCATTGATATCTCGACCTTGTCACGGACCGGTACAGCTATAACATCATGGCGCTTGTTGAGCAGGCTGAGTGGTTTCTTGAAGTCTGATTCGATAAAATCGGAAACCAAAAATACGGTAGCTTTTTTATGTGTCACTTTTGCGATATAATCCAAAGCAAGCGTGATTTTTGTTTTCCTTCGCGGCATTTTGAAATATAACAGCTCACGAATCAGCCGCAGCATATGCCTGCTCCCTTTCTTCGGAGGTATGTACAGCTCTATCCGGTCGGTGAAAATCAACAGCCCTACCTTGTCGTTGTTCTTGGCGGCTGTAAAAGCCAGAACAGCACAGAACTCGGCGGCAAGCTCATTTTTCATCTTATTTACTGTTCCGAATTCTCCTGAAGCGCTGAGGTCAACCGCAAAAATTACCGTCATCTCGCGTTCTTCTACAAACCGCTTTATATAAGCTTTACCCGTACGGGCGGTGACATTCCAGTCAATAGTGCGGATATCATCGCCGGGTGTATACTCCCGAACCTCATCGAACTGCATTCCTCTGCCTTTGAACACGCTTTCATACTGCCCGGCAAAGCTGGCATCGATCGCCCGGGAGGTATAGATTTGAATCTGCTTGATTTTCTTTATTAATTCTTCAGGTATCATGGTAGTCAGTATTCAGATGAGTTGTACCTTTTTTATGGTACTTCGATATTATCGAAAACTGTCTTTATGATATCTTCACTGGTTTTATCCTCTGCCTCCGCTTCATAACTGACAATCACCCTGTGCCGCAAAACATCGGGACCGATACTCTTGACATCCTGTGGAGTGACATAACCTCGCTGCTGGATGAACGCGTGCGCCTTTGCGGCAATCGCAAGGAAAATAGTCGCTCTTGGCGATGCGCCATAACTGATGAAATTCTCCATATCCAAACCGTATTTCTTTGGCTCCCTCGTGGCACAAACTATGTCAACGATGTAATCCTTTATTTTCTCATCAATATATATTTCGTCAACGACCGATCTTACATCCGCTATGTCGGCCGGACTAATGACCGCTTTGACCTCGAAACTCTTATCCGTGACAGCCATTCTGTCGAGAATCTTACGTTCCTGCTCTTTATTCGGATAATCGATTTTAAGCTTGAGCATAAACCGGTCAAGCTGGGCTTCGGGCAGCGGATAAGTACCTTCCTGCTCGATGGGATTTTGAGTTGCGAGAACAAGGAAAGGACTCGGCACGGGATAAGTTTGCTCTCCTATCGAGACCTGCCTTTCCTGCATTGCTTCGAGCAAAGCGCTTTGGACCTTGGCCGGGGCCCTGTTAATTTCATCGGCAAGTATGATGTTGGCAAAAATTGGCCCTTTGCGGGTATAAAACTCGCCGTCGGATTGCCGGTAAATTTGCGTGCCGATCAAATCAGCAGGTAACAAATCGGGTGTAAACTGTATTCGCCGGAATTCCGCATTAATTGCACGGGACAGAACAGTTACAGCCATAGTCTTGGCAAGGCCGGGGACACCTTCGAGCAGTATGTGACCGTTGGCCAGCAATCCGACCAGCATCCGTTCGAGCATATAACGTTGCCCGACAATCACTTTTTCCAGCTCCGTCAGTAATGCCTGAACGAACGCACTTTTCTGCTGTACGAGATTTCCGATCTGTTTTACATCGGTTGCCATAGAAACTTCTCCTTCAAAAATACCGCTTACGAATAAAATGTTCATCAACTGCTAATAGTTATGTATCGTAACATTCGACTGTATGAAAATTAATGATTTAATACGTATTATCATCCAAAAAGTTCATTTTTACACAAAAAACAAAGAAAATTCAAGATAATTGCCAATTTTATCGTCCCCAATCCTATGAAAAAAATTCTCTTCTTAGACCTCTTAATCGCCATTTGAGGTTAAATATCCCCATAGAATGTTTATAAAAAATTGCCTTGTGTCATCGACGCAATAAAGCAAAACCAATAGAGAGCACGCATCTCAAATTTGCATGGCGTGTTGAGCTGTTTTTTTAATGTTGCTTGCATGACCAGGCGATAGTATTAAGCCCCCGCTTAAGGTCTGCAAGTGGCCCGGCGACTTCTCGTGAATACTTTCTGCTATTAATATCTGTATCCACTTTGATGGGGCGGCCGTAACGGTCCTCGATGCTTTGCCCGACAGTTGGAAAGACACCGACCAGTTCGACGTTGACCTGCGGTCCGTTCATACGGAACGGTGCGCCATTGATAGAAAACGTAATCGTGGTTCCCAATGAATGATCTTTGATGGTAAAATCCGTGACACAAGAATCAACGATACTGTTCTCATCGCCGAAGGAGCTTGCCTTTGCCCCCTCCAGGAAGACGTTGTAATCCGATGTATAGCCTGAAGCCGTTTTTACCTGGTCGAGTCCCTGTCTGACAAAGATATTGTTAAACCACTTGTCATCCTGGGCAGTACCGGATTTGCGTCCAACCACTTTTGTCGTATGCGGCTTATAGAATTGGGAACGGCGTTTGGTGTCCGGCGTATACTCGTAACCGCAAGATACAAACAGATTGTGGGCGA
Source organism: uncultured Pirellulales bacterium (assembly GCA_964653075.1). Lineage (GTDB taxonomy): Bacteria > Planctomycetota > Phycisphaerae > Sedimentisphaerales > Anaerobacaceae > NIOZ-UU13. The sequence continues at coordinate 22,463 of CAZZAX010000063.1, forward strand.
ACACTGTAGCTTCGGAGTTACTTCTTGTCGGCTGTCCGACGAGGATGTTGTTATCCACCAGAATAGGGCCGTGGTTCATCTCCAGAAAAACATTGGCGGCTTCGGTATTGTAGATTACATTGCCGGTTATCCGGATGCCCTGGTTGGCAAAGTCAATCCAAATACCAAAAGCGCCCTGCATTTGCCGAAACACTCCGCGGATGAGATTGCCGCTAATAATAGTATCCACACTATTGTGAAACTTAATCGCGGCAGTTTCCCAACCGCCGAACTCCCTGCGGTAATTGGTGTCTTCGATGAGATTTCCGGAGATGACTGAGCGGGTAGCTCCTTTTTGACCGGCGATACCTGCTTGTCCGCAGCGCCGGATAATGTTGTTACGAATGATATGGTCCCCGTAAGCGTCGATATCGTCGTAATCAACGCCCGGTGCATGTCCCAGAATAATACCTACGCAACGGGCATTGGTAATCGTGCAATTCTCGATAATCCAGCGCTTACCCATCCTCGGACCAATGGCGCCCGTCTGCAATTCCAAAGTCGGTGGCGCCCAGTTTGCCGCTGCGTGCATAAAGTTCAAACCAGTGACGGTGATATATTTAAGACCGGAAATCTCCGGCATGAAAAGACTTTCACGAACGTTAATCTCGGTCAGCTCCTTGCTGGGATTTGCCTTACCGAAATTGGCCCATATGGTTGTTACTTCTTCGTTAACCCGGCAAAACCAGCTATGCTTGGCTTCTTTTACTTCCTTTGCCGTCTTTTTTTCGTAGAAGGCCTCGCCGTTGAGATAGACATCCCCTCGGTGGTGCCACTTGCCGTAGTTCAACCAGCCCCCGGAGAGCTCCAGGGCGTAGGGATTATATTCACCGAAGAATGAATTTGGTAATTCAACTTTCCAAACGCCGTCGGCTTCGTCTGTCCAGGATGTTATGCGTTCGGAACCTTTGATGATGACTTTCTCGCCGGGTGCTGCTCGATAAGTGATGCGCTTACTTTCACCAGTACCGCCACGAATAGGCTTGACCCATTCGCGATACGTTCCGGCGTGGATAGTCACGGTATCTCCGGGCATAGCGAGGGAAGCGGCCTTGTTGATAGTTAGATATGGGCTGGAAAGACTGCCGGAAGCTGAATCACTGCCCGTTTTTGATACATGTATTTCACGGGCAGAAATGCACTCAGAGCTGAAGATTCCGGCGATGGCTATTGCTATCAATAGAAGTGGTCTTGGCATAATAGTTCTCATCTCAACAGTAACTAACCTAATTCCGCAGTAATTCCTGTCCGGCCAAATATTTATAAGAGATATGGCTATAGTTCTTGTAAGTCTTTTCAAAGTGCACAACATGTGCACAGTATTGGACAGTGCCTCACCCACCCTTCTTGCAGCCGCCCATTGTTGTTAGGGAAGCTGCTAACAAGACCACCAGTACCCACTTTTTCATAATCTTTTCTCCTTGAAGCCCCATTTCTATTTTACTTCTAACTTTACCGCCGAGTCAGATAAGACCAATACTAAAAACAACATTATAGTATATTTTTTAGGCCATTTGTAAAGAAAAAACAGGCCTATATTTGATATTTGCGCCAGTCTATCCCTCGTCACTATCATCTCGATATGGAACGGTTGTTATCAGGTCAAAGTTAAGTGTTGCCTCTACAGCTTATCGATCAATCCGCAACTGACCTCTTCAAGCGATTTCAATACCAAGGTAGCTTTCGAGAAGTCATTGCTTATCGTGTGTCTGTTCGGTACGACTATGCTCTTCATTCCAGCCGCATCTGCCGCTAAGATTCCCTTTTCTGCGTCTTCGATGACAAGGCAATTCTCCGTTGGTATGTTCATTTCATTTGCGACATGGAGAAAAATGTCGGGATATGGTTTTATACGTTCCACACTGCTTTTAGTGGCCACACATGAAAAGAAATCCTCGAAATCGAGCGCATTGAGCACGGCGTAGGCATCTTTAGAATGCGAGGACGTTGCCAGACCCATCAGCTTACTGCCCTGAAGCGAGCAGAGCAGTTCGCGCGCACCTGGCATAGGCTTAGCGCTTGAAGAGACCAGCTTCTTGTAAAGGCGGGCTTTCTCACGGCGAACGAAATTTGGGTCAACTGCCAGATTCCTCTGTGCTATGAATGCGTCGGTGCCTTTCCCGCAACGAATCCAGTGATTTGCGTACTCTTCATCCGACAATTCGAATCCCAGTTCGGAAAAGACCGTCTGATAGGCACTCAGATGGAGCTTCTCTGTATCAGCCAACAGTCCATCCAAATCGAATATCACAGCGGAAATCATAATATGCCCAATCACGTTAGTATTATACAATCTGCGGGTATGTTTATATTTTGCATTTTTTAGTGTCTTAGAATGAGAAGTAAAAAAATCTGTTAATTATTGAGATTAGTTGTGTAATCTTGCCGGCGCTGGAGTGGAACTCATCTGTGCTACTTATTCTCCTGACTTTTATCCATACAGACGACATACCCGTCCATGGTGCTGATAAACAATCGGTTGTCTGCCGCCGCCATACCGTCCCAAACCGGCGGAGCCGGCAACTTGTACTCTGCGAGTTTCCTGCCGTCGCTGGTGGCAAAGGCTGCCAGGATGCCCCCCTTCCGGCCTTCCCAGGAACCGTGTGGATCTTTTGGATCGACTACATCCGGCGAACCGGCTACAAAGATGATATCTCCTGTGCGAATCATGGCAGTGACCCGGATACTAATGCGTTGCTCCCACAGGGATTTTGGTCCTTGCTGGCGGCGTCTGCTGATGGCCTGCTTGCTCCCGGAACTTTTTGCGGTAGCTTTCAGCGGTATGCACTTAATACGGTAGGCCATCGCGCCGGGGCTGAAAACTGTTTCCCGGCTGCGGGAGTCATAAACCTCCATGCCGTATGCGACGTTCTTGCCAAGGACCATTAGGCCTGATGTCCTGGCTTGGCCGGCTTGCCATAATGTTCTGTTGAACCAGCTTGGATCAAGGTAGCCGCCCGTGGTGAACAGGTGTTGTGTGGTACGGCCATCCTGGCCGTGAACACGGGCTGGAAGCCCGTGCCACGATCCGGAGGATAAGACCTTCATCTGCCGAATAAAAATGTTTTCACCATCGGTGGCGGGGATGTCATTTAGAAGCCCAGGCATTAAGTTGGCACTGGTTTCGGGTGACATCTTACCTGTTTCAGGGTCGGGATTATAGATAGTCTCTCTGTGGAGCACTTTCGCAGTCGTTGGATCAAGGGTATAGATGCGGATGCCGCCGTCAAGGTATGACGACCTTCCGGCTGCGAACCAGCATTTCTCATCATGTACAAGAACACTGCCTGGTACGGGCCAGGGTGATTCCAACTGGCCGAAGGAAGTGACGAGACGGTGACATGGTGAGGCGTCGAACCGCCATACAAGGGCTCCGTCAGCAGCGCGAAGACAATGAACCCGTCCGTCAGACGAACCGAAGATTGCGAGTCCATTGTATAAGGTCGGAGGTGAATCCACCCTGGAATCGGCTGTGTAGTTCCAGATGTTTTTGCCATTGCCGGCATTCAATGCATATACGGAGTGAGTGTCCACACCGGCGACGAACACCTTGTCACTCGCGATGACCAGACCGCTGGGTTTGGTATCGATATTGGTACGCCAGGCAATCTTTAGATTCGTATTGACAGCAGACTCTGAGGCGCCACTACGCTGAGGATCATGGCGATATGTGGGCCATTCATGTGGATTTTCGGTTGTTGTTTGTTGATGGCCAACTTGTCTGAAAGCCGGGCCTTTCTTAAGATTGGGCTCAATGTCATTTTTCCTCGCTTCGATTTTTAAATCCCTCGATTTCCTTTTCGGAGCCAGGGCGTTGAAACCGGTAAGCTTGGCATTGATGTAACAACTACAGGGATGCGGCGTGACATATAGCAGGCCGTTGCATGGCAGGTATCCGAGCAGACAGCCGCTTCGTACCCAGTGGTTCTGATAATTCTCCCCCGTTGATAAGTCCACGAACTCCACGCCGCGCCGACACGACAAGAGAAATCGTTCAGTGCTCTTGTTCCGATAGCAGCGGTGGTGGTGACCGACGTTGAATATCTCTTTTGTCGGAAGTTCCCTGAGGACTTTGCCGCTCCGCAGATCAAGAGCCTGGATACGGTAATTTACTACGCTCGAATCTTTGGCCTTGAAGCCCTTGCCCCACACAGACCCGAACTCAGTTTTGGCGTTCACGTGGGTCCACACAACGTCGCCTGCTACAAATACGTCCGGTGGCGTACAATGACCCCAGCCACCGTAAGGGTATTTCCACATTTGCCGACCGTTATTGGCGTCAAATGCGTAGAGCGTGCCCGGCATGGTATGATAGGTGTGGTGTGTATTCGGCTCAGGCTGGGCCAGCAACACCACTCCGTCATGATATACCATCACTGTCAAGAGGTATTCGAACATCCCCGAAAAACCCATTCGCCGTACAGCATTGTTCGGCAATGCAGGGCGATTGATCCTCCAGAGAGTTTGTCCCGAGTCCATATTCAGGCACTCGATCGCCTTTGTTGTAAGGATAAATACCTTGCCTTTGCCGGCGACCAGTTCGAGCCTTCCGAACGGGTCCTGAGTTTGACCTGCTCGAATACCCGAAAACGGGCCTTTTGTCCAGAGCACATGGCCGGTCCCCGCGTTGACCGCACAGACGTGCTTGCCTGGCGCACCGGTGGGAGCTTCACCTTTTCTAAGAGTCGCATTGGCAGGCTTTTCAGATGGATTGATCGACACGATTAGCCGGCCATCGACGTAGAGAATTTCATCGGCATTGGCCGTATCGGAATAGACTTGTTTTTTCTCGCCTGTGGCTGCGTCCAGTGCAGTAACCGGGGCGTTGGCGCCAAGGGTGACATATACAGTATCGTCCACGGCGACCAAACGCTTACCGATATGCGATGGCATCGTGAATCGACCAACACTGGCTACTCCCTGGCCCGTGCCAGGTGTTCCGCTGAACTTGGCTGAGCCCCAGTCCGGTACAGGGCACTTCCACAATAGTACGCCGCTGAAGGCATCGCGAGCGACGAGGAACCACTTACTGGGCACTGTGCCGTCCAAACAAGCCAAAGTCTCATCGCAAATATAGAACAGCCGTCCACCTGCTGAGACCATCGCGCTGACGCTTGGTGTCCAGCCGTGGCTGCGGGCCCAGATCGGCCTGGCTGTCCACTGTAGATGTTGCGGTGGGCCAACAATTAGGTCGTTTGCCACAGCATTACCGCCGGCATCATGTAGGCGATGTGTCCACTCATCGATCGCTTCCGGCCGCGGCTTGATGGTTTTGTCCCATTTGTTCCCGGACTTTAAGTATAGCACACCCTGGGGGGCGAGCACCCGCATGCATTCTTCCATCGGTACGCCACTGTTTTTCTCAACAATGAGCAGATTCACGAGGTTGTCGGCATACGGCAAGTCTTGACCATTGAGTTTGCAGACTGATACTTTGCCGTAAAAGCCGAGTCCCTGGATGTGCTTGCGTGCTTGTATTATTGCATACGGATTCGTGTCAAGCCCGTACACGAGGTACCTGTCGTTGATATGTAGCGCAGCGGTAAGCTCACCATCGCCACAGCCGAGGTGAACGATTAGTCCACCCTTGACACCTGTGGCATCAAGAATTTCCATTGCCGTGCTTTGTTGAAGGGTTTTCTGAGCAGATAATGTTGAAATGGGAAATACCACTAAAAGGAGTAAGGCGGATAATCTGAAGAATTGAATTCTTTCTCTCATAATACATATCCCTTCTGTTTGAGTATTAGAACAAGATGTAATCGAGGATATCCTAATAAAAAAGACCCAATAAGGCAAGTTATACGCATACATACTGGTTTGAATATTTCAGCAGGACCGGTCCGTAAGGTTTCGATAATGCAGTGTGAAAGTATCGAAATATTTCTCAAGCATTGTCGGAAAGATTCGCATTTTATAAGAAGGTTTTTGTAGCATCCATCCGGCTAAGATAATACAATAAGTTGTACACAGCAAGTTCATGCAGGTCCCTCAATTACAAGGAGGACGAAGCTTTTCAATGGGATAGCTTCTGACAGACGTGCTGCTGACAATTATGGATGTTGGTTCATTATAGGAGTGATAATTTTGAAATATAGCAAGGTTATTTCCGTTGGTGTAGTAATTATGGGCATGTTTCCTCTTTCTGTAAATGCAGGTGAGGCGGCACTAAAAGACAAGTGCGCAAAAGCCATGCGCCAAGCAACCGACTTCTTCCGCACACAGGTATCTACCGAGGGAGGTTATTTGTGGCGCTACAGTGAGAATCTGTCCCGCCGCGAGGGGGAAGGCAAGGCAACCAATACTATGATCTGGGTCCAGCCTCCGGGCACACCTTCTGTGGGTATGGTCTATCTGACTGCCTACGAGGCCACCGGTGATTTATATTATCTCGAAGCCGCCCGGGATGTCGCCTATGCCCTGGTCAGAGGGCAATTGCGCTCCGGCGGCTGGGACTACCGTATTGAGTTTGATCCCAAACGGCGACAGCGCTATGCCTATCGGATTGATCCCCAAAGGGAGGGGGCCCGAAACATCAGTACTCTGGATGATAACAATACACAGTCGGCTGTTCGGTTATTGATGAGAGTAGATCAAGTGCTGGATTTCAAGGATGAAAAAATCCATGAGGCCGTTGAGTTTGCTCTTTCAACTCTGCTGAATGTTCAATACCCGAATGGTGCCTGGCCGCAGCGGTTCAGCGATGCTCCCGATCCTGACGAGTTTCCAGTGAAGAAGGCCGGCTATCCGGACTCGTGGTCGTGGACCTATCCGAAACGAGACTACAAAAGTTTTTACACATTCAACGACAATACCATTGTTGATACAATTGCTGCTATGCTGGAAGCATTCGAAATCTATAATGATACGAAATACCAGGCTGCGGCACAAAAGGCCGGCGATTTCATCCTGCTGGCTCAAATGCCCGAGCCTCAGCCTGCGTGGGCGCAACAGTATAATGCAGACATGCACCCGGCCTGGGCCAGAAAGTTCGAGCCGCCCGCCGTCACAGGCGGTGAGTCGCAAGGGATTATGAGAATATTGCTGGTGCTCTACCGTGCGACCGGTAAGAAAAAGTATCTTGAACCTCTGCCTCGGGCCCTGGAGTATTTGCGCCGGTCCCGGCTGCCCGATGGTCGTTTGGCCCGGTTCTATGAGCTGAAGACCAACAAGCCGCTCTACTTCACCAGAGAAGACTACAAGCTTACTTATAGCGATGCTGATATGCCCACCCACTACTCATTCAAGACCTCTTATGGAGTTGAGAGCATTGCCCGGGAGTATGAGCGTCTGCGGGCATTGGATCCGGTCGAGTTGAAGCGGTCAAAGAAGATTTCACAACCGCGCTTGAGCTGGAACCTGGAGGCTCGAACCAAATCGATTATTGACCGTCTTGACAAGCAGGGCCGTTGGGTGGAAGACGGCCGACTGAGAAATGATGAGCAGGATAATCCCACGCGTAGAGTAATCGACTGTCGAACCTTTATCAATAATATAAGAACTTTAAGCACATATCTGTCTGCTGTTCGATGAATGATGAAAGGGTGCTCCGCCAAAACGATACATAAAGACCTTGTTCTAAGGAGGAATCATGAAACGACAAATCAAACATCACACATTAAGGTCATTGCGAACAGAACCGGATAAACCATCTCGCCGGCAGTTCCTGGCGGGCAGTGGAAGAGTAGTCGCCGGTTCGATTCTAAGCGGTATTGCTTTACCACGAATTTACGCCGCCGAAAGCAATACGATACGGCTGGCTCTGGTGGGTTGCGGAGGCCGCGGCACAGGCGCAGTCGCCGACGCCTTCTCTGCCACCGGCGGCCCGGTGAAGCTCTATGCCATGGCCGACCTGTTCGAACGCCGTCTTCAAAGCAGTCTTAATAATCTAAAGAAGAATTTTCAGGCCAAACTTGACGTTTCGCCCGAACGACAATTTATCGGTTTCAACGCCTACAAAAAGGCAATCGACTGCCTGGGGCCGGGTGATATTGTGCTGTTGACTACTCACGCCGCCTTTCGTCCTGTCCACTTCGAGTACGCCGTCAAAAAAGGCGTGAACGTTTTCGCCGAGAAATCGTTTGCGACAGACTCGCCCGCCGTCCGCCGTTGGCTCAAGGCTGCCAAAGCCTCCGAGCGAAAGAATCTGAAGGTTGGCGTAGGCTTCATGTGGCGCCACTCCAAGGCCAGGCAGGAAGTGATTCGACGGATTCATGATGGGGCAATCGGTCAGGTGCACACCCTGCGGATCTACCGGGTGCACGGGCCGGTCCACTGCCCGAGCCGGCCACAGGGCGTAAATGAATTGACATTCCAGCTTCAGAATCCCAACAGCTTCACCTGGGTATCATCCGGATTCTTCATCGACTGGCACTGTCATAACATCGACGTGGCCTGCTGGACAAAAGGGGCTTGGCCGGTCTCTGCCCAGGGCATGGGCGGCCGCTGCTACGAGCAGGCGGGTAATCAGTTCGACCACTACACGGTGGAATATACCTTCGCGGATGGTACAAAGCTGTTCGCCTTCTCGCGGCATATGGATGGCTGCTGGAACACCTACTCCGACTACGTCCACGGTTCCAAAGGCTCGGCTGTGATTATGGCAACTCTGGGTCAGCCCAAACCGAAGATCTACAAAAGCCACGATATGGTCCCGGCAAACCTTGTCTGGGAGTTTGGCCGGCCCGATCCGAATCCTTACCACGCCGAATGGCAGGTGCTTCTGGACGCTATCCGGCAGGATAAGCCGCATAACGAGGCCAGGCGGGCTGGTGAGGCGGAAGTAGCAGCGCTGATGGGACGCATGGCGACCCATACAGGAAAATACATCACCTGGGACCAGGCATTGAACTCCGACTTCCAGTTTGTTGACGATATTGACAGTATGACCTTTGACAGTCCTGCTCCAATCCATGCCGGTCCCGGCGGAATCTATCCGGCTCCCCAGCCGGGGATCACAAAGGAGTGCTGACGAGGATGTTGATGGGTTTGGGTACCGATGTTGGACAAAAAAGGACCTTGTGGAGCACCCCGCCCGCGGGATAAATTTTTTGTAATCATTTGTGAAATAGACACTTATGTTCATTTTTGGACTTTTGAGCATTGGCCCCCCGACTGCGACATTCGAGGATAAATTTGAATTGGGTTTGTTTTGGGTTTGAATTGGCTTTGTTTTATCTCCAAACAAACGGAAGAAAATCTCATAATTCATTGTTAAAGCATTTCTTGCGTTCATTTTTGACCTTTCGGGGATTGGGTTCGTTTTGGGTTTGAATTGGGTTTGATTGGGTTTGTTTTTGACTTCCGTCAGACTGGCAAAAATTGTATAATTCATTGTTGTTAAATAACTTAAGTTTATTTGGACATTTGGTGAATTGGGTTTGTTTCGACAAAAAGTGTTAGCACTTTTTGTCGATTTTTCCTTTGATTTACCTACTTTTTTCATTTTTTAATCCCGGATTAACACGGATTAGCACGGATTTCATATTTAAGATCTCAAATTAAAATCCTTCCCATTCGACTACGCTCAGGGTAAACTATTTCGCTCAGGATGAAGAATTGTATTAAATTTTTTAGGAGGGAAAAAACGGTCCCTCTATAATTAGACGTACCTGCGTGTTTGATACGAAATACAGGGGGTTTTTTAAAGGTTAAAATTCGCTAAGTGCTTATGAGGAAAGGAATAAAAATTTTTTTAGAAAAATTGAAATTTGTCAAAAATTACCAGCGTTTTTGTTC
>CAZZAX010000064.1:0-32087 GCA_964653075.1 uncultured Pirellulales bacterium
GCGCCTTCAGGTCTGCCCTGAAGTAGAATGTTATAACCGCCCCGAAATTTCATATTGATATATATGCCACCTATAGTTTCGAAAATGATTCACATGGTAGCTGGGGTGCAATAACAAAAATAGCAAGTAACATTGAAGACAAACACACCAGGCTCCAGAATATCCCGGCATTTGTATATGTTTTATTGAAGCGAAATTACATGAAACTTTCGATACTCCAAGTTCAGTCCATATTTATTTCTAACTTAAATTCAACTACTAACTGCGTTCATTCTCTTAAAGATAGTTATACTATTTATATTATCAAAACTTACTCGATTGTTCAATCAAATGTTAAGCTCAAGGTACGCCTATACAGGCAGAAAAAAGGCATATTTCTCAGATATGAGAATTTTTTGAGTCCGGACACTTTTCAAAAAGTATGCAGAAAATTGGAGACAGAAGCGAGGTTACAGAGTGATCGGCTTGTTGGGTATTTGCGGTCTGCGGCCGAATGGCGGCAATAAACCAATTATAATGCTGGAGTCAACTCCAATAGGAGTACTGAAAATGCTATTTGCCAGGCTGAAGGTTATATAAGTCATTGTTTTTAAGCATTTTACATATTATTCACTCTGTAAAGCTGATATGGTCCCGATAACTGTCACATTTTGTAGGGTATATTTTGGTCGACGCTGTAATGATTCAACTCTTTTCTTTAGATTAGGGAGTTACCTTGAATCTGGCGTTGAGCTTGAAGAGACGTTTCATAGGTAGATTAAGGATTTGGGAACGTTCAAGCGATAAAGAGGTGCGTATCTGCTCAAGAATGCGTTCGATCCTCTCCTCATCAACTGCAATTAAGGTGAACCAAATATTAAAATTATCATTACGCAGATAGCTATGGGTTACTTCGGGGAATTGTCCTATTATTTTGGCCGCTTGTTGGATAATATCCGCCCTACAACTGACCGCCGCTAAAGTGCTACAGAAACCGAGTTTGCGTGAATCAAGACTTGCTCCAATCCGGCGAACTACCCCATCTTTCATCAATCTCTGAATCCTGTCCCAAAGCTCATCACGGGGAATTTGTAACCTCTGAGCCATGATTTCATAAGGTCTTTCGCTTAAAGGAAAATCATTTTGAAGAGCTTCCAGTATCCGGCAATCCTTTTCATCCATAGATTATCCTTAGAAAAATAATAACCGTAAGCGATTTAACAGATTTTTTAGCTAATTGACTGTTTTTGTAACGTAATCGTACGCAATTTCTATTCTGCAACGAAGTCCGTAACAAACACACCTTTGCCCTTGACCCTCGTTGCTCCAGTTGCTATATATTGTATATTTGAAAATCGTCATAATGTAAAGCTAAAGGTTGTGAGAATTTGTCAATTGATGGCAAGTTTATACCTCATACCAAGCCGCAATTCTCATATTTGAGAATTTGAATTTTTTATTTTTTGCCGAAAGAAAACGATGCCAAACGGAAAAATATACCTCGTCGGAGCCGGTCCGGGTGATACCGAACTTATTACCTTTAGGGGCCACAAGCTAATATGTAGAGCCGATGTCATTTTATATGACCACTTAATACCATCGGAGTTATTAAGGTTTGCTAAGCCGGGAGCTGAAATTATGTCTGTTGGCAAATTTGCCGGCCGGCACACGATGCCACAGGAGCAGATAAACAAACTCTTGATTGAGAAAGCCAAGAGCAACGAAGTTGTCGTCAGACTCAAAGGCGGTGACCCGTTGCTTTTTGGCAGAGGCGGTGAAGAAGCCGAGGCATGTGTTCAAGCGGGAGTGGATTTCGAATTTGTTCCGGGTATTACAAGTGCTCTTGCTGCTCCATGTTACGGAGGGATACCGCCCACACACAGAGATTATACATCCAATGTTGCCATTGTTACGGGACATCGCAAGGATGAAAAGGAAATTGAAATACCCAAAGCCGGAACTGTTATCTTTTTAATGGGTGTTGCAAATATCGAAAAAATAATCAAATCACTTCTTGAAGCAGGATGGCCGGGGCGGACAAAAATTGCCGCAATCGAAAAAGGCACCTGCTATGACCAGAGAGTCATTGATGGAACATTAGATGATTTTCTTGAAGTCACTCGCGAGGCACAGATGCGGACGCCGGCTGTTTTTATCGTTGGTAAAGTTGTCGAACTTAGAGAGAAGCTGGATTGGTTTGGAAAAAAGCCGAGAATACTTCTTCCGGGTACTCATCCGGACAAATACAGACATCTCGGAATTATCATACACAGACCACTTATTAAATCAGTGCCTCTCGATGATTATACTCAGGCTGATAAGGTGCTCAAGCGGCTCAATACTTTTGATTGGATAGTTTTCACAAGCACCAACGGTGTAGAGTTCTTCTTTCAACGCTTAAATGCAATCGGTCTCGATACCAGGGCACTTGGCACGTCGAAGATTGCTGCTATCGGTAAAACAACCGCTGAAAAGCTTAAGACTTTTGGCGTTCTGGCGGACATGCAGCCAAAGCTGGAATCAAGTATCGGCCTGCTCGAAGAGTTTAAGAAAATATCAGTTAAAAATAAAAGGATTCTTCTGGTAAGGCCAAAGATTGGTTCGAGTATGCTGCTTGACGGTCTGGCTGATACCAAAGCAGCTATAGAGGCAGTGATGGTATATAGAAATGTTGATATAGAGCCGGAAGAAACTGATTTTGATTTCATCGACCAGATACTATTTACAAGCAGTTCAACGATTCGAGCCTTTTTGAAGATATATGGCTCTGTGCCGGGCAGCATCAAAGTCTATTGTCTTGGGCAGCCTACCTTAAATGAGGCCCAAAAACATAATATACCTGCTGAGCTTTTGCATTGATGTCCGTTATTCGTTTTTTACATAACTGATGGCTCTTAAAGACTTTATTTATAAAGCCGGCATTTTTGGTTCGGCCATTTTCCTGTTGGGTCTTTTCTTTTTGGTCTCCAGCGAATCCGGCAGGCTTTGAAAACGATGTTCCGGATGGTTCCAGGCAACAGTTGCCAGAGATGTTTCCTCGAATAGAGTCCTGATTTTCCTTGTTGAGCTAATCCACTGGGCGTAAATATAGCAGTTTTCCGGGCTTCCACCGCATTTACAGTGTTGTAATGGGCAATCGTCAAACAGTGATTCACCTTCGATACTGTTAATTACCTCAAGCAGGCTTATTTCCTCTGGTGAACTGGCAAAAACGTGTCCCTTTTTGCGACCTTTTACACCTTTGACTATTTGTGCCTTTGCCAGCCGTTGGAATATCTTGGCAAGATATTCCGGTGGAATTCCTTCTCCTTTAGCTATAGTATTTGTTGTGACAGGCAACTGTGTGATATGTCTGACCATATACATTAAGGCATGCAAAGCATATACCGTGGCTTTCGTAACTTTCATTGAACAATCCCACCGAAAAATATATCAAAACGTTTTAACTATCACCTTCTAAATTCAGCCTACTTTACCCTTCATTTTACGTGTGGCGACATTGACTTCCAGCTCGTCAATCTTGCGGTATAAACTTGATAAACCAACCTTCAAAGCTTTTGCGGCTTCAACTTTATTCCAGTTATACTTATTCAGCACCCGGCATATATGTTCCCTCTCGTATATTTTGACGGCCGCCTGCAGGTTCTCGTTTGCTTCATTTGGTAACATTGCGCCCGAGCCTAATGAGCCGATATCGGAGATCTTTATGACATCGTCTTCGGCAAATATTACCGCCCGCTCAATTATGTTCTGAAGTTCCCTTATGTTGCCTTTCCACTCATAGTTCATAAGAAACTGCATGACATTGTCACTGACTCCCACACACTGCTTGCCCATCTCGGTATTATATTTCTTGATGAAATGTTCGACCAGCAACGGAATGTCCTCCTTCCTTTGCCGCAATGGTGGAATATGGATGCCGACAACGTTCATCCTGTAATATAAATCCTCTCTGAACCGTCCCATTTTTATTTCTTCGAACAGGTCTTTGTTTGTTGCCGCAATCAGTCGCAAATCGATATCGACAGGTTCGGTAGAGCCTACAGATATTATTTGTCTGTGTTCCACTGCCCGAAGTAACTTTACCTGGCAGCTCAACGGCATATAACCAATCTCGTCTAAAAATAAAGTTCCACCGTGAGCGCTTTCAAAAAGCCCTTTCTTGTCTTTTATAGCGGATGTAAAGCTTCCCCTTTTATGCCCGAATAATTCACTCTCAAGCAAACTTTCAGGTATTGCACTGCAATTGACTGCAATAAAACGCCTGTTGTTGTTCGATCCTAAAGAATGTATTGCGTGAGCAACTAATTCCTTGCCGATGCCGCTTTCTCCCGTTATCAATACGTTACTTTTGGTCCGAGCTACTTTCCGAATGATTTCAAAAACCTGATGCATTGCGGGAGCCTGGCCTATGATCTGAGTAATATCGAACTTGCTGTTCAGCTCTCTTTTTAATTCCTGGTTCTCTTCCTGCAAATCCAGATACCGCAGATGCTGCCGAATTTTTGTCAATATGTCTTCGAATATTAGCGGTTTCATAACGTAATCACATGCGCCGAGCTTGATAGCCTCAACGGCCATTTCAATTGTTCCATAAGCTGTTATCATTATCACACGTGTCTCAGGCCTTACTTTCATTATTTCCCTTAGAACCTTTATGCCGTCTGAGCCGGGCATTTGAATGTCCAGTATAGCGACGGGATATGGCTGCTTCATTATGGCATTTATTGCATCCGTTCCATTGTCCACTGCCGTAACTATCATTCCCTCTTCCTGGAGAACCTTCGTGAAGGTTTCTCTGAAGGTCACTTTGTCGTCTGCCAATAGTATTTCATTCATTGTCATTTTATTTGTCTCTCATTCCAATTTTCTTCTTACTGTTTTGTTGAAAAAGCTCAAAACTACACTTTTTTTCCTTGATAGACTCCACTCTGTTATTAACATCTCCATCGTCATTATTTCCGTTGAATAAGTCCTTTTTGAGCCTTATCGGTAAACGGATTGTTACTGTGGTTCCTTTACCCGGCTCGGATTCCATGGAAATAGTGCCGTCAACCTCCGTCACAAGATTGTAGCTTATAAAAAGCCCGAGACTTGTACCCTTACCGATTTCCTTTGTTGTAAAGAACGATTCGAAAGCACGCTTACAAACTTCCTGGCTCATTCCAATGCCTGTGTCACTCACGCGAATTTCGACTGTTTCATCCCTGGATTCCCTTGTTACCTTAAGAATATGTTCCTTTCTGTCGGGCAAGGCCTCCATTGCATCCAGAGCATTTATGACGATGTTGAGAAGTACCTGCTCAAGAAGCTGGGGATTCAGCCACACCATTGGTAGATCGCCGGCGCTTATGTTCTTGATAGAAACCAACTGCATACGTTTGCCGTACTTAACCAGTGACAACGTATTGTCTATCAGCTCATTAATATCGACCCATTTATACACAGATGTTACCGGCCGTGACAAGCTTAAAATGCGTTTCAGAATATTTGATATTCGATTGACTTGATGTCTGATAACCAGAAGATGCTCTTTTTCTTCATGTGTATTCAGTTTTCTGCCCAAATATTGCGCCACCGAAGAAAGACTTGCAAGAGGATTGCCTATCTCATGAGCGATGCCGGTGGCCATCTGGCCTATCGCGACCATTTTCTCTCTATGGGCCATTTCTACTCATGACATCTTTAGCATCTCGTTAATTGCTGTTACCTCTTCAGTTCGGTCTAATAAATCTTCTTCCAGCTTTTTATGAACGGTTAAATCCTGGCCCACGATAACATGTCCCAGCTTTTGTTCATCTTTACCGATAACAGGAGAACTTTGCGCCTCAATGTATCGTTGTTCCTGTCCTGCCGTTTTGAACTTAATTGTATTACCGCCGCCTGTGTCTGTTGTTATATTGTTACCGATTGAAAGACCTCTCATGTGCTCTGCGAGGATGGACGGAAAATCCTCCGGTAAATCTCCACCCTTGTCTATACGCTTTTGTGATGTGTTTTTGTTTTTCCATAACTTCGCAGCAGGATTACAAATCGCTATCTTACCGTCGTGGGTAACAAATATTAATCCCTCAGTCATTGCACCGATGATCGCTTGGAGAAGGTCGTTCTTTCGTGCAGCTTCCTTCTCTTTCGCTGTCATCCTGGTGATAACAATTCTTGTCAAATATTGTGACAAAATTACCGTGCAAACGAATGCCACAAAGGCGGCAAGAAGGTATACCGGATTTGTCCACAGCCCTTCTATCCAGTTTTTGATTTGCAGGGGATAATACCCCAGCCATGCCACCTCATTTAGTTCATTGATGGCCAGCAGACCAAATAGCAATATAGCCGTTAAACCCACCGTAAATGACAGATTTCTGGGAAGTATTATCGTTGCTATGATGACATGAAATATAAAAAACAGGAAAAATGGATTAGCAACTCCTCCTGAAAAAAGAAGTACTGCCGTGAGAATGACTAAATCCGCCTCCACCTGGACAATAGCCAGCACAATATCTTTCGGTACAGCATAAGATGCTTTCTTGGTTGCTATACAGAAATAGAAATAATTACACAGTAAAAGTATTCCCGCACAGATGTATATGGGAATAGGGCTTGGCAATAAAGGGTAAGGAAAGACATAACTGCCCACCAGAACAGCGGCCACTATCCCCCCAACGGCAATCCATCTTAGCCGTATAAGCCAAAGATTCTGCTCAGCAAGAAACTCCCGTGTACACCGACTCAGTTTGTCTGTCTTATCAGCCCTCATCTATACCTCTGGAGTCATACCTCATTCCCTATACCTTTCTTTTCAATTCTGATACCCCCCCAGGATGTAAATCTTCGATTTGTTCCTTTATAACATTAGCTCCTTTGGGATACTTATCATATTTATTATTAATAGCATTTTATCACCCAAGCAGAAAAAAAACAAGAAAATAATCCCATTTTCGAGAATTTATTGGATTAATGTGGCTTATTAGGGTCTGATGCTTCCCGCGGGCGAGAATTTTGCATAAAAAACAAGAATATCGATGAAAAAAACACTTTTCACAAAGATTCTGGTCTTAAAAGGTGTTTAAAAACATGCAGTTTTATTTAATCAGGAAGCTGAAAAAGCTCTCTACAGCGCTTTAATTCTTCCTGTTTCTCTTCATCTAAACCTATTTCCTTATCTGTCAAATAACATCCCGGATCCGGAGCCCAGGGATCGCCGAAATATAAGTCTGCCCGCACACGAAGGCTGCCGCCACAGACATTGAAAAATTTGCAAAGTTTGCATCTGCCTTTAACATATTCCCTGCGGTTCCTCAAACCCTTGAGTAAAGGTTCACTTGTATCGAGCCAAATCTCACTAAAACGCCTCTCGTGAATATCTCCTAGGTCGTAGTGCCCCCAAAACTGGTTTGGATGCACCTTGCCGTTAAAATCAATGCAGCCGATTCCAACTCCGCTGCTGTACATTCCCCCTCCATTCCATGCAAGCAGTTTCCAGACATTTTCTGCACGGGCTGTGTCTTCCTTAAGCAATTTCAGATACAGGTAAACGCCGTCAACATGGTTATCAACGGTCAATATATCTGTTTTTCTTCCGGCTTTTTTGTACTGTTTTGTTTTAGCTAATATTGTCTCAATCGCTTCTCTGCTTTGAGCATGACTGAGGTCATCGTCTCTAATGGCCTTTCCTCGGCCGCTGGGAACGAAGTGGTAAAAACAAGCCCTTTCGATATTTTCTGCTTCGAAAAAGTCAAACAAAGCTTCCAAATCCTGAACATTCCTTTTCGTTAGAGTCAGTCTGAGACCTGTTCGCACATCTGCGTCCTGACAGTTTCTTATTCCCTGCACAGCCTTGTCAAATGCACCGGCCACTCCCCTGAATTTGTCATTTACTTCCCCAATTCCATCAAGGCTGATACCGACATAAGAAACCCCCTTTTGTTTAATTTTCCTGGCCATATCGGCGGTTATAAGTGTCCCGTTAGTTGAAATAACAGCTCGCATACCCTGCTGGCCGGCATATTCTATCAATTCAAACAAGTCGCTCCGAGTCAATGGTTCCCCTCCGGAGAACAGCACCGACGGCACATTGAATTGGCCCAAGTCATCCAAAATGGCTTTTGCCTGGCTTGTGGACACTTCATTACAAGCCTTGCCGGTACCGCTGTCGTTATAACAATGTACGCACTTCAGATTACAAGCTCTGGTTATATTCCAGACAACAATAGGTCGTCTTTCGGATGCTTTTTTGGGTACTATTTCACCCTCGCGCTCGCCTGAGCCTTTCTTGCCGTAGCGAAGCCAGTCACCTGGTGTAACCTGGTCGCAATATAATTTGCTGATATTTATCATTGTTTACACTCAACCTCATATTCTAAATATTATTAATGAGCTGCTTCAGGTGGAATATACGCACAAAAAGGTTCTTCGGCCATATAATTACCCGTTGCGGCATATGCTCTGCCCCGACATCCGCCGCATACTTCTCTATAACCACAAATTCCGCACTTGCCTTCGAGGTTGCTGCTTTTACGCATTCGCCCAAGGTCTTCGTTGCCCTGCCATATCTCTGAAAGTTTTTGCTTAAGCACATTACCGCATTTTACCGGCAAATATCCACAGGGGAATACGTCTCCCTGATGGCCGACGAAAAGCACACCAAGCCCGGCAAGACATCCGCGTGTAGAGCCCCCATGGCCGGTTCTGCCCGGGACTGTGCCGCTGCTGTGCGATGGCTTTTTACGCTCCTGATACAGGCCTTGCTGTCTAATTATACGTTCATAGTGCGGCCCGCAGGTTACCTTCATTTGTAACTCGCCGCGGCTGTCAAGTCGGCATATCTCAAGCATCTTTTCTTCATATTGCTCCGGTGAAAGCATATCCGTTTCGGCAAGGACCTGTCCGCACCCGACCGGAACCAGCATGAATATATGCACGGCTACCGCCCCTACTGATTTGGCAAGCTCGTAAACTTCCTCCAATTGTCCGGCATTGTGCCTGGTCAATGTTATGTTGATCTGGACGGCCAATCCTTTCTCGCGAAGGTGTTTAATACCTTTAAGTGCCCTTTCAAACGAGCCTTCCAACTGACGCAGCTTATTATGAACCTCGGCTGTTGCTCCATCCAGACTCACCGCGATTCTCACGATTCCGCTATCTCGTATTTGTTCGGCCACTGCTGCATCTATCAATGTTCCATTAGTCGCAAGCGCCGGTGTAATCCCGGCTTCACGCGCCTGGCCGACCAGCTCAAATAAGTCATCCCTGCAGAGCGGCTCACCACCTGAAAATACCAGCACCGGCATCATAGGCTGCCCACTGCCTAATTCAGCCAACTGTTCTATCAGGTTCTTTGCCTGAGTGGTTGATAAGTCCTTAAAAGCTGCTTCGTCGGATTCCAAGCGCCGGCAGTGTGCGCAGGTCAAATTGCATTTTATCGTAGTTTCCCAAAATAAAAGTCTCAGAATCTGATTTGGCCTTCTGGCTTTGTTCACGACTGCTCATTCCCCTTATTGTTTAACTCCGAAGATATCTTTTCTGCGTGCTGCACGATGCTGTCAACATACTTGGCAGCCTCTGCAGCGCCGTTTTCTTTCGCTATAGTGCTGACATTCTTGATTACGCAATGCAGCAGCTTATTGACGACACGATTCACCATCATCTCCATACTCTCTTTGCATGAAGCATCCTGCCTTGCTCCGACGAAGAACTGCTCAAGCTCACTTTGACTAATCCGGACAAATTGTTCCTTCATCTGACCTATTAAAGGACCTATGTCTTTGGCTCCAAGCCAATCCATAAAATCAGTAACATTTTTATAGACGATATCCATACCCGCGGCGATGTCCAGCTCGCGAGCTTTGCGATTCCGTTCCACTACCTCGGAAAGGTCATCTACACTATAGAGGAACACACCGTCCATTTTGTTTATCGATGGTTCGAAGTTACGCGGCACAGCAATATCGATAATCAGCAGCGTTCTTCCCCAGCGCTTGTTCATTATTTTCTTGAAAGGGCCCTTCCTGAACAGATAATCCTGTACCGCAGCAGAGGCTATCGCGATATTTGCCCCAATCAACTGGGTCTCAATTTGCTCCCACTTATCGACAGCAATGTCGTAACGCTCGGCCATGTTCTGGCCACGCTCGTATGACCGGTTTACGATCGTTATGTTTTTGCACCCAACCTGGAGAAGATGCTGCACAAGCAGTTCACCCATCTCGCCGGCCCCGATCACGACAACTTTTGCCGATGGAATGTCTGCAAACAATTGCATAGCTAATTCGACCGCCACACCGGCAACACTGACTCGACCGCTTGAGATTGAAGTGGTTGTATATATCTTCTTACTGGTCGAAAAGGCACAGTGAAACAGGCGATTCAGAATTTTTCCAGTGCTCTTTGCTGTACAGGCAAGCTGATAACTTTCCTTCACCTGCGCTATTATTTGCGCCTCGCCAACAACCATACTGTCCAGGCTTGAAGCGACCGTAAGTAAATGTCTGACGGAATCCTCGGTGTTATATGCGTATAGAGATTCTTGGAATTTCTCTATTGGAATGTTGTGAAACTCTGATAAAAACTCAGCCAGGTCATCTGCAGTGACCTTATCCGAAAGTGTGCTGGCACAATACAACTCGACACGGTTACACGTTGATAGCAGTACAAATTCCGCTTCGGGAAATCTGTTTTTAAGTTCTTTAAGTGCCTTGAGAGTCTGTGTCGCGTCAAATGCCAGTTTCTCACGAATTTCTATCGGGGCACTCTTGTGATTAAGACCTAAAACTACTATCTTCATCTTCTGTTCTTATTTATTCTGTTCTACAGCTTCAACGTCGCTGCCGCCAAAATCGTGGTTTGAACCGCAAAACACCGAGGTCCCCACCACTGCAAATAGAATCAGGGCAAACGTGACAAGCGTAACGTAAGCTATAATCTTTTCCCGTAATTTGACTGTACACCACAATACCATAATAAATCCCAGAAGCAGCCATACTAAGGCGATAAGGACAATTTTGGCATCTGTAAGCCAGTCAAGAGCCGTCATATTGAGCGAAGTCGAGGTGGCTGCCAGGCCAATCCCGCTCACAAAACCGAATGTCATCAGTACGAAACAAGCCTTTAGACCGAAAATGTTCATTCGCTCGAGTTTTTCGAGATTGGGCACCTTTCCAAGGACTTGAAGTACCTTCTTTTGCTTAAGTTTTTGCCTGCCAAGAAGGTAAAGTACGGCACTTGCAGTCGCCAGCATTGCCGCTGCTCCGCTGATTATCATTGTAAAACCGTGAACAATCGCCCAGGGCGTAGAAGCCGCAATATGCGCCTCGGAGGCAGGTTCGGCAACACTCGCAGCCAGAATTATCAGGCCCAAAATTACCCAGGCCATCACAGAACCGAACCATACCTGCTGGATTGCAATGCTGACGAACAGGTATATGAGGCCGAATACAATAGTAAGGACAATCATCGACTCAAAAATACCTGTCAGCGGCACTGCTTTTATCACCACAGCCCTGAATATAAGCATGACAGCTTCCAGAGTTACCGCCAGGCAGACCATAGGCAAAGGAAAGCGTTTGTATTTCTCACCCCCGGATCGTAATTGAAGAATACCAACTATAGACGCCGCCAGATATAACGTTAAGACAAATAAAAATATGATTAACTCAGGTATCGGCAGACTTAACATCTTTTTCCTTTTTATTCAGCACTTTTAGTTTCAATTTGTGAAATATAGGTCGGCGGCACCTTTTTAAGTTCCTTTTCAGTAACCAGGATGCGGTAATTTGAAATCCCGCATGCATGGCTCATTCGCTGTACTGTCTGCAGAACATATTCGTCACTTTTACCATGGACCATTGTGTACAGACTATATGGCCAGCTTTCATCGGAACGCCGTTCATAGGCATGACTAACCTCCTCGAATTCGGCCAACACCTTGCCTACTTCCTCGGTTCGTTCCGGTTCCACCTGCCAGACCACCATTGCTCCAGCGCACAGACCTACTTTGAAATGATTCACTATAGCCCCTATCCGACGAATCTTGCCCTGCTGTTTCCAGTCCTTCAAGACCGACAGCAATTGCGCTGTTTCTATACCTATATTTTCGGCCATATCCTTAAATGGATTTTGACTCTTTGGCAATCCTTGCTGAATAACCGCCAGAATCTTCTGCTCAATATCGGATATTTGATGTTTCATTGTTTAATAGATATTACTTAACGGATACATTAAGTCAAATTATGCCTTAAAAATTCCCGAAATCGATAAAAAGACCGATTAATTGGCATTATAATCAGAGCAGTTTACAATTGCAAGTTACTTTATTACTGTTCTTGTAGTTCTCTAATTTGTCATTTGTTCATACCTAAGTTACGGAATTTCTTGAATTGAACCGGTTTTTAGTGTAAAAACTCCAAAAATATAAATATTTATGAATTATGGAAGGCTAAAAATGAGAGCCATTAAAGTAGCAAGCCGAGCCAGTAAGCTGGCTTTGGTACAATCGAACTATATCTGCAACTTACTCCAAAATCTCTCCGGCCTTTTTGATATTTCCATAGTAAAAATATCGACAAAAGGTGACCGTGACAAATCAGACTTCCTTTATAAATCCGATTCGATGGGATTTTTCACTTCTGAAGTTGAAAACGCCCTTCTTGACGGCAGTGCTGACATAGCCGTTCATAGTCTTAAGGACCTGCCTACCGCCTGTACAGAGGGACTCGTAGTTGCCGCAGTGCCAAGAAGGGAATCCGTTGCCGACGCTTTGATAGCCTCATCTCAGGCGGCCTCTATAGCCGCCCTGCCGGCCGGAGCAACCGTCGGAACTTCGAGCCTTCGGCGCATCGCCCAGTTGCGCAGGCTCAGAAATGACATAAAATGTGTCCCTTTGCGTGGAAATGTCGAAACGAGGGTTTCGAAAGTGGCGTCCGGGCAGGTTGACGCTGCTGTTATCGCCTGCGCGGGTTTGAACCGGCTTGGTCTGACTTATAAAATTTCTGCTATTCTATCGCCTCAGGAATTCCTGCCCGCCCCAGCACAGGGCGCATTGGCCGTACAAATTCGCGATGATGATAATGAGCTTGCCGGGCTTGTTACAAAACTTGATGATAAAAATTCCCGGATTGCCGTCGAGGCCGAACGACGCATACTTTCATCTATGCACGGCGGTTGCAGTATTCCTCTGGGCGTATATTCACAAATCTACGGCGATAATATAACAATTGATGCAGTCATCTCTGATGTAGAAGGTGGTAAATATATTAAACGCTCAGTGACCGGTCAAATCAATCAGGCCAATGCATGTGCCGAACAACTCGCACAGGAGTTGTTAAACGCCGGCGGGCGGGAAATTCTTGAGCATATCAGAAACAGCCGAAATGACTAAACCAAAAAGTGATGGAGGCCCGGACTATACCAGCCATATAAATCTTCTGAAAAAATTCTGTCCTTAAGAACCTTTCACTATTTTAATAAAACCGGCTTTAGTAGGATTATGCTATTAATTGGCAAGTTATTGTCATTTGATACTTGGCACATTTTGCGTTGCTTGACGTAGGAAAAACGGTTAATAATATTATGAGAGATTCTATAAGTGACATATTTTGTAGTTGTAATAGCTATTACTACAATTTATAATTTGTCCTTTTCAATAAAAATATTTAGTCGTGAAGCTTAAATGATACAAGTCAACAAAATCGGTTCAGTAATGGTTGTGGGGGGAGGTATAGCTGGCATCCAGGCAGCGCTGGATTTGGCTGATTCAGGATTCAAGGTCTATCTCGTTGAGTCTGGAACCGCTATAGGCGGGCACATGGCACAACTGGACAAAACCTTCCCCACAAATGACTGTTCTATGTGTACCATATCTCCTCGTCTTGTTACAGCCGGGACACACAGGAACATCGAGATAATTACTAATGCCCAACTCGCGGAACTATCGGGCCAGGCCGGCAATTTTAATGCGAAACTTGATATAAAACCGCACTTCGTTGACCTTGAAAAATGTACCGGCTGCGGTGTTTGTGCTGAGAACTGCCCTGTCGCCGTCAAGGATGAATACAACCAGCTTCTTAATGATAGAAAGGCAATTTTCAAAGAATACCCGCAGGCCGTACCCAACAAATTCGCAATGACCAGACTCGGAGTGGCCCCTTGTCACGATAGCTGCCCGGTACATGGCAATCCCTGCGGATATATAGCCCTGGCCGCCGCCGGCAAGTACCAGGAAGCTTATGAGTCGGCGACGCAAACAAATCCTTTCCCTGCGATATGCGGAAGGATATGTGAACATCCCTGTGAGCAAAGTTGCAACAGGAACAATCTCGATAGTCCGGTTTCAATCGCCTACATAAAGAGGTTCCTGGCGGACTGGTACCACGAACACGGCCAGAAGCTCACTCCTGAAGAGAAAAAGGCGTCGATCGAAGAAAACGGCAAGAAGGTTGCAGTAGTCGGCTCCGGGCCGGCGGGTTTGTCCGCGGCGCTCGACCTGAGGAAGATGGGCTATTCCGTAACTATTTTTGAAAAACACGGGGTACTCGGTGGAATGATGCGAATCGGCATCCCAGAATACAGGCTGCCGACAGAAATTATAGATAGAGACATTCAGAATATCCTCGATTACGGCATTGAGGTTAAATTGAACAGTCATATTCAGGGCCAAAGTGACATCGAAGAGATGTTCGATAAAGATTTTAAGGCTGTGTTCCTGCCTGTCGGCTCGCACAAAAGCATCAGAATGGGTATGGACGGAGAGGATTCGGAAAACGTCGAAAGCGGTATTGATTTTCTCCGTAACGTCAGGCTCGGCAAAAAGATCTCCGTTAAGGAAAATGTTATAGTAATCGGCGGCGGCAACGTTGCGATGGACTGTGCACGTACGGCGCTGCGGCTTGGCGGTAAAAAGGTCTCTATCGTATGTCTCGAAAGCCGGGATAAAATGCCGGCCTATCCCTGGGAAGTCGAATGGGCCGAAGAGGAAGGTGTTGCTGTCAGAACTGCCAAGGCGACAAAGAAAATTATCGTTGAAGACGGCAAATTTACCGCTGTGGAATTACTGGATGTAAAAAGGATGGCTTTCGTCGAGGGTAAGCTGGAGCTTGAAACTGTCCCCGGCACTGAAGAGGTTCTCGCTGCAGATGAGCTAATAGTGGCTATCGGTCAGAAACCCGAACTCGGTCTGTTAGACCAGTGTGGAAAGATAAAGCTTACAAAACGCGGTACAGTCGAAGTTGACGAGAAGACAGGTATGACTTCATGGGAAGGCGTCTTCGTTGGTGGTGATGTAATTCGTGGCGCCGCCAGCGTAGTCCAGGCCACAGCAGACGGCCAGTTCGCTGCTAAGGCTATAGATGCCTACATAAAAGGTGAAAAATTCGAGCCCGAAGAATACGACCAGCCTGTTGTGGAGATTACCGCCGAGGAGCTGAAAGAGCGAAAAGAAAAACTTGTCCAAAGGCAGCAGATGCCCACCATCGGACTTGATAGACGCCGCTCATTTGAAGAGGTTGATTTGGGATTCACCGAAGAGATGGCCAGGGCTGAGGCTGACAGATGTTTATTCTGTTCGGTATGTTCCTGGTGTGGATTATGTGAAAAGGTATGTGAAGCAAATGCAATTCTTTATAACGACACGCCAAAGGAAAGGTCACTCGGTGTCGGCGCAATAATACTGGCGCCCGGCTTTGACCTGTACGACGCAGAAAAAAAGGCCGAGTACGGATACCGACGATTCGCAAACGTTGTCAGCGCAATGGATTATGAGAGGATTATGTGTGCATCGGGGCCGTTTGGTGGCCATATACAAAGGCCCTCCGACGGAGCGTCGCCCAAAAAAATCGCCTTTATACAGTGTGTCGGTTCGCGAGACCAGGAAAATCCCTATTGCTCTACGGTTTGCTGTATGTATGCGACTAAGCAGGCGATCATAACCGCCGAGCACATAGAGGATGTCGAATGCAAGGTTTTTGTAATGGATGTCAGGGCCTTCGGCAAAGGCTTCGACGAATACTACGAAAGGGCTAAGGATAAATACGGTGTTCAGTATATCTATACAAGACCCTCGGCTGTCAGACAGAATTTCAAAACAAATAACCTTTCAATCGAATTTACCGAGGACGGGAAGAACTGGATTGAAGAGGAATTCGACATGGTCGTATTGTCCAGCGGTCTCTGTGCAAAGGCCGATGCGTCAAAACTGGCCGAAGTCTGCCAAATAGAGCTAAATCAATATAACTTCGCTCAATCGGCTATGTTTATCTCGACCGCCTCATCGAGGGAAGGAATTTATCTTGCCGGCTCATTCGAAAGCCCCAAAGATATCCCGGAGAGCGTAACGCAAGCCAGTGGTGCGGCTGCGCTGGCGATGGAGCTTCTGGCGGATGTTAGAGGCACGGAGATTAAGCCTGAGAGTTTCCCGCCGGAGAAAGACATTTCTAAGGCCGAGACACGGGTAGGCGTCTTTGTTTGTCACTGCGGCTCAAATATCGGGGGGTATATCGACTGCGAGAGGGTCGCCAAATACGCCGAGAATCTGAAGAACGTTGTGTTCTCGACGGACCTGATGTACACATGCTCTCCCGACGGACTTCTGACCATAAAAGAGAAGATAGAAGAACACGACATAAACAGAGTGGTAGTGGCGTCGTGCACGCCTCGGACGCATGAGCCGCTGTTCCAGAATGCGATTCGAGAGCGCGGCTTGAATCCATACTTGTTCGAGATGGCAAATATCCGTGACCAGTGCACCTGGGTCCACGCACGCCTCGGCGAAGTCACCGAAGAAAAAGCGATAGATCTTGTAAGGATGGCGGTCGGGCGGGCGCGGCTCATCGAGCCGCTTGAGACGACGAGGTATGTTCCTAAGCGCAGCGGCCTTGTAATAGGAGGCGGGGTGGCCGGGATGACGGCGGCGCTGTCGATATCGAACCAAGGATTCGACGTTCATCTGGTTGAGAAATCGGACGAACTCGGGGGCAATTTACCGAGGGTAAAGAAGACGGTGGAGGGATTCAAGCCTTGCGAGTTGCTCAAGAAGCTGGAAGCACAGATTGGCGAGAGCGAGAGGATAACCGTTTATAAGAACTCCACGGTTAAGGAATGTAAGGGTTTTATTGGTAATTTCAAGAGCATTATCGACAACAACGGCGGTGATATAGAAATAGAGCACGGAGCGGCCATAATTGCTGTTGGCGCAAATGAATCAAAACAGGATGAATACCTCTATGGCAAAAATAAGAAAGTCCACACCCAATTAGAGCTTGAGGAGCTTCTTGAAAAAGATCCGGACTTCGCCGAATCTCTGAATGAAGTCGTTATGATTCAGTGCGTTGGCTCCAGAGAGCCGGGTAATATGATGTGCAGCAGGGTTTGCTGTACCGAAGCGATTAAAAACGCAATAGCCATAAAAAAAGCCAATCCAAAGACCAATGTTGCGATTCTCTACAGGGACGTTAGGACTTACGGCTTCAAGGAACAATACTATAATAAAGCTCGCGAACTCGGCGTGTTATTTTTCAGATATGACCTGGACGGTAAAGCCGTTGTCTCTCAGAATAGCGCAGGTGACCTTGATGTTCGTGTCCAGGATCTGAATTCCGGATTGAATTTGAGCTTTAGTCCCGACGTTCTTGCATTAAGCGTGGCGATGGCGCCAGCGACGGACAATGAAACAATCGGGACGGTTTTCAAGGTTCCCGTTAATCTCGAGGGATTTTTCCTCGAAGCGCACATGAAGCTAAGGCCGGTTGATTTTGCGTCGGACGGCTTATTTCTATGCGGTGCGTGTCATAGTCCGAAATTCATTGATGAGAGTGTTTCTCAGGCTCAGGCGGTCGCGGCAAGGGCGGCGAGGATTCTCTCGGCGGATATGATGGAAGTAAGCGGCGTTGTCTCGGTTGTGGATGCGGACAAATGCGCGGCGTGCCTGACGTGCGTGCGGACCTGTCCGTATAACGTGCCACAGATCAACGCCGAAGGCGCCGCCGAGATTGAAGTGGCTATGTGTCACGGCTGCGGTATCTGCGCATCCGAATGCCCGGCAAAGGCGATTCAACTAATGCACTACAAAGATGCGCAGGTCATCGCCAAGACCAAAGCGCTTCTTGATGAAACAAATGAATTGGTAGTCAATGAGTGATTTCGAACCGAAAATAGTGGCGTACTGCTGTAACTTCTGTGCCTTTGCGGCCGCGGATCTGGCGGGTGCGATGCGCGTGCAGTACTCCCCTAACGTTAGGATTATCCTGCTGCCATGTACCGGTAAGGTTGATGCGATTGTCCTTATGAAGGCCTTTGAGGACGGAGCTGATGGCGTATTCGTTGCGGGGTGCATGGAGGGCGAATGCCACTTCATGGAAGGCAACCTGCGTGCAAAGAAAAAAGTGGCATACGTCAAGAGGCTTCTTGAGGAGGTAGGGACGGACCCGCAAAGGATTGAAATGTTCAATCTTTCTTCTGCTATGGGCGGGCGATTCGCCGAGATTGTCGAGGAAATGACAAAAAGAGTAAAGGAAATCGGCCCTGTGTGCGAAGACAGGCGGAAGGAGCCGCAGAAGCAATGAAAGTTGTTAAACAGGAAAACATAAAGATTGATAGCAGTTTTGCCAGGGAAATTGCACAACTCAGCGGCGAGAACGTTTTTCTCTGCTATCAGTGCAAAAAGTGCGCTTCCGGATGCCCGTCTCGAATGTTTATGGACAGCACGCCGACAGAGCTGATGCGATATGCCCAGCTCGGAATGGTCGATGAGGCAATGAAGAAAAACACAATTTGGTACTGTTTGTCCTGCCAGACCTGTTCGACAAGGTGCCCGCAGGATATAGATATCGCTCATGTAATCGATACGATGAGAATCATCGGCCAGCAAAAGAAGATAAAGGCCGACAATAATAAGCTGCCTTTGTTCAATCGGCTTTGGATGACAATGATAAAGTATATGGGAAGGGCTTACGAAGCCGGTCTTGTTGCTGCGCTGAATTTGTTCTCCGGCAAACCGACAAAAGACATGGTTCTGGGTATGAAAATGATGAAAAAGGGCAAGCTCAAGCTGTGGCCCTCCTTCAAGAAGCCGTTCGCTACGATGAAAATGTTTTCAAGAGCAAAGAAATTAAAGAAATGAAGCTCGCATATTATCCAGGTTGTTCGCTACATTCAAGCAGTGTCGAATATGATATTTCGACAAGGAAAGTCTGCGAAGCTCTGGGAATAGAGCTCGTAGAGCTCAAGGACTGGATTTGCTGCGGATCATCCCCTGCCCACCAGTACGATGACTTGATGTCTGTGGCGCTGCCGGCCAAGAACCTTGCACTGGTTCGCCAGACGGACGATTTGAAGCAGCTATGTGCACCCTGCGCCTCGTGCTATTCGAGATTGAAGGTTGCCCAGCAGCGGCTCAAAGACAATAACCTGAAAAAAGATGTCGAGGCAGTTATTGATTCGGAATATCCCGAAGATATCGAAGTTCTGCACATGCTCGACGTAGTTATCGAAAAAGCGGGTATTGATACTATAAAAGAAAAGGTCGTAAAAAACCTTGCAGGTTTGAAAGTGGCCTGTTATTACGGCTGCCTTATGACAAGGCCACCGAAAGTAACCGGCAAAAAGCAATTCGAGAATCCGACTCAGATGGAGTCTCTTATCGAAGCTCTCGGCGCCGAAACCGTTGACTGGAATATGAAGACCTTCTGCTGCGGTGCGGCGTTTGCATTAACAAAAACCGATGTCGTGTTTGAGCTTACCAGGAAAATCCTTGATGATGCCGAGTTGTCCGGAGCCAATGCCATCTCGGTCGGCTGTCCGCTCTGCCATGCAAATCTCGACGGCAGACAGGCACAGATTAACAGCAGGTTCAAAACGAATTTCCACACACCTATATTTTATTTCACCGAGCTAATGGGCCTGGCTCTGGGAATCGAAGCCAAACAGCTCGGCATATTAAAGCATCTGACGGATGCTAAAAAGTTCCTCAATGAAAGGGCGCTTGTATGATTGTAGCTGACAGAAAACCCCTGGATGAAATACTCAATTCGATCAGGGATTACAAAAAGATTATGCTGATGGGCTGCGGCGGATGTGTCACCATATGCTTTTCCGGCGGAGCAAAGGCCGTGGAGCTTCTGGCGTCCCAGATAAAAATGGCAAGAAAGAAACAAGGTAAAGAGATAGAGATAATCGAATGCACGCCTGAAAGACAGTGCGAGTATGAGTTCATCGATAAACTTAAAAAAGAGCTTGAAACGGTTGAGGCGGTTCTCTCGATAGCCTGCGGCGTAGGAGTACAGGCCATGACCGAGAGGCATCCGGATATAATAACAATCCCGGGCCTGAATACGAAATTTATGGGTTATCCTGTGGAACATGCTCTCTGGGATGAAAGATGCGCCGGCTGCGGGGATTGTGTCCTCGAGTGGACCGGCGGTATATGCCCTATCGCCCGATGTGCGAAAAAATTGCTGAACGGTCCTTGCGGCGGTTCCGCTGACGGAAAGTGCGAAGTCGATAAGGATACCGAATGTGCCTGGCAGCTGATTTATGACCGGCTCAAAAAACTGGGCAAGCTCGATAATCTCACCGTTGTTAGAGAGCCTAAAGACTGGCGGACGAGCACTAACGCAGGGCAACGAAAAACAAAGTTCGAAGAGGCCATGCTATGAAATCAGACAGCAGACTCGAAAAAGTTCTAACAGCAGGAAAATTCGCGGTTACCGCCGAGCTCGGCCCGCCCCAGAACGCCAACCCGGAAGCCATAAAGAAGAAAACTCAGTATTGTCTTGGAAATGTCGAAGGTGCCAACATAACGGACAACCAGACGGCGATTGTAAGAATGTCGAGTATAGCCGCCGCCGCTATCGCAATATCCTGCGGCGTCGAGCCTGTTGTTCAGATGGTTTGCAGGGACAGGAACAGAATTGCAATGCAAAGTGACATTCTCGGGGCCGCCGCCCTTGGAGCTAAAAACCTTCTTTGCCTCTCCGGAGACCACCAGAAATTCGGAAATCACCCACAGGCTGCAAACGTCTTTGATATCGATTCGGTGCAGTTGATTGCGATGGTAAAGAGGATGAGAGATGACAAGCAATTCATTTCAGGCGACCCAATAAAGGAACACGAGCCGAGATTATTCATCGGTGCTGTCGAAAATCCTTTTGCAGATCCGTTTGAATTCAGGGTGGCGCGCCTGGCCAAAAAAATTAACGCCGGGGCCGATTTCATCCAAACCCAGTGCGTCTTTGACCTTGACAAATTCAGCCGCTGGATGGAGCTTGTTGTCAAAGAAGGTCTGCACAAGAAGGTATATATCCTTGCGGGATTGACACCGGTTCGTTCTCACAGGGCACTAAAATATATGAAGAGTGAAGTTGCGGGAATGAGCATACCCGATGAGCTTATCAAGAGGATGGAAGGCGTGGAGGACAAGGAGGCGAAGAAGGAAGAGGGCATAAAGATTTGCCTTGAGATGATAGAAAAGATAAAGGATATCGAGGGAGTTTCCGGTATTCATCTTATGCCTATAGGCTGGGAAAGTATTACACCCGTCATCCTTGAGCGCGCCGGTTTACTGCCGCGACCGCAGGTTTAATAGCTTAGTAAGCCAGAACGATATTTTTTATTGCAATTACCGACAAGGGCCCGTACCATGAGGCCGGGCTTAAGGAGCAAGCGAATGCAAAAGTTCAAAATGGAGACATATCAAAATCTTGTTGAAGATTTACAGTACATCACTCCGGAGAATTTATTTATGTTTTTAGGCAAAGTTCAAGAAGAGTTCGGATATGTTCCGCGAGAGGTGATCCACGATGTTGCGGTTAGGACCGGTTTATCGGAGACTCGAATTTATGGTGCGCTGACATCATACAGAGACTTCAAGGTACAGTTGGAGTGCGATGGCTAATATGAAGGAAACAAAGCTCTTAACTCAGCGAATAGGCAAGTATGAGCCACTGAATCTACAGGGATACGAAGCCAACGGCGGACTGAAAGCTCTTAGGCGTGCCTTGGCGATCGGACCTGAGTCTTCGATTGAAGAGATTAAACGCTCAGGTTTAGTTGGCCGGGGTGGTGCAGGATTCCCGACGGGATCAAAGTGGGCAATGGCGGCCGCGGAAGAACAACAGCCAAAATATTTTATTTGTAATGCTGAAGAGGGTGAATTGGGAACATTCAAGGACAAGATTATACTTGACGGTGATCCCTGGATGGTTCTTGAGGGAATCTTGATCGCAGCTTATGCGATTGGAGCTAAACAGACTTATATATATATAAACGGTAAATACGAACAGACCGTCCAGCTGTGGGAAAATCTTGTTGTTGAGGCCAGGAAAGCCGGGCTTTTGTGGGACAACATTTTAGGGTCAAAGTTTTCGGTTGATTTGCAGGTGGTTAAAGGTAAAGGACTGTACATAACCGGCGAGGAGTTTGCGCTTATTTCTTCACTTGAGTTACGCCGTGCTACCAGCCGATTGAAACCACCGTATCCGACAGAAAAAGGGTTGTTTGGAAGACCCACGGTCGTGAACAATGTCGAAACCATTGCAAATGTGACTGTGATTTTGGAAAACGGGGCAGAAGCTTATCGTAAGCTTGGTGTTGAGGATGAGCCTGGAACGAGACTTTTTTCACTATCCGGTGACGTTAAAAAAAGCGGTGTGTATGAGCTCGAGTTCGGTTCAGGAACACTGGCAGAATTCGTCGACGAATTTGGCCGGGGCGCGGCGAGTGGTCGGCCTGTAAAAGCGGTTCAACCGGGTGGAGGTACAACTGCGTTTCTTGCCCGAGCTTCTCTGAGATGCAAACTCACCACGAAGGCCATTCGCCAAGCTGGCAGTGGAATCGGCACTGCCGGTGTCATTGTCTATGAGGAGGGCAAAAGTGCGGTTAATATTGTCAAAGAACTGCTTGAATTTTACGGTTCTGAATCCTGCGGTCGCTGTGCACCGTGCCGGATAGGAGTTGTACAAATGAGAGAAATCATTGAAAAAGTGTTTCAAGGCAAGGGAACATTTGAGGATTTGGAACAATTGCGAAGAATCGGCAAGGCTTGCGTGGCGGTATCCACTTGTGGAATGGGACAGGCTTTTCCGCTCCCGATACTCTCAGCATTGGAGCTTTTTCCACAGGATTTCGAGGCGGCTATTGGCAAGGTCTCGACTTAGGAGTCTAATTACGGGGCGATCCAAAAATGAAAGAAGTTGATCTTACGATTGACGATAGAGAAGTAATTGTCCCGGAAGGGACAACGATTCTTGAAGCGGCTAAGTGCGTTGGAATTGAAATCCCCAACCTCTGCTATGACTCACGCCTCGAACCGGTAGGAACATGCCGGTTGTGTGTGGTACAGATAACCGGTCGTGCCGGCCTGACAATATCGTGCAATACGCCGGTTACCGAGGGTATGAAGGTATGCACTGAAAATGAGGAAATCGCAGAAATTCGGAAAACAATCTTAGAGCTTATTCTGTCAGAACACAGGGTAGCTTGCACAAGTTGTGATATGGATGGAGCTTGCAAGCTTCAAGACTACGCGTATCGGTATCAGGCGGACGAAGAACGCTTTGGCTTGCCGGAGCGAAGGCCTGTAAAACCAAACTATACCACAAACAACGAAGCTATACTTTATGACCCGGGTAAGTGTATTGTGTGTGGATTGTGTGTCAGATACTGCGAGGAGGTACAGAAAGCAGAAGCTTTAACGTTTGCAGGTCGTCTTGGGAAGATTGAGGTGAGCACAGCTTTTGGGATAGAACTTCATAAAAGCTCATGTGTTCTGTGTGGAGGATGCGTCGGAATTTGTCCCGCCGGAGCGATGTTGGACCGTGCAGCTATAGGTAAGGGCCGTGAAAAAGACCTGATTAAAACACGGACAACCTGTGCCTACTGTGGAGTCGGCTGCCAGATAGACCTTAACGTTAACCAGAAGACCAACGAGGTCGTCCGTGTAACCAGTCCAGTTGGCTGCATTCCAAACGACGGCAATCTTTGCGTTAAAGGCAGGTTCGGGATGGAGTTCATTGGGAATAACAAACGCCTCACGACACCACTTATAAAGCGAAATGGCACATTTGAGAAGGCGACATGGGACCAGGCAACGAGTTTTATCACCGAACGTCTGACTAAAATAAAAAAGCAGAACGGCCCGAACAGCATTGCAGGTCTTTCATCGGCCAAATGTACCAATGAAGAGAACTATATCTTTCAGAAGTTCATCCGCGCTGTCATAGGCACCAACAATGTTGACCATTGTGCCCGGCTGTGTCACGCCTCGACCGTCACCGGTCTTGCAAGGGCTTTCGGCAGCGGGGCCATGACCAACTCAATAGATGAGCTCAAAAACGCCGCCTGCATATTTATCATCGGTTCGAACACCTCCGAAGCCCATCCCATCATCGCTCTCAACATAAAAGAGGCTGTAGTCAAAAACGGCGCAAGGCTTATTGTTGCCGACCCGCGACAAATCGACATTACCCGATTCGCTGAATTGCACCTTGCTCAAAAACCCGGTACGGACGTCGCCCTAATAAATGCAATGATGAACGTTATCGTAAATGAAAACCTTCTCGATTCCGGCTTTATAAAAGAGCGCACCGAAGGTTTTGAAGAGCTGGCGGAGGCCGTAAAGGATTGTACGCCGGAAAAGGCTGAGCAAATCACAACCGTTCCCGCCGAAAAAATTCGTCAGGCCGCAAGGATTTATGCCCCCGCCTCGACAGCCAGTATCGTTTACAGTATGGGCATCACTCAACACACCACCGGCACCGACAACGTCCTGTCGCTCGCTAATCTTTCAATGCTTACAGGCAACGTCGGCAAAGAATCGACCGGTGTAAATCCCCTCCGGGGCCAGAACAATGTGCAGGGCGCCTGCGACCTCGGTGCTTTGCCGAATGTCTATCCCGGCTATCAATCTGTCGAGGACTCTCAAATCCAAAACAAATTTGAAACGGCATGGTCTAAAAAACTGTCTCCGAACAAAGGGCTTACTGTTGTCGAGATATTCCATGCCGTAGAGAAAGGTGACATAAAAGCGATATACATAATGGGAGAGAACCCCGCGCTTTCCGACCCGAACCTCAACAGAACACGTAAGGCTCTTGAGGCGGTCGATTTTCTGGTTGTGCAGGATATTTTCCTCTCCGAGACCGCTCAGTACGCCGACGTGGTCTTGCCCTCTGCGTGCTTCGCCGAAAAGGACGGTACATTTACAAACACCGAACGCCGTGTCCAGCGCGTCCGCCCTGCCGTCCCTCCGCCAGGCCAGGCCAGAGGTGACTGGGAAACAATCTGCGACCTCTCCACCAAGCTCGGCTACCAGATGAGTTACGATTCCGCCGGGCAAATTATGGACGAAATCGCCACACTAACACCTATCTATGGAGGCATATCATTTGAACGGATTGATTCGGTCGGCTTGCAATGGCCCTGCCCCGACAAGGACCACCCCGGGACGAAATATCTGCACAAGGGACGATTTACGAGGGGAAAAGGGAAATTCCACAGCGTACTATTCAAGGCCCCTGCCGAGTCACCCGGCCGAAAATTCCCCTTTGTGCTCACTACCGGCAGGCAGTTATATCAATTTCACACCGGTACTATGACCAGAAAATCAGCCGCCATCAACCAGATTTCACCGACAGGTTACGTCGAAATTTACAGTGAAGATGCCGGCAAGCTCGGGATTGCAGATGGTGACACTGTCGAAGTATCAACTGTCCGTGGTAAGGTATCTACTCTGGCAAAAGTCACAAAAAATATAGAAAAGGGCTGGTTGTTTATGCCCTTCCATTTCCACGAAGGTCCTGCCAATATGCTTACAATAGACGCCCTGGACCCTCTTGCAAAAATACCGGAATACAAAGTCTGCGCCGCGACGATTAAAAAGTCGTAGATAATTTCTCCGCCTGTGCCCCCCACCTGTGGTCTCATCAAGACTCGCTGTCCTTTTAATTTTATCAATGAATCCCGGTACTTGTGCCGTCAGCAGGAAGATATTGATACCAGGTATATTTAAGAGCTGTTATTGCTGTAACTGCCAGTAAAAGGCATATCACCGAATAGAAATACCAATGTCCCACAAGATACATTGGGAATAAATACATGCTCGCAATTGCAAACATGGCAAGCACAACATTCAAGATGGTCCGCAGCAGGCTTTCAGATTTGGATGACGAATTTTCTGTGGACAGCTCTACTTTTTCCGAAATCGGCTTCCACAGCCCGAAAGGCCTGACGGATTTATAAAAGCTCGTAAGGATGTCCGGGTCGGTGGATTGGGTTGCCAAAGATGCGACAATACTTGCAAACAGCGAGACTGCACATATCAAAGGGAACACATAATATACAGGCGCCTCCGGCAGCAATAAAATTATTAAAGACAAAATAATACCTGTAAAGGTTCCCACGGAATAGCCCCAGCCGTTCATCCGCCACCAGTACCATCTCAGAGCATTCGGTATGGCCAGGCCCGCGCCGAGCACCATCATCATCCAGTTCCATATTTGGGCTATCGAATCGACCTGTGAACCAATGATAACTCCCACCAGAACCAGCATAAGCGTGGCCCAATAACTGAATCGCACCGATTCCTTCTCGCTGGCGTGTGGATTAAAGTAAGGCTGCCATATATCACGGACTATAAAGGAAGCACCGCTGTTTACCGTCGAGCTGAACGTTGACATAAACGCTGCAAGCAGGCCGGCAATCACAATTCCCCTTATCCCGATTGGTAACAGTTCCTGCAGTACCACGGGCATTACTTTTTCGGAATCTGTGATACCGGTTACTCCCGTTAGAGCCAGCAATGCAATCCCCATTGCCATTGCCCAGCGAACAATCAGAAAGCTGCTCCAGGCCGCACCGACCTTGGCGGCATCACGTGCATTCCTTGCCGCCAAAAATCGCTGAAAATCATACATCTGAGCCGGCCCCCCTGCGTTGAGTAAGAAACCCTTTAGTACCCATACAATAACAAGAGCACCAAAAAACTCGAAAGCGCCATTGTCCGTTCCCGAAAATTCCTTTATCCTCCATGGCACATGTAGTGAGGCCCAATTTTCAGGCAACTTGGACAATAGCTCCGGTGTCAGATTAGACCATGCGATATAGGCGATGAATATACTGCCTAAGGTCAGAACGATTGTTTGGATAACATCAGTTATTACTACGCTGTAAAGTCCGCCCAGTACAACGTAGAGGGTTGTTATACCTATAATCATTACTGCCAGAACATCGGGTTCATATTCCGTCAAAATGTTCTCAAGACAGCGAATAGGCATATATTGACCAAGAGATTCGAGCGGAATATATACTGAAGCAAACTTGCCGATTCCCTGATAGGCATACCCAACGAAACATGCTAAAGTGAGCACAGCCATCAGGGCGTAAGTGGTTCGAGCCAGCTTGCTCCCTGAGTCGCTGCCAAAACGGGTCTTCATCCACTCCGCTGCCGTCATTACGTTCGACCGCCGGACCCATTTACCCATATAGCTCAGGAAAAAAGCCCCCATCAAAAATCCCCACATCCAGTGATGCCACATGGACTTCATCCCTAAAACATATAAGATGGAGATAATCCACATAGTTCCGGTGATATCGAAATTAGATACCGAGCCGGACATTGCCAGAGCCAGCCAGTGGATGTTCTTGCCCCCAAGAAAGTAGGCCCCCAAATTCTTTGACGCCCTTTTCTGATACCAGAAACCCAGCCCGATTACAACAGCGAAGTAAAAGAGAATTATCCCATAATCAACTGAATTCATGTATTATTTCTTCCCTGCTGAGTATTAAGCATTTACAGCATCAAACATCGCGACAATATTTTCCGCGGCCACATTTGCCAGAATGTTGTGCACTTGTTGAAAGATAAAACCCCCATCTTTCTGAAGTATCTTAACCTGCTTTTTAACATGCTCGGCGACTTGCTCGGGCGTACCGTTAGGTAGGACATCTCTTGTATCGCAGCCGCCGCCCCAGAACGTAAGTTCCATGCCAAACTCTGACTTTAGCTCTGATGCGTTCATTCCTGAGCAGCTAATCTGGACCGGATTAATAGCATCAAGACCGGCCTCGATTAAGTCCCGAAGCAATTCACGAACTCCCCCGCAACAGTGAAGCATGACTTTCACGTCGGCTAATTCTTTTGCCCGGTTCCACAATAGCTTGTGACGAGCTTTGAAAAACTCGCGATACATCTGCGGTGAAATCATCGCCCCAGTCTGCATCCCAAGGTCGTCTCCGAAAAGAATAATATCGATATGTTCACCGACTGCGTCTAAGAATAGCTCGAGATTGGCTAAATGAATCTCAACTAATTTATCGAGGAATCTGTGAGCGTGCTGCGGCTCACCTGCCAGCATCATCATAAACTGGTCATTACGGTAAAGAAACTGGCCGATTTCAAACAGGTTGCCCCCGAACAGACCTATAATAGCCCGGTCCGTATTCTTACGCAGTTGCCTTGCACCTTCGGAAAGTGTCTGTTTATCAACCGGCCTGGGCGGACTGGCAACAGCCGTCCACATACTTTCTTCAAGGGTAGCCCCGATAGCATTGAGATCATCTTCATTGAGAAAGGGAAAATAGGTCTGTTCAAAATACAGTGCCCCATCCGGCATATGGGCCAGCACCCTGCCGCTTTGAGATCGAATCACCCAGCGTCCCTCCTCTTGCTCAAGCCGTGTCCAGGCGGGCACAAAACATTCTGTGCCATCCGGCAGTGTCCACGGTGACCAGGATTTCTCGTCTAATGCAAACCCCCTGCCCATCTCGATTGTGTCAACCCCGAATCTGTCTAACACATCATCATCAACAATGGCCAACTGCTGAATGACGTCATAAACTCGAATCGGCTTGGCTGCCAGACCCAGATACTTTCGTAGTTTCGGATATGCAATTGCGGCAATGCCCGAAGACCGGTGCCCGGAAAAATCAACGGCGGCACGGTCGGTTTCTCGATGCTCCAGCGCCACTAAAACCCGCTCTCGTGAATTCATAGTTTATTCCTTACTTGCCGGTTAACGGTACTCGCAGTGTCACTATCTCGTATGCCGCCATGCTTATTGGTTTGGTTATTTTCGAAATCCTTTCTTCTGCCAGGTTGCTCAGCCATACTGTTTTAGTCGCCGGCTTCGCCCAAGTAAGTCTGGCTTTTTCGGGTTTTCCGCTCGCATTGAACAAACGCACTATCCGGGCTGTACCGTCCTCGCTGGGCTTAAAAGCGGTTACTATTACCCCTGCGGGTTTAACGCTCAGAATTGTTCGCTGAAGAGGAGCCGTACTATCAACCGGCACAGCTATAAGCGGCTGGCTGCACTCTATACCGAACCTTGCCGCCCTGCCCGAATCGAACCGCCGATGGGGTTTGATTGAATAACGGAACGTCGTCGGGCCTTCCTGGCCTGCTTTATAGTTGGTTTCCCAGTAGTTGTTCATCACATACGAGTAAAGTGTCGTTGATGGTTCGATGTGTTTAAGCCATCCTACAGTCTTGCCCCTCGGGTCTGATGTAATGTCACCGACTTCTATCAGCGGTGCATCGACCGTCACCCAGGTAACGCCATAATCGTCGTTGGATATATCGACCCATCGCTGAACTGTGAAATAATTCTTACAAGCGCCGGGCAGTTGGTCGGCTTCGGGCCGAACTACAGCCCATGGTGTGTCCATTCGCATAACGCCGTCTGGCACATTAAAAGCAAATGCTAGATGTACTCCTTCCTGCTTGTAAATTTTCTCTTTATCTATAATGTTGATGATGTCCACACGGTTGATGCCGTCGATGATACGTATCTCACGAGATAACTTGTTGCATCCCGGCGCATCGGATTCTATAAGCAGCGAAGCAACCAGAGGCCCCTGCTCCTTAATACGAGCTTTAACCGGTCCATTGCGCTTCGGGTCACTCGGCTCTCTGCCGGCCACGTAGAAATAATCGTTAAGCCCCAGCCCGCTCTCGCGGTTCACAAGCTCGATATTTTTTCCCTTCAGCTTGAAACTGCCGATAGCACCGGTCTTGTCATCGACTTTCAAAACAATTCTTCTGCTGCTCAGCTCAGTGCCTTGTGCTCTGGCATTGCCTGACCTGCGAACCTTGCCGGCCTGTAAGGTGAATCGTTTGGCGGAAAAAGGCGCTATGTCCTGAGCAAGAAACGCTAATTCTCCTGTCGATAGCCGTTGTGATTTCACGGATTTTCCATCCGGGTCTTTGACAAGATCGCCGGCTGATATCATATCTTTCGGCAGCACAACTAAATCCGTTCGCGTCCATGAGGAAGTATTGAAAACGTCCACTGCCGTAACTGTTGTTGTTTCTTTTCGATGCCCTGCTAATGAATCACCCAAAAGCTTGCGCGACTCGTCCTCGGCATCGAGCGCAAAGGCCTGCTTGATTTTCCATTGGGCCTTTGTGAAATCACTGTCGGGCTGGCTTATACTGCAATGAGCACCCCAGGTATGCTCATCGTACAGTATCACATCGCGCCAAGCATCATAGAACTTATCGTCGGGATAGCCGGCCGGATTGAGCATCGCCCACAACGTCTCAGCCTGCACCAAACGTTCAGCGGCATCACGGTTAATAGAAGTCTCTCGTGCTGATGAGCCCGCCCCGTCTTCCCAGTACGGCGTGAAATCTCCACGGGCCTTTGGCACTATGTTGCCATAGCGGCGTTCGAATTCATTGAACATCTCACTGGTTGTCGCCACAACTAACTTGGGATAAGCGTACTTTTCATTCCAGTCTTTAACATATTCACTCAGCTTCGGGTCGGGCGGGCCGTTATCACCGCCAATCGAATAGCGAAGCTGGACCATGTTGTAAGGATACTCCGAGTCCCCGAGCCTTTTGAGATAGCCAAAAAGCTTACTGGAATCGAGACGCCCGCTGTGAAAAAAGGAATATCCCTCACCCGCCAACCAGCAGAGTATATTTTGCTTGCCGGAAGGTGACTCCCAGTAAAACGGCTTATCGCCCCATGTCGATAACGTATAGCCGATTCTATGCCCGCGATTTGGCCCAACCGAAAAGTACTTCACCCCGCTCTGGGCAAGCACCGGCACTATGCCCCATGTATAGCCGGGCACATCTGTAATCATCGCCGAATTAATCGTCAAATCATAACGCCTTCTAAGCTTCTGGGCATAATCCACTAAGCGAATAAGCTCTTCCGAACGGCATAAAGCTGTTAATTCATTGCCGTATAAAGCGTCCAGACCGATCCAGCCCTTTTTAACTGCATCGATGAAGGCTCTGCGATCACTTGGTGTGGCCTGTTTCAGATAACTGTCCACAGCCCACAGCACTTCGACGTTCCATTTGAAACACGCTCCTTTCGGATAATTCGCCGACTCGCGGGCTAATTCAATGACCTGCTTAAAATATTCCCAGTGCTTGCGCACAACTTCAGTCTGCACATGTGTGTAACCGATGTCCACATGGGAGTGGTGCAGCACATAAATCTCCCACTTGCGGACTGGTTTTATGTTCAGGCTTTGCTTTCCTATAGATTTACCCCCCACCTTGACATTGACCTCAACTGAAGTCGGCTTGTCCACCACAGGTGCGAAACCTTCGATTACCTTAAAGCCCGGCTTAAGTGTCTGTTCGACCAAATCCGAACCCTTGACAGCGACTGTTGCCTCTACGGGATCGCCGATATGCATAACAGATGCCAGAACAGGCTGATACAGATTACCCCCTTTCTTTTTGACTAAGAAAGGTTGGCTATAGACATCCAGAAGCCTGGTAGCAGGTTTGAGCGATTCTATTTGAACATCGCTTGGCGTTCTTAGAGTTACATGGTCGTAAAGTACCCAACTGCCTTCTAATGATTTGATCTTAATTTCATTAGTGCCCGCCTTAAGCGTACGGACAGGGAAATCTATGGCCAGTCGATGCTCACGGCCTTTGTCAACCTGGCCATGAGCCGAGGCGTCACCGGCTCCGTGGGGCAGTTCGCGGGTAAAGGTCTCATCATTTATTATGATTTGCATTTTGGGAGGTCTGGCACTGTGGGTATCCACAAAATCCAGAAGGAGTTTACATTCGCCTGTTAAAGGTGTGGTTTTCAGGCCAAACATAATCGTAAAAGTATGGCTCTTACTGCCTGCCCAGGAATCCGCCGGCCCCG
>CAZZAX010000065.1:0-32062 GCA_964653075.1 uncultured Pirellulales bacterium
GCGTTAGAGGCATTGCCTCTGAACCAAATTACCAGTGTGTTGACACCTTTGACTGTCCAGTCACGCGTATCAGTCAAAGTCAATGTCGCCTCTGATTTCCCGACAGCGTTGTTGTATTCTAACGGCATCGACTGGTTGCCTCCGTGAACGATGCTTTGCTCGGCAAAAGGAGGATTAGCATAACCAACTATAGAACCGTTTACAGCAGGATTATCGAATCCGTCTATCCAGGCGTTAAATATCCTGTTGCTCAGCGGGTCTGCGGGGTCAAGATCATTGTAAGCCTCAAAATCATCCACGACAAGGAAGTTGGCCGTAGTGAAGCTCCAGACAGGGCCGGTCCACGGGCTGTTAGCATTAGCGTTATTGGCCTCATCAATCCGCCAGTAATAGGTTGTATTCCATTCAAGATTTCCGGCGTCATAGCTCTCGGAACCGAGGTTTCCAGTGCCTTTATACTCTGGGGAACTCGTATCAGCGTTTTTCACGGCTTCTTTATCTGTGCCGAAATAGACCTGATGTGTGTCGGCAAAGACTCCGTGTACCCACGTTAGAGTCGGTGACTGCGTGACATCCACAGCGCCGTTGGCCGGCTCCGGACTGCCCACAGCGCCAACAGTCGTAAAGCTCCAGGTATAGCCTTTATGCGTTTCGACAACATCGAACTCATCGACTCGCCAGTAGTAAGTCTTGGCCATTTCAAGCGTGCTTGGAGTATAGATCGCAGTTCCCTGTGTAGAGCCACCGGTTGCATTGTCCACTTCTTCGAAATTGTCGCCGAAATATATGGTGTGCAGTTTAGCACCGAAA
This sequence comes from uncultured Pirellulales bacterium, assembly GCA_964653075.1. Taxonomy (GTDB): domain Bacteria; phylum Planctomycetota; class Phycisphaerae; order Sedimentisphaerales; family Anaerobacaceae; genus NIOZ-UU13. The sequence goes on from CAZZAX010000065.1 coordinate 811, forward strand.
CCCGGTGTCCAGGTAAGCTGCACATCAAGCGCTACGGAATCGCCGCCGTCAGCCGGAACAGGTGCATAAGCGGTTTTGGGGGGAATACTAAAGCTCCAAACATCACCTACCCAGGGGCTGTTCGGCTCGGTGTCATTGACCTCGTCGATTCGCCAGTAGTAGGTTGTGCCCGGAACGAGGCCATCCGGATACGTAAATCCGGGAAAACCGACAACAATAAACGTCCCGGCCTGGTTGCCCTGGAACGTGCTTTCGGCTCCGGCATTCACATCGTCAAAATTATCACCAAAATATATATCATGCGAGACCGCTTTGGGGCCGGGCTTCCAGGAAACATTTGCCCACGTGTCCGGATGGAGAGCACCATCAGCCGGCGTTGGTGCCCAGGCTCTTAGCACTAGCTCGCCTTCCATGGCGCTGAGTATTTCGGGTTCCGACAAGGCATGGTCGTAAATCCTGACATCATCAATCGCGCCATTCCAATCGCACCCCCACCCATCCGAACCGATGAGGACATGAGCAGGGCTGCTGGTAATTGGGCCCATTGGAGTTTCATCGGTCTGCTCACCGTTGAGATAGCATTTCAGCGTCGTGCCGTCATACGAGCACGCGATATGGCACCACTCGTAGCGCTCCAGGTTTTTGCCGACGAAGGCCCAGGCCCTGGGCGTTGTATTGAACGTAAACGCCATATAGGGCTGCGGGCCGCCCCACCCGTATCGAACCTGATAGCTCCAACTGGGACTCATTCCCATGTCCGCCTTGGCCATCGGCGCCGTCTCTAGGCCATTGTCCTCCGGCGCATCGGCGCCAGGTCTTATCCAGAGGGCGATGGAGGTCGGACCAGTGATATCCAGGCTGGCGTCATTGCCGCAATCGATGTGGTCTCCGCCGGTGAGGGCTGCGCCCGTGCCATAAAACTCCATGGCTCCCCCCCGGATGCCGGGAATCCATGTGGGATCTTCCAAGTCGGGATTGTCCATGAGGGTTCCGTCGTTGCCGTTGCCGCTCGAATCGATTGCAGTTGTGCCGGAACCATCATCGAGGGTCCAGTGACCCACCAGGTCGGCTCGTACGCCGCTTGCTGCGCTCAGGACAAGAATAAAAGAAACCAGACAAATCAATTTTTTACACATAATAATTCTCCTGTATTGAAAGTTAAGATAACCATGATTTGGCCACACACCAAATCACTCGTTATTTTCGCTGAGCATTAAGATACTATTTTTATGTGAAAATTACATATTGAAATCAGAAAATATCTTACGGCTTGTTACTACCTCCTTCCTTTAAAATATTGCTGTATCATTAATTGAAATGTGAAAAATCACTTGCAAAGTATAAAGTTGAAAAAAACTCCATACCTCGTATCATACGTCTCCTCCTCTGTTAGTAAAATTACAGGAATTTCGCCCCTTTGATGAACTCAAAGCCAAAGATGCCCGGCTGCACAGGCACGAACTTCACTAATACTTAATATATCAAAGAAGCTGCTTTCCCGTCAAGGAAAATATCTGCGATTATTCCTACTTTTTGGAAAAGGTTAGTTTCACGTCCGGCACATTATTATGACTGTTAACCTTGTTTTGCCAATCCAGTGGGTCTCCTTGTAGGTCGTATGAGGCGGCGTACGCACTGCGTTTTCCACCGGGACTTGATACTCTGCACAGGCCGTGGGAGGAGCTGGAGCTGTTATTGAAGCTGAAATCCACCATCAGGTTGTCGGTGCCGTTGTACTCGAATGGCGTTTGAAACTCGAAATTTCGCCATCCCTTGTCCTCAATAGACTCGTTGTTTTGATACACCACTGTCCAGCCTTCTGCTTCCAGCGAGCAGTTATTGCTGCTGTATTCACTTAGTCTGGTATGCTTCATACGGATTGTCCAGTTCTCCAAAATCTGCGGGGGTACCGTCGTAACCTCAAGAGAAAGGTCTGTAATATTTCCGGTCCTGCCAATCTCACTTGCAAGGTATATTACCTGCGTTCGGGCGTCGTTATAACCTGTGTACATTGGGAATACCCAGCTTATTTTTCCCGCACCGATGGTGACCGCCTCACTATAACCCTCAAAATCCAACCCCCATGTATTCCCACAGGCGGTGCTGCCATTTTCAGATTTTCCTGTGGTTACTTCAACAGGCTCGAAATCGTATCCTGTCTTTTCCACGGTAATAGTATATGTAGTATCAGAATCGAGACCTTTTAAGGCATAGATACCCTTGCTGTTTGAGACATTTGTTACCGCAGTATCGGAGTTTCCTCCTTTGATTTGCGCGGTAACAGAAGCGTCTTCGACGAGGTTGCCTTCAGTATCGAATAATCGACCGCTGATTATCTCGCCTTTTTCAGTGGTAAAAATATTATAAACGCACGAGGTTATAATGTCATAGTCGTACTCGATGGTGTAGATCCACCAGCCTTCTTGCCAACTGTATTCATTTGAAATATCCGGTAATAAGTACCACATATGTTTGGCTTCGTAAGGCAACCAGTCCCAACCCATACTTAGGTGGTGATATATCGTTGAAGCATTGTAACCATAGCCATCACACAAGATGGAATGTCCTGTACTTTGATCTTGTTCGTCAAATATCCCGAAGAATACAGGATTGCCTGCATCAAGATTCGGATTTATCATCTTCTCCAAATCCTCTACTGGAATATTTTTAATATCGTTAGTGTCGTAACAGCCTTCGACGGCGCTGCTGTACTTAAATACATCGACTAACGCGCGCCTTGCATCGTCCAGATAGGCACCTGAGCCCCACTCGGTGTATAACATATCGCAGGCAATACCGGCATCGTAGCAAATGGCTCCTACGGCCTGCCGTTGGATTAACGTTGTGTTACAGCTCGGTACATTGGGCATCTTATCCCATTTGTAAGGCCCGCCATTGCCGTCTCCGCCTCTTAAAAGCAATGGTTCTATTACCAAAGATAAAGAGTCAGAATCAAACCATGTAATCGAAAACTTTCGTTTGCCGTCAGCTTCATTAGGGTCATAATCATTAGGTTCAGCGGGATATTGATGGAACCGCATCAATTGACCTAACGTTGTTGCCACACAGCCGCAGGGATAGTTATTCGGAGTATAATAATTATAGCAGTCATAGCCGCAGGCATCCCTCTGACCCCATATAGCACTGACCAGAGGAGCAACACGAACGTCGGAGATAGCGTCTGGTTCCAGCGCCATTAAACTAAAATCACCTTCGGATACATCGGCAAGACTCATAAAAAAATTCCACTTCATCTGGGTATTCGTGACTGTAGGTTGTGGATTTACAGCTAAAAGACCAACAGTGTTCCGAACCGCCGCCATTCGACTGTTGAGGTCCTTAGTCACTAATGTCCCGAACGGACTGTCGGGCGAGGGATTGTAAGTACCTTCTTCGGCAAAACCGATGATAGGCTCGACCAAATCATCCGCCGAGACAATCACAAAGCCGGATGGCTCCAGATAAACAATATGATAAACCGGCTCACCATACTCATCGGCGAAGGTTTTAACTCTTATCACATCCCGGCCTAAAGCTGCCCCCAGTGGTTGAGGATCGATTTTGAGCCAGCCTTTCACTGCCATTTCCGCTTCGTATGCGGTTGTTGTTAGTGCCCACAAACTGCTGCATAATTGCAACAGTAAAATAACGGCCGTAAGAAAAATCATTTTGCGTTTCATGTCCTTTTCTCCATAAAAATCGTTAATACTCTTAGCGTATCTGGTGCGCAAAAACAGCACATTTATAAGGGGTGCATAACGTAAGAAAAATGAATTGCATTTCCTGCTCTCCTTGTTGTATTCCACCGGAAACATCTAACGCCAATATGATTATACTCATCTATATGTTGAAGTCAAGTAAATTTCACTTCGTGAAAAGCCTGTTCATTTTATTGAGTATATTAATCTCCAAAATCATCGATATCGCATGTCCGGCGTTTTTAGCAGAGTCAATGAAAAAAAGGACCTATGCCAAATCTGCATAGGCCCCTGATTGTTATGAATCTGCTATTTCAATCACGCAATATTAACTGACTCTAAATCAATCCTGACTTAGGGTGCCTGTTCCGGCTCCGAAAGCCGATATAGACGAATATCATCGAAGTATAACATACCCGAACCGCCGGCAGTCGGATTAGCTCTGTTACCAAGACCAAGAGTAATCGTATTGACGTTGGCAAGATTAACACCCTGGTCTGCAAACGCCTGAAGATCAATATTCCATTCGGACCACGCAGTTGCCTTTGCTGCATCAGGATTATCATGATTGACCACAGCACTGTTATTGAGAACGACATACATTGGTTCTGCTGAATTTGATGAATTGCCTCTGAACCAAATCGTTAATATACTTACACCATTTTCAGTCCAGATGCGCGGATAGGTCAATGTTAAAGTCGCCTCGGATTTTCCAACAGTATTGTCGTATTCAAGCGGCATTGATTGATTGCCGCTGTGGACGATAGTCTGCTCGGCAAACGGAGGATCGGCATAACCAACTATACAGCCGTTTGTTGCAGGATTATCGAATCCGTCTATCCAGGCATTAAATATCCTGTTACTCAGCGGGTCTGCGGGGTCAAGATCATTGTAAGCCTCAAAATCATCCACGATAAGGAAGTTGGCCGTCGTGAAGCTCCAGACAGGACCAATCCACGGACTATCGGCATTAGAATTATTGACTTCATCAATCCGCCAGTAGTAAGTGGTATTCCATTCAAGATTGCCTGAATCATAGCTCTCGGAACCAAGGTTCCCGCTGCCTTTATACTCAGGCGAACTCGTATCGGCGTTTTTCACGGCATCTTTCTCTGTCCCGAAAAAGACCTGATGCGAAGCTGAAAAAACTCCCGGCGACCATGTAAGAATCGGCGCCTGCATTACATCTACAGCGCCATTGGCCGGCTCCGGGCTCCCGGCTTTACCCTCGGTAGTAAAGCTCCAGACGTCGCCTTTAAATGTATCGACGGCATCGAACTCATCGACCCGCCAGTAGTAAGTCTTGGCCAATTTAAGTGGGCCGGGGCTGTATTTTGCAACTCCCAGAGACACTCCCTCGGTGGCATTATTCACGTCGTCAAAATTGTCTCCGAAATATACGGTATGTAATTTCGCACCGAAGCCTCCTGTCCAGCTAAGCTCTACATCCGGCACTACTGACTCGGCTCCGTCAGCAGGCTCAGGGTCATAAGCGGTCTTGGGTGGAACTGTAAAATTCCAGACAATACCTTTGTGTTTTGTAGTACCGTCAGCCTCAATCTCATCTATCCGCCAGTAGTAGGTCATGCCCGGAACAAGGCCGTCCGGAAAAGCGAATCCGGGAAAACCAACGACAATAAACGTTGCTCCCTGATTAACCTGGAACGTGTTTGCGGTACCATCGTTAACATCATCAAAGTTATCTCCAAAATATACATCGTGCGAGGCTGCAGTATCCCCTGGTGACCACGAAAGATTTGCCCATACATCGAAGTGAAGAGAGCCGCTTGCCGGTTCCGGATTGTCGGCCCTGTTGAACGACGGAGCAATACCATGAAACAGATCCAGTATCTGATTGTCCGACAATGTCCGGCTGTAGATGTATATTTCATCCATGAGGCCGTTGAACGACTCATCGTAGTCGTCGCGGTCTTCCCCGAAACCGAGAGTGACGTTTGCATCCAAAGCAGAATCGGGTGTGAATCCACTCTCTCCTTCACCAACTATCTCACCGTTGATATAGACCTTTGCATAGCTTCCATCGCTGGTCCCGGCCACGTGCTGCCACTGGCCTATTGCCGGAGCAACATCGCTCCATATATCCAGGTTATCCGAGTCCGAACCTCCCCATTGGATAAAACCATCAGAGTCACGAAGCTGGAATATCCACCTTCTTTGTCCGTATTGGAAGCTTTTACCGGCCATTCCCTGCCAGTTGCCATTCATTCCGTCCCATTTTATCCAGACGGAAACCGACAGTTGACCACCGGCCGACGGGTCATCGGTTCCGCAGTTAATACGGCTTGGCATACTGGGCTGCTCTTTGAATGAAACAACCCAGCCTCTTTCCGAATCGAATACTGTTACAGCACCATCTACCGCTGTTCCATGGTGCTCATTACCCGAATAATCATTAAGGTCGTTTTCATTGATGGGATAGTGTCCCCAGAGACTTGCACCATTCGTTACGCCTGTAGTTACTCCTAACAAAAAAACAAATGAAAGCAAGTAAATCAATTTGTTACACATAATAATCCTCCTTCAATATTAATTTGAAATGTTAATTAAAACATAGAAATCTGTACTGAGAATTACAAAGTTCCCGCTCTGACTTTGACTTTGCCTCTTACACAGTAGCTCCTCCTCTATCCGAAACAAAAAAAATATATTTGCAGGAAGACCAAAAGCCACAAACACCCGACTTTACGGGCACAAAACTGGCCTTATTATTTATACTAAATAAACTGCTTCGCCGTCAAGAATAATTCCTGTGTAATTACTCATAAACTTTCAGATAATCAATCTCGCTAAGCTGTTTATTGCTCTATCAATTATCAATGAAAAGGGGGCCTATACCGAATAATTCGATATAAGCCCCGAATTGGTACTAATTTGCTGTATCAGCCTCGCAATTTTAATTACGAGACAAATCCTGGCTTACGGAACCGGTTCTGGTTCCAGTCCCGGTTCCGGCTTAGACAAACGAATGTCATCAAAAAAGACCGTACCTGAACCACCGGCCTGCGGGTTGTTCCTGTTACCGAAACCAATGACAATACTATTGACATTGGCAAGGTTCACTCCATGATCGGCAAATAACTGCAGGTCAATGTTCCAGGCCGTCCATAAAGCTGTCTGCGCTGCATTTGGATTATCATTAGTGACCGCTGCGTTGCCGTTGAGAGCAGCATACATCGGCTCGGCGGCGTTAGCTGCACTGCCTCTAAACCAAATCGTTAAAATACTTACACCTTCCTGGGTCCAGTCTCGCCGTGAGCTTAATGTCTTCTCTGCCTCGGATTTCCCGACAGCGTTGTCGTAGAAAAGCGGCATCGACTGCCTGCCGCTGTGAACGATGGTCTGCTCGGCAAAAGGAGCATTAGCATAACCAACGATAGAACCGTTTATTGCAGGATTGTCGAAACCGTCTAACCATGCTAAAAATATCCTGTTGCTCTCAGGGTTATCCGGGTCAAGGTCATTGTAGCTCTCAAAGTCATCTACCGTAAGATAATCGGCTACTGTAAAGCTCCAGAGTCTGCCTTTGCTGATGGTACCGTCCGTGTTAAACTCATCGATTCGCCAGTAGTATGGACCGCCGCCCCATTCGACACCTTCGGGCGGATTATAACTCGTAGTGCTCTGGCGGACTCGATATATACCTGTAGTATCGGATTCATCGGCATTATCCACGGCGTCCTTATCAGTCCCGAAATAAACATCGTGTTCGGATGCGTTATCTCCCGCTGACCAGCTCAAAGGTAATACCTGGTCAATGTCCAGAGTTGACCTGTTGGCCGGACTTGCATTCCAGGTAACAGACGTGTCACCTCTCATTGCCTGCTGAATCTCCTCTGCTGTCAACACCTTGTTGTAAACGCGCACGTCGTCAATCATACCCTCATAGAACTGGCTCCACTGGTTATTGCCGATAAGAAACGGTCCTGCGCCCGAGTTCAGAGCTGAACTGGTCATGCGTTCAGTCTCGACTCCGTTAAGGTAGAACACCAGCCCATTGTTCTGATCCGGCTGGAAAGTGACGGCTACATGCTGCCATGTATTGGTCTGCAGAATAGTGCTAAAGCCGTCGTGGTCCAGAACACCGGGAGTAGTGAACCGAAGGTGGTCGCTGCTGGCCTTGATGGCATACGCTCCGTTTCGCCCGGCAAAGGCATTGTCACCGCTGAGCCCTGCCGGGTTGACCCAACAGGCAATGCTGATCGCCTCGGTAATATCCAGTTCAGAGTTGCTGCCGCAATCCACCCAGTCGTCGCCGTCAAACTCAAGTGCATCACCGTCTTGTCCGGCTGCCCACTGCGGTTCACCGACGAAGGTTCCGTTATTGTTATGGCCCGACCAGTCAACAGCAGTCATGCCCGAGCCTTCATCAAGTTTCCACCACCCCACAAGACTGGGGTCGGTAATGGCTATATCGGGTAGAGTCGTAAAGCTCCAGATGTCACCCTTATGCGTAGTGGCGGCGTCAAATTCATCGACTCGCCAATAATAAGTCTTGTCCTTTTCAAGGGTATCAAGAGAATAGGTTGTATCTGACTGGGGAAGACCGCCAACTGCATTGTTTACATCGTCAAAATTATCTCCGAAGTACGCAGTGTGCAATTTCGACCCAAAACCCGCGGACCAGCTAAGGGAGGTATCCAATGCCACGAATTTAGCTCTGTCGGCGGGTGCCGGATTGTATGCTGTCTTTGGGGGAATCGTAAAGCTCCAGACAGCACCCTCGTGTTTCGTAACGCTGTCGGCCTCAACCTCATCAATCCGCCAGTAGTAAGTTGTCCCCGGAATCAGGCCGTCCGGAAAAGCGAATCCGGGAAAGCCGGCAACAAAAAATGTTACAGATTGGTTGCCCTGGAACGCCTCGGCCGCCCGACTGTCCACAGCATCAAAATCGTCGCTGAAGTACACATCATGCGAAGCCGCACCATATCCCGGCGACCATTCGAGGCTTACCCAGGTATCCAGATAAAGGACACCATCAACCGGTTCGGGTTCATGAGCCTGAACTTCCACAAGAGCAGCGGCGCCGGCATGAGCAATAATATCAGCGTCCGACAGGGCCCGCTCAAAAACAACAGCTTCATCAAGAACACCATTCAAATGGTCGGCAGGTCCGGCACCACGCCCGCCAATCCTAAGCCGTGGAAGATCAACGGAGTCGGGACTGGTTGCTACCAATTGTCCATTGAAGAACAACTGCGTACCATTGCCGTCGTTACGCCAAACCAGGTGCATCCATTCGTCCGGTTGTATCACCAGGTCGTTAAGAGTTAAATCTCCTTCTGGTGTGAACTGATAGTCTGCAACCCCGTAAAGTGTAAAGCCGGCCTCGCCCAGGGCCGTCCATCCGGCAAGACGAATCGACGTGGCATCCCCATCGTGCAGGGCCTGTGAGTCATTAGCCGCCGGAGGCTTCGTAGTCTTGACGATATATTCTACCGTCCATGGACCGGGCATGTCCGTAGCGTTTGCAAAATTGGCGCGATTTGCGCCGCTCCTTTCGAATCCTACGGCTGTTCCCGCGCCGAAGAATCCCTCCTGGGCTAACGAGACACCATCATAGGTTCCGTTCAGCCCTCCGCTGCCCGAGTCGATACAATCGTTTCCGGTCTCATCGAACTTATACCAATGAAGCGGATTATCGGCGCTTATAGCGGCCTCCCATTCCTCAAGGCCGGCCTGAGACACGTTGCCAATGGCCAGTACAAGAATAGCTGAAACTAAATAAATCATTTTTTTACACATAATAATAGTTCTCCTAAAAAAGATTTAATATATGGTGTGAGTTGATATGTAAAATATCTTCGCTTGCGAAACACAAAGCTAAAATTAAAAACTCTGTACTTCGCATAATACCAAATTACTCCTCCTCGTATTCGTAAAATTTACAAAACTAAAGAAATTGTGCCCGCACAAAAGCCAAACCCAAAAATCCCCGGCTGTGCAAACACAAGCCTAACTACATTATTTATACCAAATCATATGCTTTGCCGTCAAGGATAATCCCTGCGTAATTACTCACAAACTTTCAGATAATCAGTATTACTAAGCTGCTGATAGCTGAATCAATTACCAATTCAAAGGGGGGCTACACCGAACAATTCGATATAGGCCCCGAATTGATGCGAATTTGCCATATCAACCGTGCAATTTTAATTGCGAGACTAATCTTGTCTTAAGGCACCGGTTCTGGTTCCAGTCCCGGTTCCGGCCGATACAGCCGGATATCATCGAAGAACATTGTACCTGAACCACCGGCCTGAAGATTGTTCTTGTCACCGAATCCAATGGCAATCGTATCGACATTGGCAAGGTCCACGCCCTTCTCTGCAAATTCCTGCAGGCCGATAGTCCACTGCGTCCAGGTATCTATCAACGCTGCATCAGGATTGTCGTGATATACGGCTGTGTCGTTGAGCGCAACATACATCGGCTCGGCATAGTTGCTCAGCATGCCGACATCCTGGTCTGTCCACTGTTCACTGACATTGGTGTTGGGGAAGCTTACATTGGAGAATACGGCATCACACGTTAAAGCGGCATCATGACTGGTCACCGCTAAGCCTATGTACATAGGTGCATCCATACTGACTTGTATTAAATCGAACCGCGACCACGTATTACCGTCCGCCGAATAATACGACCTTACAAGTCCACCTGCCGTGCGCTCTAATCTTACCCACTGAGGTGCAGAAATGCCTTCCTCGAAATATCTGTCAGTGCTGCCATCGGTAACGCTGCGATACTGGAACCTGACACCGTTTTCAGGAGTAATGAACACCCCGGCGTAGCGCGAGTTCCCATCAAGCGTATCACGAATCATCACACCTGCCTTGGCAAAGGGATCTGTGTTATCCAGGCTCTCAACCTTTGCTATAATCGCTCCGGCGCCGGTGAATTCCATGAAAGCGAAGTGGAACTCGTCCGAATTGTCCCAGATATCAACGCCGCTGCCGGTCAACGTGTAAGTTCCGGCCGGCTCCTCTACGAAGCCGCCAACATAAGCCGGATAACCTTTGAACCATAGCGATAATGTTTCAACGTCTTCCCTTGTCCAGTCTCTTGATGAGCCGCTTAATGCCCTCTCTGCTTCTGAATACTTCATGTTGTTGTCGTAGAAGAACGGCATCGACTGGTCACCCCCATGAACGATATCCTGCTCGGCGGCGGGAGCATCAGCGTAGCCGACAGTTGAACCGTTTGTCTCGATCTCCCATCCGTCCAGCCACGTTTCATATATAATGTCGGGCGAAAAGTCGTTGTAGTCCTCGAAATCGTCCACTACGAGGAAGTTAAGCGTCGTAAAACTCCAGACGTCGCCTTTATAGATTGTTGAGTCCGGCGGTGCATTGACTTCATCGACACGCCAATAATACCTCTGGCCGTATTCGAGAGGCTCAGGGAGAATATAAGTAGTATCTTCATGGCCTTGACGTACCAATGCTTCCTGCCAATTGGTTCTGCTGGCCTGATTGACGTCCTCGAAAACTGTGCCGAAGTACACGTCATGCTTATCGGCGTAGGTTCCCGCCTTCCATTGAAGCACCACGTCTCGTGCCACCTCTATCTGGCCATTAGCCGGTTTTGGGCTGTAAGGTTCAGGTTGAGGTCTTATACCGAGCGCAAAGTTAATTGCCGCTTCCAATAAAGCATAAGCATTCTCATTCCAGACAAGGTACGATTGCTCATCGAAACCCAGACAAACACGAATATCCGCTGCCACCCGAGGACTTCCATCTGCAGGTGGTACGGGCAGTTCTGCTCCCTTTTCGTAGACGAAAATAATATCCCATGTCAGGCCGTCACTTAGCGTAGCTCTGGCAATGATAGTGGCGGCACTCCCTGCCGTACCGTGGCCACCAAAACGAGCAGGGCCACGCTCGCTTACGATATCAGTAAGAACGCTTACGGTCCCGCTGAAACCTGCGGCTAAAGGATGCCCGGGCGCAATAATCTCTATGTCCGTGGTAGCCACATCTGGGGCATCTACGCCACCCCCCGTTATCAAACCCATCTCGTCCCAGCCCCAACTCTCGGTTATGACCATAGGTGTTTCAATCTCTGTGATTTCGGTCCTGATTTGACTGGAGCTTACCGATTCGGAAATAAAAACCAAATCTGCAGCAGCAGCAGCGGCCTCACTCGTCGCTTCGTCTTCACCATCATCGAAATATGTTACCGTGTGTCCGAGGCCTTCTATGAAGGCTTTGAGCGCATCATCTCCGGGCATGTGTTCCTCTGACATTGAGGAGATAAACAAAACATCAGCCCCCATAGTTGCAGAACTCCAAAGACTAAGTGCTACGCTCAGACATAATAAAATCATTACATATTTCTTTCCCAGCATAATAATCCTCCTTAAACAAAGTAATATAGTCTGTTAATTGAAATGTAAAATCGTATCTATGTAGCACCAAGTTTCCACCACAACTCCGTGCCATATACAATAACTCCTCCTTGTAATGTAAAACTAAAAAAGTGTGTCAACAGGAAAACCAAAATCAATAGATGCCCGGCTGTGCTGACAAAACTTCACCTTTTTTTGTTTATATCAAATTAGTCACGGTCACGTCAAGTAAAATCCCTCGATTTATGAGTTAGACCATGCTGATTTATTCAAATAGGCAGCGCAAGACTTGTGCAGAATCTGCAGATATCATAGAATGCGTTGATTCTTATAGCAAAACCATTGAGTGTTCTTGGCTAATCTTATTGTATTCAGAAAGGAGAAACGAATGATAGATTTAAGAAATAGATTCTTGATAACAGCTTTTTTGGCAGCCTCTATGCTGATTTTAGGTTGTGGCTCAACTAAGTATCAAGCATTAAATCCCATTGAAATCTTTGAAACAAACGAAGGCTTTAGCATCACAGAGGCCGGCGAAAAAGTAATGTCCTACCAGCGCCGGCATAAATCCATAAATGGAAAATACCTGCGGGCTAACTACATACATCCCCTCTATGGCCTCGATGGCGAGATACTGACAGAGGACTTCCCGGCCGACCACCCGCATCATCGAGGAATATTCTGGGCCTGGCATCAGGTGTGGCTCGGCGATAAAAAACTCGGAGACTCCTGGGCTGCAAACGATTTCTTCTGGGATGTTTATGATGCTAAAATCCTCGATGTAGATTCAAAATCACGTGCTCTGCAAATTCACGTTCTCTGGAAATCTCCGCTCTGGACCGATACAGATGGAAAGAAAAAAGAATTCGTGAAAGAAACCACAACAATTCGAGTTCATCGTGCCCGAAACGACATTCGCAAAATTGACTTCGAGATTAAATTGCTTGCTCTGGCCGATGGTATTCGTCTCGGCGGCTCCGAAGACGAAAAGGGCTACGGCGGCTTCACAACAAGAATACCATTGCCCGATGGCCTTTCGTTCACCGGCACCGGTGGCCCCGTAGAACCGAAGAACTTATCGGTAGAAGCAGGCCCCTGGCTGGATTTCTCGGGCGATTTTAATCAGGATGGCAACATAAGCGGCCTGACAATACTTTGTCATAATTCTTCGCCCGGCTATCCCCAGCGATGGATACTTCGAAGAAAGGGCAGTGCACAAAATCCTGTGTATCCCGGCCGTAAACCAATTTTGCTGTCCCGCGATAAACCGGTCATTTTGCGTTATCGCCTTATTATACACCGCGATAAGCTCAGCCGTGGAGACCTTGATAAATTACAGGCCGAATATAACACCGAGCTTCTCCCGATTTTCGACGACAGATAACAATACTTGAAAAGCCGCAAACTCCATAAAAAGTATTGTCGAGTAGGCCGAAATAAAGCCCTAAAGCTACCTATTTCGACCAGTTTCTTGTCATTTTTGTAATACTTAATACTTATCCAAAGCACCTATATTTCCCATGCTTACATAAAAGCCTCGTTTTTTAGCCTAAAAAAACAGATTTTCCTCAAGTTCCGATAATTTTGTAGTTAATTACACAGATATTGTATACATGCCGCATATTCTACAATAACCTTGTATTTCGAATCTGAATTTCGGGCATGATGGCTGCAACCATAACATTCTCAGTTTTTTTCTCAAATAAAGCCGCTAATAGTTCAAATAATAAGCAAAATGTTCTTGGCTTTTAAATGCGATTAGTGTAAAATATGATTGAATATGCTCTTTTCTTGTGTCACAAAAGATATAGCTTATTTTCTGATGAGGGCAATTAAGATGAAAAGCTTTTTTTATGGGACCTTGATAATCTCAGCGGTAATAGCTTCGTTTTGTCTGGCCGCACCTGTGCCGGCTATTGTGCCTGCTATGGGCCAGTGGACGGTGGATACGGAATTTACTCATCCCCAGCAAATTGTTCTGCACCGAACTGCTGACAAACAGCCGGTTCGATTCTGGTACATGATAATAACGCTTACAAACAATACCGATGAAGATGTTGCTTTCTTTCCTAAGTGTGATTTGATGACTGATACCTTCCGGATCACACAGGCAGGCAAAGATGTATCACCGCTGGTGTTTGAACAAATAAAAAAGCGTCATAAGAGCCGATATCCATTTCTTGAGCTTTTAAGCAAGTCCGGCAACAGGATACTTCAAGGCGAAGATAATACAAAAGATATCGCTGTTATTTGGCCTGATTTTGATGTCGAGGCGAAGAATATAAGATTATTTATAGCAGGTCTTAGCAATGAGACTGTTGCAATCGACCATCCGGTAGCAAAGGATGATTTCGGAAACCCTCTAAAAGTTTTCCTGCGAAAAACCCTCGAATTGAATTATGCTTTCAAGGGCGATCCCGCACTAAGGTCTGGCGCCGGCTTAACTTATAAGGGAAAACGCTGGATTATGAGATAGCCTTCATATCCGGCATTGTTTATAGCACCTGGTGTTTCACGTAACAGAATTCATATCTACTATCCTGTCTTTTTATTATGCCCATGACATTTCAAATCTCACACATAGGCGGTTATGAATAAAAAATCCTCGAATTCTCTCCGCGAATTGCCTTTAAAAAGGTTAAAATTTTTTACAAAAATTGAAAAAAACTTGAAATAATCAAACAACTGTTTTAAACTCTCGTATAAAACAATCGTTTAGAGATTTCATATAGTGGTTTCAAAAGGTAAAAAAACAAACGGTGATTCTAATAAGAAAGTGCGGGATAGATTGCTCGACTCGGCTGAGGAGCTTTTCTGCGAGTATGGCTTTAGTGGTGCGAGCATTCGCGATATTGCTGCCTCTGCCGATTGTAACATTGCGTCGGTTAACTATTATTTCGGAGGGAAAGAGAGGTTATACAGGGAAGTTTGGCGTCGTCATCTGATTACGATGCGTGATAACCGAATTGCAAGTATCAATAAGGTAATGTCTCAAAATGGCAACAAACCTAAACTGGAAGATTTGCTTAGGTCTTTTGCTGAAGCATTTATTGGCCCGCTGGTAGATGAAAACAAAACTCGCCATCTAAGCAAGCTTATGGCCCGGGAATGGATTGACAATCACTTGCCGGCCAATATGTTCCTTGATGATATTATTACACCTACATTAAATGCTATGCGAAGCGCTCTGATCAAAACCTGTCCGGGTTTTGATGAATCAAAGGTTCCGTTTGTAGTATGTTCTATTGTCGGCCAGCTTCTGCATATGCTCCACGTAAAGGCTGTTTTTCAGCAGTGTGATGAATCGTCTTTACCAACATTTGATTTAGCTAAGGCAATTGATCATGTTGTTAAATTCTCCACTGCCGGTATTAGGATTTATGCTAAAGGAACATGCGAATGAAAAAACAGATAGGGTCGATTTGTGGTTTATTTTTTATTGTTGTCCTGACAATCCTTTCCGGCTGTATGGTTGGGCCTGAATATTCCAGACCCGAAACCCCGGCAGAGACATCCGACGGTTATTACCAGGCCGGAGAGCACGAGCAGGACGTTAACGATTTTTCAGAGGTTGACAGATGGTGGGAGCAGTTCGGTGACCCAACAACTGCGATGCTGGTGCGTGAGAGCCTGGAAAACAACTATAGTCTCAAAGCTGCCGCCGCAAGAGTCTTGCAGGCACAGGCTGCGCTTACTGAAATTCACGGCAGACGGTTACCGGATATCTCTTACAACCTGAACCGTGACAGAAGTAAACGTTCCTTCAATTTCGGCGGATTAGGCCCCGGCGGCAGATTCACCGTTATGAGCACAACCTGGTCTCAGGATATTACTGTGGCTTATATCCTGGATTTGTTCGGCAAGCTCAAACGGTCGGAGCGGGCCGTATGGGCCGAGCTGCTTGCAGCAGAAGCTAACGAACAGGCTTTGATTAATTCGATGATAGCTACTGTAATTAATGCAAGAGTTAATATTGCAACTCTCCAGCGTCGTCTGGCTATAGCACGAGCGAATACACAAAGTCAGAAAAAAACCCTGGAAATTGTCGAACGACGTTACGAACAGGGGCTTGTCGGGCCGGTTGATATCAGGCTGGCGCGTGAAAATCTTGCACAGTTGGAAGCAGTTGAGCCGGTTATTGAATTATCTTTGATAACAGCTCGAAATGCACTTGATGAGCTTTTAGCTCGTCGGCCCGGCTCATCGGATCGGCTGCCGCAGACGTTGGAGGATTTACCGGATTTGGGACCCGTACCAATTGGGCTGCCGGCATCCCTTCTTGACCGCAGGCCCGATGTCAGAGCAGCCGAGTTAATGTTAAGGGCTGCCAATGAAAGAATCGGTGTGAGCATCGCTCAGCTTTATCCGGACTTAACAATAATCGGAACCTTTGGTTATTCCGGAGATACTATTGAAGAAATTTTCCAGCAGGATGAAACGGAGATGTATATGGCGATTATGTCGCTTGTTCAGCCCATCTTCAGGGGCGGGCAGATCAGGGCACAAATTGATGCGGCCGAGGCGCGTTATGCAGAGCTGGCGGCTAATTATGCCGGTACGGTTCTGGCTGCGATGAGAGAGGTCGAGGACGCCTTGGTTACAGAGCATATGCTGCAAACGCAGCTCAAACACACCCGTATTCAATTCAGAGAGGCCGGCGCCGCAGAGAACCTCTCAAAGCAGCGGTATGAACGTGGCGTTGAAGGAATATTAACCGTACTCGTATCCGAACGAAGGCGCAGAATATCCGAACAGGAAGTGATCGTTCTCAAGGGCCATATTTGGACTAACCGGGTAAATCTTTTCCTGGCGCTGGGTGGCGACTGGGATTATCAGGAACCATCCGAAGAACAGGTAGCTTTAAGAAAATAATGTAAAATAATAAAACGGGAAGTGATTTTATGAAGTCAATCATGGAAAATAAAAAAATGCCCTCGGGCCTGATACAGTTGCTGCTTGTCGTGGTCATTATAATTGTAGGGGTATTGATTGCCGTAGTTTTTATCAAGTATAAGAAGCCGCCTCAGCGGCAGGAGCAGACAGTTCTTGCGCCATTGGTTAAAGTTGAGCATCTTGATCGCAGGGACATCCAGATGATTATTCGTGGCTATGGAACCGTAAACCCGAGGCTGCAAGTGGAAATCGTACCTCAGGTCTCCGGCAAGGTTGTTTGGGTCAATCCGCAATTTAAGGCCGGGGGCTTTATTCGGAAGGCTGAGTTGATATTCAAAATAGACCCTCGCGACTATGAATTATCGGTCCGTCAGGCAAATGCCGCTGTTGCAGAGGCCCAGGTCATGCTGGATTTAGAGAAGGCTGAAGCCAAAATCGCAAAAGAAGAATGGCTGCAGCTTCATCCCGGCGAGGAACCGGATTCTCCGCTGGTTTTTCGCGAGCCGCAGATACGCCAGGCACAGGCCAGGCTCGAATCGGCTAATGCAGTACTGGCCACCGCTGAGCTGAACCTCGAGAGGACACAGATTTCTCTGCCCGTCGATGCTATGATAATGAATGAAAGGATTGATCTTGGCCAGTATGTGATGATAGGTCAATCCGTGGGTGCTGCTTATGGAATAGAATCGATGGAAATAGAAGTACCTCTTGAAGATAAAGAACTGGCATGGTTTGCTATTCCCGATAATACGGTTTCAGTTAACACTGAAGAAAGTCCTGGAAAAGGTGCGATTGCGCAAGTGAAGGCCAATTTTGCCGGTGAAGAGAAGTGCTGGCCTGGATATGTAGTCAGAACTACCGGCCAGGTTGATAAAACATCGAGACTTATATCGGTTATTGTTGAAGTGTCCGAACCGTTTAAGGATTCGGATTCCACACCTCCGCTTTTACCCGGCATGTTTGTAGAGGTTTTAATCGAGGGTAATATTCTTAAGAACGCAATCGCCGTACCTCGAGATGCAATCCGGAATAATAACGAGGTGTGGGTGGCCAAAGACGGCCAATTACATGTCCAACCGTTGGAAATTGTTCGTGCCAACAGGGATTTTGCCTATGCTGATTCAGGCCTTGATGATGGAGATATGATTATTGTCAGCTCTCTTGATGCGGTAATCGAAGAAATGAAAGTCAGGATTCAGACCGAACCGAAAACCTCAACTACTTTTGCTGAGGTGGTGGAAGATCAAACCCCGACTCCCAAAGTAAGGACAGAATAAATGAAAGATTTAACTGAAAAAAGAGGTATTCTCGACTGGTTTGCATCAAACCACGTTGCTGCAAATCTCTTGATGCTGATAATCATTGTCGCAGGATTGCTTTCGATTTTTTCAACCAGGATGGAGGTCTTTCCCGAATTGAGCTTCGATATGATAACCATTACTGTACCTTACCTCGGAGCTTCGCCGGAGGATGTCGAGGAAGGAGTCTGCCTTCGTGTGGAAGAGGCCATTGCGGCCGTTGATGGTATAAAGCGAATAACCTCAAGTGCCGGTGAAGGTGCCGGAATGACCCTCGTTGAGGTTGATGAATATGCCGACACTAAAGAGGTGCTCGACGATATCAAGGCGGAGATTGACACCATCATTACATTTCCTGAACAGACCGAAAAGCCGATTATTTCCGAGATTAAGACCCGTCACCAGGTGGTAACAGTGGTGGTCTTCGGTGACATTGATGAAAAAACCTTAAGAACACTTGCCGAGCAGATTCGTAATGATTTAACCGCAAAACCTAATATAAGTCAGGTCGTCATTGCGGGTGTTCGACCTTATGAAATATCGATCGAAGTGTCCGAGGAGAACCTGCGCCGATATAATCTGAGTATTGATAAGGTATCAAGAGCAGTCAGAGAATCTTCACTGGATATTCCCGCAGGCTCGGTCAAAACCTCAGGCGGAGAGATACTTGTCCGCACCAAGGGCCAGAAATACTATGGTCCCGAATTCGAAAAAATCATAGTCTTTACGAGAAACGACGGTACAAAAGTAAGACTTTCCGACGTTGCAAAGGTTAAAGATGATTTCGAGGATGTTGACCTGTCAGCAAAATTCGATGGTAAAAGAGCGGCTTTGATACAGGTTACACGTATCGGCCAACAGGATGCTTTAGACATAGCCAAAACCGTCAAGAAGTACGTAAGTGAAAAGGAGCAATATCTGCCGCAAGGGGTCTCTCTTGCATTATGGGAGGATGATACTCTATTTCTCAAGGCAAGAATGAGTCTGCTTACAAGAAATGCATATATCGGTCTGGTTCTTGTATTTTTGTGCCTGACATTGTTTCTTAATTTTCGTCTTGCATTTTGGACAACAATGGGGATTCCCATATCTTTTCTTGGGGCCTTCTATCTGATACCGCTTTTTGGCGTATCGATTAATATGATAAGCCTTTTCGCTTTCATTATGTCGTTGGGTCTTGTTGTGGATGATGCGATTGTAGTTGGGGAAAATATATTTGCGTACCGGCAGGCGGGAATGGACAGAACTGCAGCGGCCATAAAAGGTGTAAAAGAAATGTGTATGCCCGTAACATTGGCGGTCTTGACTACAATGTTTGCTTTTATACCTCTGGCCTATACCCTCGGTATTATGGGTAAAATACTCCGAGTTTTGCCAATCGTAGTGATTAGTGTTCTTTCTGTTTCGTTGGTTGAAGCATTGCTTATCCTGCCGGCCCATCTGTCTTCTCCCAGATTCTCCAAAAAAAATATTATTGTCCGTTTAACAGATAAAATAAATAACTGGACGGATAAAAGTCTTAGATGGTTTATAAATGGCCCTTTTGCCTGTTTCGTTCTTAAGGCGGTTAAATGGCGATATATGACATTAGCAATAGGTATTGCGATATTCCTGATAACGGTCGGTTTCATTGCCGGGGGCTATATTAAGTTCGTGTTCTTTGATGCTGTTGAAGCGGACAATATGCTTGCATTGTTGAATATGCCGCTCGGTACACCGGTTGAGAAGACGACTGAGATTATTGATGGAATCGAGAAAGCCGCTTTTCAGGCTCTTGAAGAATTTGACAGGAAACGTCCGGGCAAACCCTCGCTTCTTAAGCATTTATCAACTACTGTCGGCGCCCAACCGGCATTGGCAAGGGGTGGGCCGGTTACCATTTACGCAGGCGCCGGCGGACAATCACATCTGGCGGAAATCAACGTAGAGCTGCTTGGTGCCGAAGAACGCGACGTTTCTACTATTGTTATAAGAAACCGCTGGCGCGAATTAGTGGGAGAAGTACCGGGTGTTTCTTCTCTAACGTTTATGGCTGAGTGGGCTGACACCGGCAATCCCATAGAGATGGAGCTGGCTCACCAGGATTATGATGTGCTCCTGACGGCATCGGAAAAGCTAAAGGGCATACTGCGTGACTATACGGGCGTAAGTGACATTGCCGATGATTTCGAGCCGGGTAAGGCCGAGCTGAAACTTGCTCTTAAGGATACCGGCCGTACACTGGGCCTTACACTTTCAGATTTGGCCAGACAGGTCAGACAGGGTTTTTATGGCGACGAAGTTCAGCGTATCCAGCGCGGGCGTGACGATATTCGTGTTATGGTGCGTTATCCTGAGGACGAGCGCAGGAGCCTGGCGGATGTGGACAATATGAGAATTCGACTGCCGGATGGTACAGAAATTCCATTTAGGGCTGTTGCCGAGGTCCGGTATGGAAGGGGTTATTCCAATATAAGACGAGTCGACCGCAGACGCGTCGTGAGTGTCTCGGCCGATGTTGACGAAACTGTTGCTAACGCAACAGAAATAAACCGGGAATTAAAGAATAGCGTAATGCCGGGTCTAATGCGCGAATTCCAGGGCCTGCAATGGCGCTTTGCCGGAGAGGAGCGCGAGCGAAACGAATCCCTCGGCAGTCTCATACCCAATTTCGGAATTGCAATGATGGCAATCTATGCCCTGCTGGCTATCCAGTTCAGAAGCTATTCGCAGCCGGCAATAGTGATGTCTGCAATCCCATTCGGTATTGTCGGTGCAACAATAGGCCACTTGTTGATGGGCTTTAACCTCAGCATACTTTCCATGTTTGGGATTGTTGCCCTCTCGGGCGTCGTCGTTAATGATTCACTTATTATGATTGACCTTATTAACCGTGAACGCAGAAGCGGTATCGAGCTTTCTCAGGTTCTTCGCGACTGTGCGACTCGAAGATTCCGCCCCATCATGTTGACAACTCTGACGACCTTTTGCGGCCTGCTGCCGATGATTGCTGAAAAAAGCCTCCAGGCACGCTTCCTTGTGCCGATGGCCATAAGCCTGGCCTTCGGTGTGATGTTCGCAACCTGCATAACACTTGTGCTGGTACCTTCGCTGTATATGATTCTTGAAGATGTTAAGAGTCGTATTTTTGTTGAGAAAGAGGAAATAATACCTGATCTCCGCCGCATATCTGAACAATCCGGCATAAAAGGCTCTGAGGCCCTGGTCTGAGACTGATGATGCCACCAGATTGGTAAAAAAATTGCTCCATAACTTCTTTAAGGGCAGGGGGTTGGCAAATCACGGTTTTTTTATAAAATTTTCTGGTAAAATCGCCTCAAATCAGGAATAATGACAGAAAATATTCTGCAGGAATCTATCCGCAGTTTGCAGGGCGGATAATAATTACAAATGGATTTTGTAAGTTCCCGCTCCTGCGGGAATGTCACCTCTGCCAATACAGGGGGCAAAGGCGGTGAGAATTATGGAGACTGCTGCAAAATATAAACCGAATGTCGAAATTGCTTCCGACCCTGAAACTCTTGCACAAAGAAGCACCGAGCTTTTTGTTGCCGGGGCGCAGAAGGCCATAAGAGAGAAGGATGCTTTTTATGTGGCAATATCGGGAGGTCATACCCCCAAACGTTTTTTTGAGCTGCTCGCCGAGATGCCTCAGGCAAACTCTCTGCCATGGGACAAGATACAGTTGTTCTGGGTTGATGAGCGATACGTTGGGCCGGATTCCGAATGGAGCAATTATAAGCTGGCAGCCGATACTTTTTTGAACAAGGTTTCCATCCCAAAGGAGAACATTCATCGTATCCCAACCGAGTATGAAGATTTCAAAGCCGCGGCCTGCTGCTATGAACAAACTATCCGAAAGGTGTTTGGTCTCAATGAAAACCAGACACCTGAGTTTGATTTGATTATACTTGGGATGGGTCCTGATGGTCATACCGGTTCGCTGTTCCCCAATTCCTATGCGCCTTTTGATACGGAAGACTTGGCATGTGTTGTCTATGTTATGAATGAAGATCTCAACAGGATAACTCTCACACATCCGGTTTTACGTGCCGCATCTCATTTGATTGTGCTGGTTTCCGGCCGGGAAAAAGCCGACATTCTGAAAGAGGTTTTGACCAGCGAGCCGGACGAGGTGCATTATCCTATTCACGCCCTTTGGCCGATTCTCGATAAGGTTGCATGGCTGGTCGATAAAGAGGCGGCGCAATCCTTGTGATCACAACCGATTAAAACGGATAAAACATGCTGCCGTCTCATCAAGGACAGAAAATAAACAGACTATGTTCTATTTTGTTTCTTGATTTTATTCTGGGATGATAATTTTTGTACCCGGCTTGAGTTTGCTTACATCCTCTATTACATCTCTGTTGGCATCGAGAATCTTTTGCCATTTTCTTGCTGAGTCGTAATATTTACGCGAAATCTCGGAAAGAGTCTCTCCCTCGCTTATGATGTGGAATCTCTGGGTTTTTATCTTTTCGGCCTGCCGGTATTTTTTCCATTCCGGCCCTTGCGATTGATTATCGGTTACCGGTAATTGATCGTTTTCTTCCCTTTCTGTTTCTGTGCTGCTTGTCGAGCCGGATGTTTCCGGCAGAGGGGCTCTCTGGCGATTGCTGTCAAGGTTAAGAACTCTCGCTTTCGGGCTTAGACCCGGACCTGCAAACAGCCAGAGCATAGCGGCCGTTACAAGCACCAGGCCCAGAATCATTCCTATTTTCAAATCTTTTTGCATTTAAAAGCCTATAGGAAAAACTGTACAGTACAATATCTGTTTTTTATTCTTATCTGCCTTTTTCTTTCTTTGTTTTTAAACCGAGCAGCAATATTGGTGCGGCTATTGCAATCGAAGAATATGTACCTACGATAATCCCGAACCCTATTGCAAAGGTAAATCCTCGCAGCCCGGAGCCGCCGAAAATGTACATTATCAGCACAACTATAAACGTTGTAAAGGATGTCAAAATAGTTCTGGAAATAGTCTGGTTAATGCTGTTTGTTATTACCTGAGGATTGAGTGTGCGGACCTTGCCGCGGTTTTCACGGATTCGGTCGAACACGACAATCGTATCGTTAAGCGAGTAACCGATAAGTGTAAGAAAAGCGGCTATCATCGCCAGGTTGATTTTGAAGTCTCCGACTAAAAGTGTTTCGCCGATTTTTGTCGATGCAAGATAAGTACAGGCTGTAACAGCGCCGAGTGTGATGCAGACATCGTGCACTAATGCCGTAATTGCGGCAATGCCGTAGCGAACGTTTCCGAATCGAATCCATATATAAGTAACGATTGCAAATAAAGACAGGATGATGGCAATCAAGGCCCGTTGCTTTTGCTCTTTGCCTACCGAAGGATCGAACTGTCTTACTCGTGGCAGGGATGCTTCGAGTTTGGATGCTGCCAGAACTTTGACTGTTTCATTTTCAACGAATTGTGTCCATTCGTCCTCGCTTAGTTCACGAAATCCCGCCTCCTCGTCGGTGCTGACGTAAACAAAAGAATTTACGGGTTCGTTTGGATCTGTTGACGTGAGATTCGGGCCGAGTATTTCATAAGGATACCGATTAAGGTTTTGGGTGTCGGGTTTGAATTGCAAAGCGTTTATTCTTTGCTTGATGTCCTCTAATGTCGTGGCTGTTTCAATTTTGCATTCAATCTTAACTCCACCCACAAAATCAGTAAGCTCGGGATAAGAAGCAATCAGCTCTTCGGATAATTTTTCCTGTGAGGCGATTGTTGGTCGAAGATTTTGCTGAATTTCCAGCTCATCTTGAAAGGCGGTTACAATTGCGTTATTAACCACCTCGTCAACCTCTGGCTCCGATATTGTGGCCTCGGGAAAAGCTGTTGTTAGTACCTCTTTTACCAGCGATTGGTTCATCTGGCTTGTAGTTATCACAGCTTGTGACGGGTTGGAAGTGTCCCGGGTTACGAGCAGTTTGTTCAGCTCACCGCCAAATTCGGCCTGGGTCTTTTCGATTGCTTCGGCCAGCTCGACATCTGTCTTCTGATTGCCTTGCTTCAGGTCGACAGTGACCGTTATTTTGTTTGTTTCTGTTGTGTTGATTTCATATTTCTTCTCTGTTTTGCCTATGCTGTAAATGTTTGCAGCTGCAAGGGCGGGGTTGTTCAAATCGTTTCCTATTGTGCGGATTCTGTCCTCTACCTCCTGCCGAGACAGAGGTTCCTTTAACATTATCTGGACGCTTGTTCCGCCGGTGAACTCGATATCGTATTTATTGTTCTTCGCGTTATCTCTTGTCATGAATACGGCCAATCCTGCTGCAATCAGCACAATTGAGATGCCGAAGAAAACAGGCCTTAATCGCATCCAGTTGACGTTTGGCTTGTGTATCAGGCGCAGCATTAATAAATGGTCTTTGATAATTCGCTTCGATAAGAGAAAATCGAAGATTACCCGCGTTACAAACAAAGCCGTGAACATACTCGATGCGATACCGAGCATAAGCACAATCGCAAAACCTTTTACTTCTTCGGACGCTCGCCAGTAAAGAATCGCGGCGGTTATAAATGTAGTAAGGTTTGCATCGAAAATAGTTCTGAACGCCCTTTGGTAGCCGTTCGTTATGGCGATTCTCAAGGACGAGCCTTTCAGTTGCTCCTCGCGTATTCTTTCGAAAACCAGCACGTTGGCGTCAACACTCATACCGATGGTAAGTATAATACCTGCGATTCCGGGCAAAGTGAAAGTTGCTCGCACCCCGGCCATTATCGCCAGCACAAAGAGCATATTCATCAGTAAGGCCACATCTGCGATTGAGCCGGCCAGGCAGTAATAAATCGCCATACTTACAACGACCGCTACGAGACCGATCAGGCCGGCTCTGATGCCCTGGTCGCGATTATCGGCGCCGATGGATGGGCCGATGGTATTTACGGAAATGGGCTGCTCTATCAGCCGGGCGGGCAGGGAGCCGGCGTTGAGTTTGTTGACCATGTCCTCGACTTGTGTTTGAGTGAAGCTGCCTGTTATTATACCCGTTCCTGAAATCCTCTCGTTAATGCTTGGTGCCGATATTGCAATTCTATCGAGCAGGATACAGAGTGGCCGGCCAATATTTTTACCCGTTATATTGGAGAACAGGCTTTTACCTTTGACATCCAGTGCAAAGCCGATGGCCCTTCGGCCCATAGAGTCACTTGTCGGATTGGCTCTCTCCAGTTTCCACTGTCGTTCATTCGGGCTGTGCAGCATGGTTTCATTTGTCTTGTTGCTTGCCAGAACATAATATTTATCGCCGAATTGCCCGACTATTGTGGGTCGTTTATCTGCGTCGGCCGCTCTCCATTCGTCGATATTTTCTATCTCACACCATACAAAATTGTTGTCTGATGCGTATTTAGGTCCTTTTTCTTTTAGCCTTTCAATGTAGCTGGACATCTGGTCCATATCTACCTGGGGATGCCCCTGTGATGGAAGTATTCTCCACTCTAATATTCCGGCCCCCTTGAGCATTCGCTGAAGGTCCTTGGGATCGTCGAGTCTGCCTCTGAAAGGCCGGTATTCGTCGTATGCCGCGACTGTTTTGTCAATTTCATCTGCCCGGTCGGGAAAATCGGTTTTGAGTTTGTCTATTAGTGCTATGCGCTCCGATGATTTGACAGACTTTTCAAGGCAGATATTTAACTGGTCTTCGGTGAGATTTAACTTGTCAATCGCCCTTATTGCATCTTTGTATTCTGTGTTTTTCGCAGGGTCTGTCAATTGATTAACTACTTTGGACCACTCGTCAAAGGTTTTTACATACCCGCCCAATAGCTCGAGATTATCATTGACGTCCGTGAATGCTTTTAGAGCGTCCTGCAGGGCCTGTTCATTTAATTTGGTCCAATTAATTCTGTTTTGATGTATCTGTTCGAGGTCAAGCCCGGCTGATGTTATCTTTTCTTCTGTGTTCTTACGGTTAACGTCGAGTTCGTCCCTTTTCTTTTGAAGTTCCTTGCGCTCGTCATAAACTTTGGCAAGGCTCTCAAGAATCGTTATTCGGTTTGGGTCGGCCTGTGCAAAATCCTTGAAAAGCTCGGGACGCTCTTCTGCCGGAAAATCAAGTGACCGCATAATCATGGAACGGCTTACATTTTTGGCGAATAGCTCCTCCCGGGCTTTTTCAAAATCCGTCCGTTTCACACGGGCCTCTGCACTTGCTAAGGGCATTTGTATTTCGAAACGCGAGTTGCCCTGCGGACGCCATAGAAGGTTTTGGATGTTGGCAGGGTCGATGCGCCTTCGAAGAACGATTATCATTCTCTGGGCAAGGTCCCTTTTGTCTGCTTCTTCGAGACCGAAGGTGTCGATTTCATAAATAAGACTCGTTCCACCGGCGAGATCTATTCCCGGTATTAAGGTCTTGCCGGGTGGAAATAAAGTCCAGGCTGCAAGGGCTGCTAAAACAATAATTAAAATTATTTTCGGTGTTAGATTCTTATTCATAACTTCCTCTTACTGCGTTATTAATGCGGATCTGCCCAAATGCATCAATTCATCTGAGCATTGACTGATTTACGATTATTCTTTCGTCACATTTCTGCCGATTGCTGAAGGAAGTACTTTTATTTTCGTATTATTCGACTCATCGACTTTCAGCGTAATCTCATCGTCCTTAATATCGACAACGGTCCCGATTATCCCTCCTATTGTTCTGACTTTATCGTTTTTCGCCAGGGCCTGGACCATTTGTTTGTGCTGCTGTTGTTTCTTTCGGGGCCCCCTAAAAAGAATCATGTACATCAGGACAAACATCAAACCAAGAAAAATCAGATTATAACTGCCAAAAACCCCTTTGCCTCGCGGACTGCCCCCCGGAGTGTTGGGATCGGTTGCAACCGTTGTCGTTGTTTCGGCAGTGTCCTCCGCGGCGATCGGCTCTGATGGAATAGAAGGAGGCGCCTCGTTTTGTGCCAATATCCATACTTTGCTCATTTGTATTTTCCCTTCATAATTTCGTATATCACGTTTCGTATTGTGATAACCGCACCCCAGTCTCTGCTGTTGCAGACGGCAAAGGGGGCAGGCCAAATAGCAAATACTAACGATTTTTTAGTAATAATCAAATCTTTTTGCCCACTCGGCAAAATTGCTGCTTTTTATGGCCTGCCTTATCCGGCTCATTAACCTCTGATAAAACGTTATATTATGCAGCGAAACTAAGATTGGACCGAGCATTTCTCCTGAATTGAAGAAATGTCTTAAGCTTGCCCGGCTGAAGTTTCTGCAGCAGTAACAGTCGCAATCGGCTTCAATCGGTCTGGTATCTTTGATATGTACATTATTTCTCAGTCGCAAAGGGCCGTTACCGGTAAAAGCATAGGCGTTGCGGCCGTTTCGGGTCGGAAGCACGCAGTCGAACATATCCACACCCGCCCTTACCGCCGCGATAATATCAGCAGGCATTCCTACACCCATAAGGTAATGGGGTTTGTCATCAGGCAGAAGCTGCGCTGTATGAGCTACCGTTTGTATCATATTCTCATGTCCTTCACCCACACTTAAACCCCCGATAGCATATCCGTCGAAGTCGGCCCTGACAAGCTCTGATGCGCAATATGTTCGCAATTCGAGGTCTGTTCCGCCCTGGACTATCCCGAAAAGTAATTGGTTGGTATTGTTATGTGCCTCTTTAGAGCGGTTTGCCCAAAGAATGGTTCTTTCGACCGCTTGTTGTAGCTTTGGCCTGTCAATGGGAAACTGAGTGCACTCATCGAAGCACATTATTATATCGGCGCCTAACCGGTTTTGGATTTCCGTGGCGATTTCGGCGTTCAGATATACTTTGGCACCGTCTATATGGCTGGCGAATTCAACGCCGTCCTCATCGATTTTAGTCAGTGAGCTTAGAGAAAACACCTGGTAGCCTCCGCTGTCGGTTAGTATCGGCCTGTCCCAGGCCATGAATTTATGCAGTCCACCGAGTTGTTCGACTGTCTCGACACCGGGCCTAAGCATCAAATGGTACGCATTGGCCAGGATAAATTGAGAGTTGGTTTCTTTGAGTTGCTGCGGTGTGATACCTTTTACTGCTCCGGCCGTCCCCACTGGCATAAAAACAGGAGTTTCAACCGTTCCGTGCGTGGTCTTTAATAAACCAAGCCTGGCCGACGAGTTGGAATCTGTATGGAGAACCTGGAAGTGCGTCATATCAATAAATACTAACAACCTTGGAGTTCGGATAATAATGGGAAAGTATTTTCTTTGCTTTTTTGCCTTTTCTTGCCATTCCCTGGGCGCCGCATTGGCACATTCCGACGCCGTGCCCCCAGCCTCGGCCGGATGAAAATTCCCATTTATCACCTCGTTTTACTATTTGGCAGACGGCGCTTTGTAATTTTCGTCCCGTTGGGTCGATTGCCAGGCGAAAGTCCTCTGCTCTTAGAAAATCACTTTTTCCGTTTGAGCCGTGGAGCTTGATTTTTGTCAGCCGGGTGAAATCTTCATAATTACTTGGTTCCACCGGCTCGATATTCGTAATTTCCCCGAGATGCTTTAGATTCGGATACCTTTTTAATAACCTTCCGACAACATAAGCGTTATCGAATTCAATCACGGGCCAGAAGAACAGGTTCTGTTTGGCAACATTCCTGCAATAAGGGCATGGCACACCGATTAGCGGCTCAAAAGAATCACCGAATACGTTTATGCTGTTTTCAGTATGACCGCCGCAGATTGAGCTGTAGTAAGTTGGAAAGATTTCTTCCCTGCCCTCGGTTTGTTTGCAAACCAGCACCTGGCCTCTTGTCTGGTTGACGCTGTTCCAAATCTCGGTGGACTCCGCCCGAACGCCGCGGTAAACCTGATGTGCCGCTGTTTTTTTCATGTCCCATTTGCGATTTTCACCGAATCGTTTTTTGATGTATAAACAATAGGTTCTCGCGGCGATTGTCTGGGCCTTGAGGGCCTCCGGCTCCCAATATGGGGACATTTCGGCACCAATGACGCCGGCTAAATAAGCCTCAATTGGAACCAGATTAACAACGTCAAAAGAACCACTTTCCGGATTGTTCAACAGCTTTAAATTACCTCGGTAATATTGACCGTTCAAATTCAAGATATACGGCTCATCCGGGTAAACAATTACCTCATCATTCATAAAGGTCCTGCCCCCGATGCTGATTTGGCCGTTGACCAGTTGGATGCCCATAGGTGCACCGACTTTGTCGAAGTGTGCCGTTGGAAGCTGTGTTTGCAGGTTTGGGTCGTCGGTAATACTGAATGAAGATTCGATTTTGAGTGTGCAGGCTCCGATATCATCGAGCAGCAGTACCCTTACCCAAAACTGTGGATCGATATCCATCTGGAGTGTTGGTGTTGGGACCTGCCGCCTCTTGCAGCCGCCCAGAATTACCAGAAGCAGAAGGACTGCTATTTTGCCGTTATAGATTCGAATATACTTTTTATCTGAGTCCGTCCCCGGAACATTTTCGATAGAGTTTGCTGTCAGTTGGATGGTCGTGGACAATGTCAATTTCCCTGATAAATTCACGGGTCCTGATTTGTGGCGTGCTGCAAAAATATAATCAATAGATAATATGGGTGTCCGCCACGGGCGACAATTCCAACAGACCTGTCACGGCCCCGCCCCAGGCCATGTCAATAACCTTCCGATTAATCCAGGTTTCGCAGTGATAATCCAAGGCTTACCAGCGATTTTTTGATTTCATTCAGGCTTGTTACGCCGAAGTTTTTACAGCCCAGAAGCTCTGCCTCTGTTTTATGCGTCAATTCGCCGATTGAGCGAAGGTTGAGCTTTTGAAGGCACTTTCGAGCGCGCACCGACAATTGGAGGTCATCGATCGCTTTATTCCTTAGGCCTTCATCCTCATTTGCGATAACAGCACTGTCGGGGATTTCTGCCGAAGGAAGCTGCTTTTCCTCCAGAGACATCCCAAGATTCAGGCCTTTCGGCTCGAGAATGGTTTTGATTTCTCTAAGAGACGTTTCACCGAAGTTCTTATAAGATAAAAGCTCCGCTTCACTGATATTAAGAAGGTCGCCGAGTGTCTCGATTTTCATCTTTCTCAGGCAGTTTCTGCTTCGTACCGAAAGTTCGAAATCAGATATCGGAGTTTCGAGAATCTGGCTTTTGCGGGACTTCTTCTTTTCTTTTTCCTCGTCATAAAACATCGTTTTTGAGCTTTCGATGTCTTTACTGAACAGGAGTGCTCTTTTGTGATTCGGATGGGCCTCAAGGACCATATCGACGCATTTCGCTGCTTTGTCGTACTGGCCGTTGTCTTCGTAAAGTACGGCTAAATTCAGCAGGGCATTTACATGGACCGGCGAGCTTGATGCAATTTGCCTGTAATAATCGATAGCTGTCTGTTCATCACCGGACAAATCACAGCGAAAAGCCAGATGAAAAAGGGCTCTTTGATGGTTGGGAGAAAGCTCAAGGGCCTTTTGATAATTCTCCATTGCCTCTTCATAGAGCCCCTGTGCTTCCTGAAGATGGGCGAGCTGGTAGTGGTATTCGGCACTTACGTTCTCGAAGTTTTTGCAGGCCTTGAGTTCTTTAGCTCCGGCCTCGAAATCCCCCGCGTGACGATATGTCGAGGTTTTTTCCATGCTTATATTCATTTTGTCGGCGTCATATTCGAGACTTTTTTGCAGGTTTTCAATGGCCTTCTCGAATTCCCCTGCCCGGCGAAGCGCATAGGCCAGGTATATGAATTTCTCTTTACAGTCCTGGGCCTTTTGCAGTCTCTCGATTGCATCTGCGTTTCTGCCTAAGATATAAAGACCTATCCCGGCCGCCAGACGGGCCTTTTGTCCGTTGTTGTCCATATGTGGTTCTACCTGTTCACCGAATTTTAACAGGTTGGCCTCGCCGCGGTGGACACGCTCTGACAGCGTCTTAATTTCCTCCATTGAAGGCAAATTCTCGGCAAATAAGTCGATTTCCGGTTCTGTAATTTGTTCCATTGAAGCTTCTCCCGCAATAATCTTTTATTTAGCGTATAACGGTCAATATCTTACTTCCTG